>NZ_CP090976.1:956797-1275730 GCF_021513235.1 Kaistella sp. 97-N-M2 | reverse complement strand
CAGGACGGGGTTTCCGAACCGCTAATATTTTCGCCGAAAGTCAGCAGTATTTCGCGTCCAACCGAGAAATTGAAATCTTGGAAAATGGCGGAAAAACTTACGGTCTAAAGCCGGAAATTGCCTGGAACTACGGCGCGAGTTTACAACAGGAATTCAAATTATTCAACAGGAAAGCGACTTTGGTGGCAGATTTCTTCAGGACAGATTTCCAAAATCAGGTTTTGACCGATCTGGATGTTTCGCCCCAAAAAATTGTTTTCTATAATTTGGAGGGCAATTCCTTCGCAAACAGTCTGCAAACCCAACTGGATTTCGCTCCCGCGAGAAATTTAGAAATCCGCCTCGCATATAAATACTATGATGTTCGGGCCGACTTCATAGGCGGAGAACGAGAGATTCCGTTTATGGCGAAAAACAGAGGTTTTTTTAATGCGTCCTACTCCACCAGTAAAACCGGAAAAGGCGCTTTTTGGAATCTCGACACAACGCTTCAGTTAATTGGGCGACAAAAACTGCCGAACTTAAATCTTAATCCCAGCGAATACCGTTTACCGGCATATTCGAAAGGTTACGCCACGCTGAATGCGCAGATTTCTAGAAATTTCACCAAAAATATGCGCGTTTATCTGGGCGGAGAAAATTTGACAGGCTATACGCAGAAAAATCCGATCCTCGATGCGCAAAACCCTTTCGGCAACTACTTTGATGCGGGAATGGTTTACGCGCCCATCATGTCCGCGAACGTGTACGTTGGCGTAGACTTTACCTTATAATAAAATTTCTTATTTTTGAAAAAAGTAGAAAATGAAAATAATACCCTTATTGATAGCGAGCGCAGCACTCATGATGTCGTGCGAAAAAAAATCTTTGACAACACAGGAAAACAATTCAGTTACGCCAACGGCTGATTCTGTAAGTACAACTGTAGACAGCACCTCCACCACCGATGCGGCAGTTTTGACACCTGAAACTTCGGTTGCGCAAAATAATTCTGCTGTAAAACCGGCTTTAAATCCCGCGCATGGCGAACCTTTTCACCGGTGTGACATCGCGGTAGGAGCGCCTATCGACAGCGCACCGCAGCAGGCTGCCGCTCCGCAGGCGATTCAGCAGCAGACGCCGGCTAACAATTTTAACACCAGTCCGATGTCGCCGTCGGTTACGTCTTCAACTTTGCCCGTTCAGGCAACCGGACCGAAGCCCGCCTTAAACCCGGCGCATGGCGAACCGCATCACCGCTGCGATCTGCAAGTTGGAGCGCCGTTAACTTAGTGCTTTTCAGAAAAGAGATCATAAAAAATGCAGCTTCTAAGGGCTGCATTTTATTTATTTTTAAAATTGCCGAAGAATTCAACTTTCGGAATTACTTAATTGAAATGTTTTTTGGTATTTACTGTTCGATATCCCGCGCTTCAAAGCCCACCAATTCTTCATTTTCAAAGCTGACCTGCAATTCGATAGGATTGCAACAAACTTCGCAATCTTCAATGTACGTCTGATGAGAAACGGAAGGATCTAAAAGAGCAGAAATTTCTTCCCAACAATAGGGACAGGTGTAAAAATGTTCCAGCATGATCTAAGAGAATAAAAATTTAATGTTTCTAATTACAGAATTAGAAGTAGTGGAGATTTTCAGCAAAAAATCTATTGGTCAAGATCAAATATTTAATTATTATTTCGCATCTGCCACTTTCGAATCCGGTACAAATTCGAGGCTGACAGAATTCATACAGAATCGCGTTCCGGTTGGCGCAGGACCATCGTTAAAGACGTGACCTAAATGCGAATCGCAACGTTTACAGAGCACCTCTGTTCTTTCCATGCCGTAAGACGAATCTCTTTTGTACGACACACCTTCTTTATCTGCTTCGAAAAAACTTGGCCAACCGCAGGTAGAAGAAAATTTAGAATCTGAGCGGAAAAGGTGATTTCCACATACCACGCAGTAATATTCGCCTAACTCATCAAACTGGTTATATTTACCGGTTCCCGGTCTTTCCGTTTCGGCTTCACGCGCTACCGCATAAACTTCGTGATCCAATATTTTTTTCCATTCGGAATTCGGAACATTTAGTTTCGTGCGGTCTGTGCGGGAATAATAAGGATTTTCTTTTTTAGTACTTGAATTTTCCATTGAGGTTGAATTTTTTATGGAGTTAGATTTTTCGGCTTGTTTAACTTGGGAACACATCTGCATTGAAAGGCAGAAGAATATAAAGAGGATTGCTTTCATAAAATTTTTATATTAAATTGTATCTTGAGAATCGTATTGATGAAAAATTAGAATTGAAATTTTTCGCCTTTAAGAAAAGGAATACAACATAAAATACGAGTTTTAGCAACAAAAGGTTTGCCACGCCCCGATATTAACGTGTAACTTTTTTGTAATTTAACCGCGACAAAATTGAAAGCCTCAATACAGAACAGATGAACGACGACGAAAAGAAAATTCAGCTACGGAATTTTAAAATGTTTGCCACGGGACTTTTTGTCCTGATGGCCCTTATTTTTGTAGGGATGACGATTTTAGAAAAGAAAAATCCCGCGCATTGGATCGGTTACCTCCGGGCTTTTTCCGAAGCCGCCATGGTGGGAGCTTTGGCAGACTGGTTTGCCGTTACCGCGCTTTTTCATTATCCGCTTGGGATAAAAATTCCGCACACCAATTTAATTGAAAACAGCAAAGAAAGAATCGGCGATAATCTGGGGAATTTCGTCGTGGAAAATTTTCTTTCCCCGGAAAACATCCGTCCTTACATTCAAAAAATTAAAATCTCCGCTTTTGTGGGCGATTGGCTGTCCAAAGAACGCAACCAGGAAAATTTAATGAAAGAAGTTTCTACCATCGTTTTGGATATTCTAAATAAACTGGATGATGCAGAAGTCGTTAATTTTATCGGGAAAAAGGCCAAAGAAATGTCGGATGATCTGAAGTTTAACGAAATCATCGGCAACGGACTCGAATATATTTTAGATAAAAAAGACCATCAGCGCTTTGTTACGAATCTCTCCAAACAGATTAAAGAATATGTTCTGAACAACCAGCAACTCGTGAAAGAGCGCGTAAAAAGTGAAAGTTTTTTCCTTGTTCCGAAATTTGTGGATGATGGCATCGCGGACAAAATTACAAAAGGGCTTTCCAAATATTTTGAAGAAGTGGAACTGAACGAAGATCATTCTCTGCGGGCGGAAATCACGCAGAAATTATATGAATTTTCAAAAGAAATTCAAACCGAAGAAAAATGGGCCGAAGAATTTCGGAATATCAAAAATGATGTTCTGAAAGAAGAAAAGATTGCGCAGTATTCGACGGACATTTGGAATTCCATTAAAAAATCGTTGTCCAAAGAACTGGAAGAAGAACAGTCGTCCCTCAAAAAATACATTCAGAAAAATTTGGCGGAACTGTCGAACAATTTAAAGACGGACGAGAAATTTCAAAACAAAATTGACCATTGGGTCCGCGTAACGGCTTATAAATATATTCTCAAAAACACGCATCAGTTCGGCGCTTTAATCAGTTCTACGGTGGGAAATTGGGAAGGAAAAGAACTCAGCGAAAAACTGGAGCTGGAAGTTGGTAAGGATTTGCAGTTTATCCGTGTGAACGGAACCATTGTCGGGGGACTGGTAGGCCTGGTAATTTACACCATTACCAATTTCTTTATCTAAAATTTTAATATCTTTCCAAAAAAATTATGAAAAAAATCTCTATTTTATTGACGTTATTATTGTTTTGCGTCTCTTTTTCCCAGGAAATAACTTTGTCGAAAAGCGGCAGAAAATTTGTAAAAAATGGCGTAGAATATAAAATGTCCGAATATAAAACACAGTTTCAAAATCCTGTTTCGAAAGCGTATATTAAAGAAGGTCGCGGGTACCAAACTGCGGGAAATATTTTAGGTTTTGCCGGTGGCTTATTGGTAGGTGCAGGGCTTCCAAGCGCACTTTCCCACAAAAAATCGAGCGGATTTTTTGATCCCTATACTGGGCAGTATATAAAAAGTGAAATCAAAAACCCCGGCTGGACCTACGTGGGATTCGGAATCGGCTTAGTTGCAGTCGCGGTTCCACTTGCAATTATCGGAAGCAATAAAGTGAAGAAAGGCGTAAAAACGGAGAATACTTTTGCCCCAAAATCTCAAAACTTTTATCAATTCGACTGGACGGGGACTGGTTGTGCGCTCAGCTATAATTTTTAAGTAATTTCCTGTTAATTTCCCGAATCAGCGCCGGACCTTCATAAATAAATCCCGTGTACAATTGCACCAGACTTGCGCCGGCATCAAGTTTTTCCAAAGCGTCTTCTGCTGAATGAATTCCGCCTACCCCGATAATAGGAAAAGCTTTTCCACTTTTTTCGAAGAGAAATCGGATGACTTCTGTGGAACGTTTTGCTAAAGGTTTCCCCGAAAGTCCACCCGTTTCTTTTTTGTTTTCGGAAGTTAAATTTTCGCGTGAAAGCGTGGTATTTGTTGCGATTACGCCTGCGATCTGAGTTTCTTTCACAATATCAATAATATCCAAAAGTTGATCATCGCTTAAATCTGGTGCAATTTTTAAAAGAATGGGTTTTGGCTTTTCTTTTTTTGAATTGAGTTCCTGAAGCGTTCCCAAAAGTCTGGTTAAAGGTTCTTTATCCTGAAGTTCGCGAAGATTGGGCGTGTTTGGCGAACTTACATTCACCACAAAATAATCCACCACCGGAAATAATTTTTCGAAACAGATGATGTAATCGTTGACCGCTTCTTCGTTGGCCGTCGCTTTATTTTTTCCGATGTTTCCGCCGATCAGAACATTTTTATTTTTCTTCAATCTTTCAACAGCTGCGTCTACGCCGCCATTATTGAACCCCATCCGGTTGACGATGGCAGCATCTTCTTTCAAACGGAAGAGTCTTTTCTTCGGATTTCCTTCCTGCCCTTTCGGCGTTAAAGTTCCGATTTCGATAAAGCCAAATCCCAAATCGGAAAGTTCGTGGAACATTTTCGCATCTTTATCAAAACCTGCGGCTAAACCGACGGGATTTTTAAATTTCAAGCCAAAAACTTCACGTTCCAGTCTTTTGTCTACAATCGGTTTTGGAAGAAAAATTTTTGCTAAAAAAGGAAATTTCTTCAGAACAGAAAAAGTAAAATAATGAACTTCTTCCGGATCGAAGTTGAAAAGAATCGGGCGAATTAGGGATTTGTACATGAAAGAAAAGTTTGACAAATTTACTGAATTATAACGATACTTTTATTTTAAAAAGAGAGCCCAATAGCCCTGATCGAAACGGCATCCTTTTTTATTTTTCGGTGCGGGAAAAGTGCGGCAAAAAATAAAAAAGATAGAGTGTAGAGCAGGTTCCCGGCTCCAAAAAAATACAATAAATTTCCCTATTTTTGCACAAATTCTAACAACGATGGCAAAACAGGAAGATGTTTTCAAAAAATTGATCTCGCACGCAAAAGAATATGGTTTTATTTTTCCTTCCAGTGAAATTTACGACGGTCTTTCCGCGATTTACGATTATGGACAAAATGGGGCGGAACTGAAAAACAACATCAAACAATATTGGTGGAAAGCAATGGTGCAGCTGAACGACAACATTGTGGGCATCGATTCCGCAATTTTTATGCATCCGACCATTTGGAAAGCTTCTGGTCACGTCGACGCCTTTAATGATCCTTTAATTGATAACAAAGATTCAAAAAAACGTTTCAGAGCCGATGTTTTGCTGGAAGATTACTGTGCCAAATTAGAAGAGAAAGCGCAAAAAGAAATCGATAAAGCCGCCAAAAGATTCGGCGAGGCTTTCGATAAAAATGAATTTGAGAGCACGAACCCACGCGTTTTAGAATACCGTGAAAAGCAAAAAACCATCCTTTCCAGAATGGCGAAATCTTTAGAATCTGAAGATCTTGCCGATGTGAAAGCCTTGATTGAAGAACTGGAAATTGCGGATCCTGACACGGGTTCGAAAAACTGGACCGATGTCCGTCAGTTCAACTTGATGTTCGGAACGAAACTCGGCGCTTCTGCAGATTCTGCGACGGATTTATATTTAAGACCGGAAACGGCGCAGGGAATTTTTGTAAACTTTTTGAACGTTCAGAAAACTTCCCGCCTTAAATTGCCTTTCGGAATTGCCCAGATCGGAAAAGCCTTTCGAAATGAGATTGTTGCGCGGCAGTTTATTTTCAGAATGCGTGAATTTGAACAAATGGAAATGCAGTTTTTTGTACCGCCGGGAACAGAAATAGGTTTCTATGAAATGTGGAAAGAGAAACGCTTAAACTGGCATTTGGCTTTAGGTTTAGGTGCTGAAAACTATAAATTCCACGATCACGAAAAACTCGCACATTACGCAAATGCTGCGGCAGATATCGAGTTCAAATTTCCGTTTGGATTTAAAGAACTGGAAGGTATTCACTCCCGAACCGATTTCGATCTGAGCGCGCACGAAAAACATTCCGGCCGTAAACTCCAGTATTTTGATGCCGAAAGAAATGAAAACTATGTTCCTTATGTCGTGGAAACTTCGGTTGGTTTGGACCGATTATTCCTCGCAATTTTTTCAAATTGTTTGAAAGATGAAATTTTAGAAGACGGTTCAGAAAGAACAGTTCTTTCTCTTCCGCCGGCTTTAGCTCCCGTGAAAGCGGCGATTTTACCTTTAATGAAAAAAGACGGTCTAGGCGAATACGGCGAAAAGATCTTCAACGAACTGAAATATGATTTCAATATGATTTACGAAGATAAAGACAGCATCGGGAAACGTTACAGACGTCAGGACGCCATCGGAACACCGTTCTGTATTACGGTGGACCACGATACTTTGACCGACGACACGGTGACTCTGCGTGACAGAGATACGATGAAACAGGAAAGAGTTGCTGTCGCAGATTTGCGAAGAATCATCGATGAGAAGACCAATTTCCGAAACCTGCTTTCGAAGATTTAAGATTGCAAAAATATTTTTATTAAAAGTTCCGGAGCCATTCGGAACTTTTCTCGTGAAAGACCAAACGATTGCTTCTGTTTTTAGAAAAATTTGATTAAGATTTTAAGTCCTAATTTTGTAGCCAGACTTTTGGTATGATAAAAAAAACGATTCAGGGTGTTTTGCTTTCCCTTGCCGTGCTTATTGCGCTCACCTACGCCTTTGGCTACGATTATCTTTTTCGCGGAATCCGGCAAACCTATTTCCGCGGAGAAAGCGGCTCCACGATCGACGACGGCATCCATTTCAAATCGCACGTAATCGCGAAAGGAAAAGCAGTTCCGTGGGAGCTCGATTCGTTGTACAATAAAAATCCTTTGCCGAAAGGGGTAGTTGAAGACCTGAAACAATCGAATACAGCCTCTTTTTTAATTATCAGGAAGGGCAAGTTATTGCACGAAGAATACTGGAATGGCTACACCCAGGATTCTAAAACGAATTCATTTTCCATGGCGAAAGCGGTTACCGTAATGCTTTTGGGGAAAGCGATTGAAGAAAAGAAAATCAAAAGTTTAAGCCAGAAATATGCGGATTTTTTTGAAAATTATTCAAATGTGGAATTCGGTAATCATTTAACCATCGGTGATCTGGCAAAAATGGAAGCCGGGCTCAACTGGAACGAAGATTATAAAAATCCGTTCCTCCAAAATGCCAAAGCGTACTACGGGAAATCTTTGGAAGAAGCTGTTCTTCTGCGCGGTTTCAAAAATGAGCCGGGCACAAAATTCGAGTATCAGTCGGGAGCCACTCAACTTTTGGGATTTGCCCTCAGAAAATCGATGAACAGAACCCTTGCGCAGTATGCCTCCGAAAAATTGTGGCAACCTTTGGGCATGACGCAAAATGCAGATTGGAACACCGATGATTTCGGCATGGAAAAAACGTTTTGCTGCATCAATTCCAGTGCACGGGATTTTGCGAAATTGGGTCAGCTTTTTTTAAATGATGGAAAAGTTGGCGAAGACCAGGTTCTCAATATGAATTTTCTGAAACAAATGCGAACACCAACCAAACTTAGCGGCGGCGCTTACGGAATGGGTCTTTGGATTAACTACGACGCGCCCGTTAAACATTATTATTTTTGGGGTTTATACGGACAATACATTATTGTTATTCCGGAACAGGAGATGGTTATCGTACGCACCGGAACTTACAAAGATCAACCCAAAGATGCGAAAGGCCGGCCGCAACAGGTTGCATTTCTGGTGAATGAAGTGGTGAAAAGTTTTCGATAATTTTCTGCAAAATATTCAAATTTAATTTCCGTAAATTTGAAGGATTCTAAATAAGCAACATGTTCGACCTACAAAATATTCGCAGTCAGTTTCCTATTCTTACGCAAAAAGTAAATAATAAGCCTCTGGTTTATCTGGATAATGCGGCTACGTCGCAAAAACCGATCTCTGTTCTACAAAGTTGGGAGCGATATTATTCGGAAATCAACGCGAATGTTCATCGTGGCATTCATACATTGAGTCAGCTGGCGACGGAACAAATGGAACTTTCGCGCCGGAAAATTCAGAAATTCATCAATGCAAAGAATGATTTTGAAGTTATTTTCACGAAAGGAACGACGGAAGGGATCAACCTTATCGCCTTTTCGTTAACTACAATGATCCAGGAGAACGATGAGATCCTAATTTCTTATCTGGAGCACCACTCGAATATTGTTCCGTGGCAAATGCTTTGCGAAAGAACCGGCGCCAAACTGAAAGTGATTCCGATGGACGAAAACGGAGTTCTTCAGCTGGATTTTTTAGATGAAAATTTAAGCGAAAAAACCAAAATCATCTCCCTAAATCAGGTTTCCAACGCTTTGGGAGTCATCAATCCCATCGAAGAAATTATCGCAAAAACACGCGCGAAATCCGATGCGATCATCGTTATTGATGGCGCACAGTCGGTGCCGCATTTTAAGATCGATGTTCAACAGATGGATTGTGACTTTTTTGTCTTCTCCGGACATAAAATGTACGCGCCGATGGGAACCGGAATTCTGTACGGCAAGGAAGAAATTCTACGGAAAATCCAGCCTTTTCACGGTGGTGGCGAGATGATCGCGACGTGTTCTTTTGAAAAAACAACCTACGCTGATCTGCCTTTTAAATTTGAAGCCGGAACGCCCAACGTTGGTGGAAATATCGCTTTGGGAGCCGCCGTAGATTTTATTGAAAGTATTGGTCATGAGCATATTCAGACACATGAAAAAGCCTTGCTCGATTATGCGCAGAAAAAACTGCTGCAGATTGAAGGTTTAAAAATATACGGTGAAAAAGCCGCCCGAACGGGTGTAATTTCTTTTAATTTGGAAGGAATCGGAATTGCTTCTGATGTTGGAATGATCCTCGATAAACTCGGAATTGCCGTGAGAACAGGACATCATTGTACGCAACCGATTATGGAATACTTTAAGATTGCGGGAACGGTGCGTGCGAGTTTCGCCGTTTACAATACTTTTGGAGAGATCGATATTTTAACGGAAGGCGTAAAAAAAGCGCAGCGCATGTTGGGCTAAATTTCTATATTCTACCGAATTCCACTGATTAGACAGATCTTTCGAACTTTAAGAGGTAAATTTTACTTATAAAATTTTGTGACTTTTGTGGTTAAAAAGAATTTGTGCTTAATTACTTTCAAAAATTTGAGCAGCAGCTTCTTTCGTTTTCACTTTGTCGATCACTCTTGTACAAATGCCGTTTTCATCAAAAATAAAAGTCGTACGTAGAATTCCCATGAATTCTCTACCCATGAATTTTTTCAGTTGCCACACGCCAAATTTTTCGATGACCTCTTTGTCTTCATCTGCGAGTAAGGGATATTGAAAGCCAAATTTCTCGTGAAATTTCTTCTGCGCTTTCACGGCATCTGCAGAAACACCTAATAATTGGTAACCTTCCCTCTTTAAAACTAAAATATTATCATTCAAATCACACGCTTCCGCTGTACAGCCCGGTGTATTGGCCTTCGGATAAAAGAAAACAACGAGTTTTTTCCCGGAAAAATCACCTGATTTCACGGTTTCGCCGTCTTGATTTACACTTTCGAATTCCGGTAATCGGTCGCCTACTTTCAACATAATGCTTAATTTTGTTCAAATTTAAACTTAAAATGACGAAAAAGCAAAGAGCAGCGATCATCCTGACGGAACTGGAAAAATTATATCCCGAAGTTCCTATTCCGCTCGATCACACCGATCCTTTTACGCTCCTTGTCGCCGTTGCACTTTCGGCCCAAACAACCGATAAAAAAGTGAACCAGATCTCCGGCAAGCTTTTCGAAGTCGCGGGCGATCCTTTTAAGATGAAGGATTTAGGGGTTGAGGAAATTAAATATTTAATTAAAGAAATCGGCTTAGCCAATACGAAAGCCAGAAATCTCAAGCGCATGGCGGAACTCCTGGTCGAACGGCATGACGGCATTGTCCCGCAGACTTTTGAAGAACTGGAGGCGCTTCCCGGCGTTGGACACAAAACGGCGTCCGTGGTGATGAGTCAGGCGTTTGGAGAGCCCGCGTTTCCGGTGGACACCCATATTCACCGCCTGATGACCCAATGGAAACTGACGTCCGGAAAAAATGTCGTGGAAACTGAAAAGGACGCGAAGAAAATTTTTCCGAGAAGCACCTGGAACAAAGTTCATCTGCAGATTATTTTTTATGGGCGCGAATATTCGCCGGCGCGCGGCAATCAGGAGAAAGATTTCTTAACGAAAATGTTATTCTTGCCGCAGGAAAAATAAAGTCAATTGTGCAACTCCAATTATCGGTATTTCATAACATTCCGACTTTGGCTTACGGGATCATCCCTCAAAACCTTTATCCGCAAGCTACACACTGAACTTTTCGTTTCTAAAGTTGCAAGCTTATATTCTACTGCTTTTTTGCCCAGATTTCCATTTTCCGGTTCAGAACATCTAAAGGCAAGCAACCCTGATTCAGTAACTCGTCGTGAAATTTCGCCAAACTGAATTTTGCGCCTAACTGTTTTTGGTATTGATCTCTTAACTCGCGAATCTTCAGCGCGCCAATCTTGTACGATAAGGCCTGACCCGGAATTGCCATATAACGCTCCACTTCCGCGGTTGCGCTGGCATCATCATAAGAAATATTGCTCAGAAAGTACGTAATCGCCTCTTCTCTCGTCATTTTCCCTGTGTGAAGTCCCGTATCTACCACAAGCCTTACGGCACGTAACATTTGATCGCTTAAATAACCCATTTTCTGATACGGATCGGTGTACAAACCCAATTCAGGCCCGAGCGTTTCGCAGTAATGCGCCCATCCTTCGCCATACGCACCAAACCAGCCGAACCGCATAAATTTCGGCAGTGCGGTGTTTTCCTGCTGCAAAGAAATCTGATAATGATGTCCTGGAATTGCCTCGTGAAGGAATAAAGATTCCATGCCGGAGGTTACGTTAAATTTGGTGGGGTCAGGAAGTGGAATGTAAAAAATACCCGGTCTTTTTCCATCGGGAGTTCCGGGAATATATTCTGCACTGGCACTTTTTTCGCGGAATTTTTCGGTCTGTCGAATTTCAAAAGGAGTTTTGGGAGTGACGCCAAACATAGACTTCAGTTTTGGCGTGATGGTTTTTAAAATTCCGTTAAAGGCTCCGATGACTTCTTTGTCCGTTTTGTACGGCATCGCTTTCGGATCCGTTTTAACGAAAGTGATAAATTCTTCCACCGTTCCTTTGAAGCCTACTTGTTGTTTCACCTTTTCCATTTCTGCGCGGAGCATGGCAACCTGTTCCAATCCTGTTTTATTAATTTCGGCAGGCGTTTTGCTGGTTGTTGTCCAGCTTTTAGCATAATAGGCATAAATATCATTTCCGCGCGGCAAGGCATTTATTCCGTCGGAACTTCGGGCTTTGGGCAGATATTCCGTCTCCAAAAAGTTCGCCATCTTACTGTAACTCGGAATAATCTTCGTAGTGATCATTTCCTGATACCTTTTCGTAAATTTCTCCCGTTGCGCCGCCGTGAAATTCGTCGGAAATTTATTAACAGGACCATAGAAAATATTTTTCGAAAATTCCGGTGAAATTAATTCTTCCGCTTTCATTTGCGGAATCATTTTCGCAACCAGCTTTTTCGGCAGCACATATTGTGCGGCAATTCCCTCTTTGAAATTTTCAATAGCAGCATCCATCCATTCCGGGAATTTCTCGGTACGTTTCAACCAGTCTTCATAATCTTTTTCTGTTTTACAGGGCTGGCTTCCTTCCGCACTTCCCAACAAAGGAAAATCCAGCGGCAGACCGCCAAATTGGGTGAATGGAATGTATTCGGGATGATAGGCATACCGTTCAATCTTATCTTTTAAGGTATAATCCAAAACATTATAAACCGTTTTATCTTCGTCGCTCAGACCTTTGTAATCCACTTTTCTGAGCTGTGTCTGCACCGAATTATAAAAGGAAATTTCCCCCGAAATAAAATCCCTGTCGATATTAATGGGCAGTTGGTCATTATAGCGCACATCGCCCTGGGCCGTAGCTTCCAGCGGATATAATTTAAGATACTGTTCATAATAATTCGCCGCAATAGAATCGAGTTCCACTGGAGTTTCTTTGGTTATAGGAGAATCCGATTTTTTACAGGAGATCAAGCTCCCGGCTAAAGAGAAAAAGAAAAGCGTTTTATAAAGAAGGTTTTTCATAGTCGTATTTTGAAAAGGCTAAATTAATTGTTTTTGTTTAAAGTTTTAGCGTTAAAATTATGGCACCAAAATTTTTTCCAAAGAGCTAAACCACAGCAGCATTAAAAGCGACTCTAGTGGGGTTTGCTCTGCCTTTTCGGCCTGCCGGCTTTAAAAATAAGCGAAAACATTTTGCACTATCAATCAATTTTTTATCTTTGTTGAATCAGTTTCAAAATCAATTATTTAACACTTTTTTTCTCAAAAAAAATGAAAGGGATTTTAAAAATCTACCATCCTGAAGAAACCCTTAAATATAACATCAAAAGCACTTACTGCAAAGCGGTTTACAGCAACAAAAAACATTTTCTGGAAGTTGAGATCATTACCGATGATTCTTTAGACCATGTTGATGATGATTCTTTACAATATAATTTTCCGCAACTCTCGATGACAATTATCGAATTTCCCATCGAGGACGCCGAACTGGCGGGAAAAACGTTCGATATTCAGGATTCCCAAATTGATACCTACACCGAAGTTGATCTTTTTGATGACGAAGATGCCTACCTTTACGAAAGCAAACTCGCCTTCGATAAAAACACCGAAGACGAGCTCCAACTCTTTTGGAAGGGCAATATCGATGATTTTTACACGGGTTCGGGCGACCCAATTCCGTTTCAGCTCAAATGCGACTTCAAGCCGGATCTTATTGAGGTAGATGAAGATTAATCTCTCATTTTCGCCACTAATGCTGCAAAACTCCTTAAAATCTATACTATTAAGGTAATTTTGCCGTTCAATTTTAATATCAAAAACTAAAAAATGTTTTTACAAACACCTACTCCAGTAATTAATACCACGACCGAAAAACACATTTTTTCTCTTTGGGAAATCCTCTTCAGCGGCGGCATCGTCGGAAACGTGATTATGATTGCTATTTTTCTCCTCGGGATTTTAGCGCTTTATATCTTTTTGGAAAGATTTTTCTTCATCAAAAGAGCTTCAAAAGCCACACCTAATTTCCTCGAAAACATTAAAGATTTTGTGCAGGAAGGTAAAATTCAAACGGCGGTGGATTACTGTAAAACCATAGATTCTCCCGAAGCCCGGATGATTGAAAAAGGTTTGGCAAGAATCGGACGGCCAATTTCCGACATTTCCAACGCGATGCAAAACCAGGGTCAACTCGAAGTTTCCAAACTCGAAAAAAATCTGAATATCCTGGCCTCCGCTTCCGGAGCCGCACCGATGCTCGGCTTTCTGGGGACCGTGGTCGGAATGATCATGGCTTTTTTCGAAATATCAAATGTTACTGGCGCCGTAAGTCCCAAATTACTGGCTTCCGGAATCTATACAGCCATGGCAACCACTGCCGTCGGTTTATTCATCGGTATTCCCGCCTACTTTTTCTATAATATTTTGGTGACGAATGTAGACCGTTTGGTGTTGAAAATTCAAACCCACGTTAACGAATTTCTGGACGCTCTAAACAAACCGCTATAATGGAATTGAAACGCAGAAACAGAGTGAACGCCGAATTCAGCATGGCTTCGATGACAGATATTATCTTTCTGTTGCTGATCTTTTTTATGATCACGAGTTCCGCCATCAGCCAAAGCGCCATCGATGTGAACCTTCCAAAGGCCGACGCCACGAATCCTAACGTTCAGGACACTTCCACCGTAACCATTAAAGAAGATGGCAAATATTTCATCAACGATAAAGAAATTCCGAAAGAAGCCCTGGAAAGCCAGTTGGTGAACGCGTTGAAAGACGAAACCAATCCTTCCTTCACCATCCGCGCCGATGAAAATACGAGACACAAAGACGTGGTTTTCGTTATGGGAATCGCAGAAACGCATCATTATAATTTAGCCATTGCGACCACGCAGGAATAGATTTAAATAATTTCTGAAAAAGAATTTTACCAAATGGATTATATAATTCAACATAAAAAAAATCAGGAGAAAGACAAAAGGAAAAGCGCTGTGCTAACGGTCCTTGTGTCGCTTTTGGTATTTTTAGGAATTTTCTTTTACAAATTCACCAAAATAACCGAAAAGCCGGAGCAGATCACGACGATGCTCATCAATTTCGGCGACAATCAAAACGGCGCCAATCTCGAAGAGCCCGCAAATCAGGAGGGAAGTTTAGCTGCAAACACCGAAACCGAAGTTCCTGAAACCGTTCCCCAACCCAAAGTAGAAACCGCGCAACCCGTTGCGAAAGAAAAAGTTTTAACAGGACAGAACACGAAAGTTTCTGCCCCAAAAGTTGAAAAGGTCGCGAAAACCGCCACCAAACCCAGCCCTACGAAATCGACACCCGCAAAAACCTCCGCGGCGAAAGCCACCAAAGCCAATTCGAAAACCGGCACCGGCGATGGAAAAGGCACTGCAGCCATTGGTAATTTGCTGAAAGGTCGCGGCACAAAACCCGGCTCCCAGGGAACCAACGGCACCACCGGAAATGCGGGAGATCCGCTGGGCGGCGACGGAAATGGCGACAGCAAAATAGGTGTGGACCGCAAACTCGTCGGTTTCATTCCCGGCACCATGGGTCGCGGCGGCGCACAACCTTCGCACACCTGCACGGCGAGTGGCACCATTAATATTTCCTATACCGTAGACAAAGCCGGAAATGTAGTTTCTGCGCGGCGCTTAAGCGGTATTTCCGATGCCTGCGTTGCCTCCAATTCCATTTCGTGGGTGAAAAGATACGTGAAAGCCGAACGCGCAAACACCTCTTCTACCGGCGTTTATCAAATTACTTTTTAGCATATTTCTTTTTATTGGGGCGCCAAATCCCTGCTTTCACTACTCGCTTTTTTATTATTTTCCTGCGGAAAAATAATAAAAAGAGCTCAAACAGACCGTTCAATCAGGGGCGCGATTCCACATTTTTCGAAGTGATTTTTTTAAAAGTCAGATTTCTTTCTTCAAACCGGAAATTTTTTGGGAATTTTGCACCATGACACCTCAGCAATATCAGGACGCGCTCGACTGGCTTTTTCAGCAACTGCCGAATTATCAAATGGTGGGCAAAACCGCATACAAACCCGGCCTGGAAAACATTACGCAACTCTGCGAATTTTTCGGCAATCCGCAGGAAAAAATAAAAACCATTCACATCGGCGGAACCAATGGCAAAGGTTCGACGAGCAATATGCTCGCTTCTGTGCTGCAAGAAGCCGGCTACAAAACCGGTCTCTATAATTCACCGCACCTCATCGATTTTACAGAAAGAATTAAAATCAACGGCGAAAATTGTGATAAAGAATTCGTCTTTGAATTCATTCAAAAACTAAAAAAACTTCCGCCAGAAATCACGCCTTCCTTTTTCGAATTCACGACCGTGATGGCTTTCGACTATTTTTTCCGCAAAAAAGTAGATTATGCGATCATTGAAGTTGGCTTGGGCGGAAGATTAGATTCCACCAATATTATTACTCCCTTGGTTTCCGCTATTACAAACGTCGCGCTGGATCATCAGGAGATTCTGGGAGAAACGATCGAAAAGATCGCGTTGGAAAAAGCCGGAATCATCAAACAAAACATTTCGGTGATTTCCGGCGCAGAAAATTTAACGGTGAAAAACATCATCAAAGCAAAAGCCGCAGAACAAAAGGCTGAATTCATCGATGCAACAAAAATCGAAACCGATTTACAATCTGATCTGCGGGGAAATTATCAGCAGAAAAATATTAAAGTAACGTTGGCTTTAATCAGTTCATTAAAAGATCTCGGTTTGGAAATTTCTGAAACGAACATTAAGAACGGTCTGTTAAACGTCCAAAACAACACCAATTTCATCGGCCGCTGGTACGAATTTTCGAAAGATCCATTAACAATTTGCGATACGGCGCACAATCAGGCGGGTTTGGAAGAGGTTTTTTCGCAGCTTAACGCCATACCAAAATTCAAACATATTATTTTGGGCTTCGTAACGGACAAGAAAATCGAGGAGGTTTTACAGATTCTTCCGGCCGACTCCACTTTCTATTTTGCCAAACCAGCCATCAATCGCGGTCGGCATCCGCAGGATTATGAAGATTTGCTGAAAAAATCGAAAATTAATTATAAAATTTTTGATAAGGTTCACGACGCCTATGTTTCTGCAAAACAGAATGTTAAAAAAGAAGAAATGATTTTTATCGGCGGAAGCAACTTTGTAGTAGGAGAATTTTTAAAAAATAATTTGGAGAAATAAAAAATACTTGTATATTTGCCGAACCAAAATTTGAGAGATCAAACAATGGAATCGGGCTCTTAGCTCAGTTGGTTCAGAGCATCTGGTTTACACCCAGAGGGTCGGGGGTTCGAATCCCTCAGGGCCCACCCAAAACTTCTCAGGAAACTGAGGAGTTTTTTTTTCGGGCGGTTAGCTCAGTTGGTTTAGAGCGTTGCGTTGACATCGCAGAGGTCGCTGGTTCGAACCCAGTATCGCCCACACAAAACTCCTCCGGAAACAGAGGAGTTTTTTTTAACCATTTTTTTCGCACTTCAACTTTGCGGAGGGTTTTTATTACCATTATCGGTTACTCCGCCGATGTGTCGGCCAATAAGAATTCGCCTTCAAATTCGGAAGCGATAATTTCGTCCTTATTGATCCAATATTCTGAGGTGATAAACGTGAAGTTATTTCCTTCTTCCTTATCCAGCGTCCAGATAATATCTTCCGCTTCGTCGAAATGCAGGTTTGTAGACATTTGCTCGGAAAAAAGTCTTTTGATGATGTTACTGTCCGAAAGTCCGCGGTTCAAAGATTTCAAGATAATTTCTTTGGTCAGTTCTCCTTCCAGTTTGTCGGTATCTTCGCTTGAAAATTTGACCATCGTGGCTTTGGCATTCGGAAATTTGCCGTTGTACGCTTTGAATAATAATTGATTGATGTTGAACAGATCGAAATGCAAATCGATTTCCGGATACTCTTCGCAGATTTTATCCAGAAGCATGTCATTAGACATTTGATCGATCTGTCCTTCGTTTAAGCGCTCCGAAAGCTTGTACGTTAAAAATATTTTTGCGGCTTCGTTCGGCTCAAAATCGCTAATCGCCATAAAAAGCATTTCCTTTAAATTCTCCGGTTTAATGGTATTCGCATCGGGAAAGTCGAATAATCCCAGAAGATTTTTGTAGTCTTCATTTTGCCAGTAATTTTCAATTTCTTCAATTGTTGCTGCGCTGTTTATTTTTACGTTAAATTTCATTGTACTATCGTTTAAATTGCTTCGTACTTAATGATTGATTTCTTTAATAATCATTAAAATACGCTACGCAAGGGGCAATATACATACCACGCTGTAAAACTTAAAGTCGTCCGGTCCAACAAGATTGTTTCTCAACCCCCAAAAATGCGTACCAAAGTTGTTCCTCAGATTGGTAAAATAAACTTCACCAGCAATCGGCGAAATTTTACTAATTTTATACAAAACACAAAATATGCTGGTGAAAGTTTATGGAAGTGCCATTTATGGCGTTTCTGCGCAAACGATTACGATTGAGGTTAACATTGATACTTCCGGCGTTGGCTATCACCTGGTTGGCCTTCCCGACAATGCCATCAAGGAAAGCAGCTACCGGATTTCCGCGGCGCTGAAAAATGTCGGTTTCAAAATTCCCGGCAAAAAAATTACGATTAACATGGCGCCCGCCGATTTGCGCAAAGAAGGTTCTGCCTACGATCTTAGTATCGCCTTAGGAATCCTCGCGGCTTCCGATCAAATTAAAGCTGAGCATTTAGCAGAATATATCATTATGGGCGAACTTTCCCTGGACGGCGGTTTATTGCCTATTAAAGGGGTTTTACCCATTGCCATCAAAGCGCGCGAAGAAGGTTTCAAAGGAATTATTTTACCGAAACAAAATATTCGAGAAGCCGCAATTGTCGATCAGCTCGAAGTGTACGGCATCGAAAATATAAAAGAAGTCATCGATTTTTTTAATTCAGATATTCCGCTGGAACGGACGATGCTCGATACTCGCAAAGAATTTCAGGATAAGATTAATTTTTTTCCTTTTGATTTTTCTGAGGTCAAAGGCCAGGAAACCGCCAAACGCGCCATGGAAGTTGCCGCGGCAGGCGGACACAACATTATTTTGATCGGGCCGCCAGGAAGCGGCAAAACCATGCTTGCAAAACGGGTCCCAAGCATTTTGCCACCCCTGACTTTGAAAGAAGCCCTGGAAACCACAAAAATCCATTCCGTGGCGGGAAAAATCGGCACCGAAAGTTCGCTCATGACCGTTCGTCCTTTTCGCAGCCCGCACCACACCATTTCTGATGTGGCCCTGGTTGGCGGTGGCAGCTATCCGCAACCGGGAGAAATCTCCCTGGCTCATAACGGCGTTTTGTTTTTAGACGAAATGCCGGAGTTTAAAAGAACCGTGCTCGAAGTGATGCGCCAACCTTTGGAGGACCGCGAGGTAACTATTTCGCGCGCAAAATTCACGGTGAATTATCCGGCGAGCTTCATGCTGGTGGCGAGCATGAATCCCAGCCCGAGCGGTTATTTTCCGGATGATCCGAACAACACGTCTTCCCAGTTTGAAATGCAGCGGTACATGAACAAACTTTCCGGGCCGCTTCTGGACCGCATCGACATTCACATTGAAGTTCAAAAAGTAGAATTCGACCAGCTTTCAGACAAAAGAAAAGGCGAGCAAAGCGATGAGATCCGAAACCGGGTGTTGAAGGCAAGAGAAATTCAAACAGAACGATACAGAGAATCTGACATTCACTACAATGCGCAGATGGGGCCAAAAGAAATTGAAAAGTTTTGCGACCTCGATGAAGCCTCGAAAAATTTAATCAAAGTCGCTATGGAAAAACTCAACCTTTCCGCCCGGGCTTACGACCGGATTTTGAAAGTAGCGCGCACGATCGCGGACCTGGAACTCACGGAAAACCTAAACTCCGGCCACATCGCAGAAGCCATTCAGTACCGAAGTCTGGACCGGGAATTTTGGAACGTCTAAAAAAAATACCGCCTCAAAGGAAGTGGTACACTAAAAAATTCTATATATCAGCGCATCAATCAACGACAAAAGGTTTGATTAATTTCTTGTTCTTCTCTTTATTTTCAAAGCCGAGATTATAGGAAAATCCGACTCCGAGGGTTTGTTTCATCTGGAGCTTTTTAATTTGATCGTGATCATAAAGCAGATCCAAACTCACCACCGTCGATATAAACTTGTTGAATCTAATATTTAAAGTCCCATTATAGGCAATATCCACTCTTTCCGGATGGAAAATATAATTGCTGAAAAAATTAACCTGATTCACAAAATTAATGTCTTTGTAAATCTTGAGTCGGTAGAGGATATTCACCAAGGCTCCTAATTCCGAACGTACGCTTTGGCCGTCTTTTTCCAAACCGTATTTTCCCGCTTTTTGGAGAAAAGGATCGGTAACAAACGTAAACTTACCATTCAGAGGGCGGAAAATAACCTGAAAATTTTCATTGGGGTTATAGGAAATACCCAGACCGGCATTTAAATAGCCCGGCGCCATAAATCTCGAAATGCGGTCCTTAAAAGCAGGATCCGGCGTTTCGGTATAATTATATCCGGCGGAGAACTGGGAAAGAAATTGAAAACCGGTGGAGAGATAAAAATTCTTCCCGATATCGTATCCATAGTTCGTCATCAAATCGATATAATCCTCTGTCTTTCGCGAAGCTTCGCCCTGCGAAGCCACAAAACCATATCCGAGTTTAAGGTTATTGTCCAGAAAATGCTTGTCTTTTTTATAACTTAAATTGTATCTTATTTTACCGATGATTCCGATATTGTTGTTCCCGCCCGAATTCCAGTTCGAAAAAGAAGACTGGTTAAACACAAAATTGTTTTGGCCGTAATAAAACCACTTGATGGGTCCTGTCATTTTCATGATATTATAAGGCGTCACGGGAATCTCCTCGGTAATGTTGGAAATCACCACTTTGTCGCGAATGACAATCGTGTCTTTAAAATGCATGTCGAACTGTACCAGTTTA
This sequence comes from Kaistella sp. 97-N-M2, assembly GCF_021513235.1. NCBI lineage: Bacteria > Pseudomonadati > Bacteroidota > Flavobacteriia > Flavobacteriales > Weeksellaceae > Kaistella > Kaistella sp. 97-N-M2. The sequence continues at coordinate 1,255,105 of NZ_CP090976.1, read as the reverse complement.
GGATCCGCAAGACTGTCTAAATCGAGTGCCATCAAATCCCATCGGTGTTGGGATATCGAATCGATCTCCTTTAAAACAGGTCGGTCTTCTTGCGCCAGAAGAGCAGACCAAATACTCAGAAAAGAAATAACAAACAAAACCTTTTTCATAGTGCGCAAATTTAAGTGAAACAAACAATACCATAAAACTTCCGAATTATAATTTTATTACTTTTTGGCTGATTTCACATTTTATTTTAAAAGTTATAGCCATATTTACTTAATAATATTTTTGGCAACCGTTTTGACAAAATGAATGCATGTTGAAAGAAACCCTTAATTACAAAGCTGTTTTGTACGCTTCGCTGATGGTAGCCGCAATGTGGGTGGGTTTTCTGCTTCAAAATTTAGGTTGGTTCGATGGCTGCAGTGGCGCAATTATTCCGCTGAATCCTTACGGCCTGAAAGGAATTTTTTTCTCCCCTTTTTTACATGGAAGCCTGGAGCACATTTTTGGCAATTCGGTTCCGATTTTCGTTCTCATCTTCCTGCTGATTCAGTTTTATCCCTTTATCGCCAAAAAAGTATTTTTTTTAGGTTGGTTTGTTACGGCACTTTTGGTTTGGCTGCTACCGCCGGTAGATATTTTCACGGGAGAAGTCGATCAGGTCTGCATAATCGGCGCCAGTGGAATCGTGTATACTTTAGCATTTTTCCTCTTTTTCAGCGGTGTTTTTCGGTGGAATATGAAATTGCTCACCGTTTCGCTGGTTGTCGCACTTTATTATGGAAGTTTAATTTGGGGCGTGATGCCCGAAGAACTCTTCTCCCGTCTCGAGGTTCCGAGCAGAATCTCTTGGCAGTCGCATCTTTCGGGTGCTATTGTTGGGATGATGATGGCGTTCATGTTTCGAAAAAGCGGTGAGAAAAATGTGCGTTTCATTTGGGAATATCCTAATTATTACAGCGAAAAGGACGATAAACTGTGGCAGGATTACAAGGAAAATCACCCCGACGACTTTCTGGATCTTCCGTACAAAAAGAAAGATGACATTTGGGATCATTTGGATGAAATTCGGAAAAAATAAATACATTTGATAAAAATTCGCCATGTTCTCCGAGGAAACACTTTATTCCGTTGCTCTTCGACATTGCCCGCTCATCGGCGATATTGTATTCCGTAAGCTCATCGGCGAAGTAGGATCTGCCAAAGAAGTCTGGGAACTTTCCAAATCCGGTTTAAAGAATATTTACGGCATCGGGAAAAAAATTTCTTTGGAAATCGGCAATCCTGCGCATCTCGAATTCGCAGAAAAAGAACTGAAATTCTGTGAGAAAAATAACATCAAAATCAACCTCCGCCATCAAAACGACCTTCCGCTTTTGCTTCATGAATGCGAAGACGCGCCTGCCGTTCTGTACCAAAAAGGAGATTATGATCCGTCTCTGAAACCGCTGAGTTTGGTTGGCACCCGTAACATCACTTCCTACGGCAAGCATTTTATACATGATTTCCTGGGAGAACTCAAATCAAAAAATGCGGTAACGGTAAGTGGTTTGGCGCTAGGGGTAGATACAGAAGTTCACCAGGTTTCGCTAGAAAATAATATTCCCACTGTCGCCGTTTTAGCGCACGGTTTTCACACACTTTACCCATCGAAAAACAGAAAACTGGCAGAGAAAATTGTGGAAGAAGGCGGCGTTCTTTTTTCTGAATTCAATTCCTCTCAAAAGCCTGACCGCGAAAATTTTATTCAACGAAACCGCGTTATTGCAGGATTGTCTCCCGCGACAATTGTGGTAGAAACTGCTTTCGGCGGCGGCTCCATTAGTACGGCCACCTTTGCCTTAAATTATAACCGCGAAGTCTATGCCCTGCCCGGAAAAATTACCGATAAATACAGCCAGGGCTGCAATCACCTCATCTTCCAAAACAAAGCAGGGATTATTTCCACCGCTACCTCCCTGGTAAAACAGCTCGGACTGGCGAATGAAGGCGAGAAGATGGGCGAACTGTTTCCGTCTTCTGAAATACGCCTTCAACTTTCGGAGAATCAGCAAAATATCTTCCGCGCCATCGATAGATCGACGCCCATTTCTTTGGACGAGCTCTCGGAGAAAATTGACATCCCAGCCTACAAAATTTTACCGGATTTACTTCAACTTGAAATTTCGGGTTTCATCAAAGCACTTTCGGGCAGGCAATACCTCGCAGTTTAGCAATCCCTCCTTTTTAAAAATATACTGAATTAGGATTACCGTTAAATTATCATTACAATATATCTCAAAATTATCAATTTAATAAAAATAAAACCGAATTTTATTAATATTTTGGCAATCCATAAATTTTATCTTGCAAGTTTTGAAAAAAAAATTAAATTTGTTGACAATAATAATCAACCTTTTATGGAACACTATAACGTCGAGCAAAAAATTCAGGAGTTTATTTCTAAAATTGAAGCTAAAAATCCAAACGAACCTGAATTTCTACAGGCTGTAAAGGAAGTTGCGGTAACTGTAATTCCCTTTATTGCTACCCGTCCGGAATATAATGGCATGAAGCTTTTGGAAAGAATGGCCGAGCCCGAAAGAACAATTATTTTCCGTATTCCATGGGTTGACGACAGTGGCGAAATTCAGGTAAACCGAGGTTTTAGAATTCAAATGAACTCGGCGATCGGTCCTTATAAAGGTGGCATCCGCTTCCATCCCACCGTTAATTTATCAGTACTTAAATTTCTGGCGTTCGAGCAGACTTTCAAAAACTCTTTAACTACGTTGCCTATGGGTGGCGGAAAAGGAGGTGCAGATTTTGATCCGCAGGGTAAATCGGATATGGAGGTGATGCGTTTCTGCCAGGCGTTCATGACTGAATTATGCAAATATATCGGACCTGAAACCGATGTTCCGGCGGGAGATATTGGAGTTGGAGCGAGAGAGATCGGCTATTTATTTGGGCAGTACAAAAAGATCAGAAACGAATTTACAGGCGTTCTTACCGGAAAAGGTTTAGCCTATGGCGGTTCTCTTATCCGTCCGGAAGCGACCGGTTACGGCGTGGTTTATTTTGCAGAACAAATGTTGAAAACCATCGGCGAAAATTTCAAAGGAAAAACTGTTACCGTTTCGGGCTTTGGTAATGTTGCGTGGGGTGTAGTGAAAAAAGTGGAAGAACTGGGCGGAAAGGTGGTTACGATCTCCGGTCCAGACGGTTATATTTATGATAAAGACGGAATTAGCGGGGAGAAAATTCACGCTTTACTGGAACTTCGTTCCTCAGGCAATAACAGAGCAGAAGATTATATTAAAAAATATCCGGAAGCAGAATTCCACGCCGGAAAAAGACCGTGGGATGTGAAATGTGATGTGGCGATTCCTGCCGCAACGCAAAATGAGCTCTTCCTCGAAGACGCGCAGAAATTGGTTGAAAACGGCGTAATCTGTGTGTGCGAAGCCGCGAACATGCCTTCAACCTTAGAAGCCATTAATTATTTCCTCGACAGCAAAGTTCTTTTCTCTCCGGGGAAAGCGTCCAATGCTGGTGGGGTTGCGACTTCAGGTTTGGAAATGACGCAAAATTCCATCCGCTTAAACTGGTCTTCTGAAGAAGTGGACGCACGGCTAAAAGAAATTATGATCGGAATTCACCAAGCCTGTAGAGATTATGGCAAAGAGGAAAACGGCTATGTAAATTATGTGAAAGGAGCAAATATCGCCGGCTTCGTGAAAGTAGCAGAAGCCATGTTGGCGCAAGGTGTAGTATAAAACAGAAAGTCCGTGAAATCCCGCGGACTTTTTTTATGATAAAACCTGTCCCGGGGTAATGGGAAAAAGTAAAGTGAAAGGATAAAAAGCATTGTTGATCAATGCTTTTTATTTTTGCATATAACCCAAAAAAATTCCTGCAAAACTGCAGGAATTCCTCTTTCTTTTTACTTACTAACCTTTTACTTTTCGTTTTCGGCTTCCATTTTACGGTCAGCCTTTGATTTTCTCTTCATTTCCGCCGGTGTTTCTTTTTTTACGGCTTTGTCGTGCGCTTTCATCTCGTCCATTTTGGTTTGATCGGTAGAGGGCGTTGCAACAACAGAGGTGTCAGCTTTCATATCCATTTCGGGAGTCACTGCTGCCGTTTCCGTCTTGGCTTTGGCAGAGTCCGTAATTTGTGCCTTCGCGAACGTAACACTTGCAGCAACTAAAACTACTGCGATTGATAACTTTTTCATAATGTTATTTTTTAATTTTAATAAAAGAGTAACGCTGAAAAAGTTGCACCCGTATTTCGCTTCGGAAAGTTTAACTTTAATTATTAAACTTTAAGAGTACTTTAAAACTTTAGCGCTTCCCGAGGCGCTTTTTTATTTGCTCCACGAACTCAAATGCGGCAGGACAAATGAGCGTGTTTTTCACGGTTAGATGATTGATCTGATAAATCTTTTTTCGGTCGGTATGCGGAAATTCGCGGCAGGCTTTGGGCCGAACTTCGTAAATTGAACACGTGTTGTCTGTATTTAAAAACCAACACGGAAGATCCTGCAGAACTTTATCCTGATCTTCGTCGGTACGTAAGAACTTGCTTTCAAATTCTGCCGGCTTCATGCGAAGGTGTTTCGAAATGCGCTCGATATCTTTTTCTACAAATAAAGGCCCAGTTGTTTTGCAGCAGTTGGCACATTGCAGGCAATCGATCTTCTCAAAAACTTCGTCATGCGTTTCCTGAACCATGTAATCGAGATCTTTTGGCGGTTTGCGCTTCAAATTCTCCAGAACTTTTTTATGTTCTTTTTGTTTTTGAAGTGCCTGTTCTTTGTAATATTCTAAATTCATGGTTTATAAACTTCTGGGACGATAAGAATCGATTAAATCCAGATTTAAAATGGTGGTTTTCTGATCCCGGGAGGGCGCGTACATCAGATTGAATTTTTCGGCGAAAAGAATTTCATTTTCCCGGGAAACATACGACGTGCGCTGCACCACGGTATTTGAAAACACTTCGTCGAAAGCCCGAACGTGAGCAAAAATTTCGATATCCAGGGTTTTAAAATCTTCTTCGGTCAAATCGAAAAAGGGAGAATTTTCATCAATTTTATGTACAACGGTCCAGTTGAGCGACAAAGTGTTGATTTTGCTGAGTTCCGTTTCTAAAGTAAAAAATTTGCTTTTCGATGTCCCATCTTCCTCCACATCTTCGACAGCGCAGGTTAAAACGATGTTGGCATCGGTTAAGAGGTTATTTTTATACGGTGCCATTCGAAACATCAGGGCTGTGGTTTCCTGAAAAGGCACGATTAATGCGATTCTGCTGAATTTCAAAAATGCGCGCGGCCGCGAGAATCTTCCGTAAAACAAACCCGTGGCGATGGCAAAACCCAGTAGTCCTAAAAAAGCTTCGAAAGTGGCCACCATGCTGGCTAAAAAACCAACGGGCGCAATTCTGCCGTAACCCACGGTGGTAAAAGTTTGGGAGCTGAAAAAGAAAACATCGGTGAATTCATTAAGCGGCGTGCTTTTGTCGATTCCGGTGAGGTGCTCGATGCCTATGGAAAAATAGATTAAAGCAAAACCGAGATTGGCGAGAATATAGCCGAAAATGAGAAAGAGAATAAACTTCCAGGAGGGCAAATCGAGCAAAGTATGATACCAGCTGTACTTTTCGAAGGGATGGGAAAGGCCGGCGCGGCGAATGTTGGGCGTGCCGTTTTTGTTGACAAACCTTCCGGTGGCGTTAGAACTGAAGCCACTGTCTTCGCGGGATTTTAGGCGGGAAAATCTGCCCTTCATTTTTGCCATGATGCAAAATTACTTGAAAATTAGGAAACTACGCCGGGTTTGGGGCAGAATCTGCGGCCGCGATAGGAGCGGTTACCCCGCAAAGAGGCGGCGGAACGAAGTGGAGCCGCCGATTGAGGAGTAGTAGCGGATAGCGCGAATTGTCCGCCCAAAAAAAATAATCAATGACTTCGGTCATACGACTTGGCTGTAAATTGTCTTAATTTTGAAGTATGAAAAATTTGGAAACACGAGAGGATATTGAATTGCTGGTCGATAAATTTTACGAAAAAGTGGCCACGGATGAAACCATCGGTTTCTTTTTTAATGATGTTGCCAAAGTGGACTGGAGCCACCACCTGCCGAAAATGTATTCCTTTTGGGAAACTTTGCTTCTCGGAAACGTGTCGTACAAAGGGAACCCAATGGCGGTGCATTTTCCCATCAATAAAAAATTGGCGATGCAGAAAGCGCATTTCGCGCATTGGGTAAAGTTGTGGACGCAAACGGTGGAAGAAAATTTTGTCGGAGAAATGGCAGAAATGGCGGTCTACAAAGCCACCAACATCGCCAATCTCATGGGTTATAAAATGGAGACGGCCAAAAAACTGGAATAATTTTAAGGCACAATTACGGTAAAAATGTACGCGGCCAAATTAACCAAAAGCACGGTTCCGTAAAGATGATTGGTCTTGCCGCGGCTCAAAGAAAGCATGACGATGAAAACCGAGAGCGCCAATAAAATAATCGATTTCATATCGAGGCCCAAAACAAAGGGTATATCATAATAGATGCACACGGCGGAAACTGCAGGAATCGTTAAACCCACACTCGCCAAGGCCGAGCCCAGGCCCAAATTGATGGAAGACTGAATTTGATTGTTACGGGCAGCACGAATTGCGGCCAGCCCTTCGGGCAACAAAACAACCGCGGCGATAATCACGCCAACTAATGCCCGCGGCGCACCAATATTTTCTACAAACTCTTCAATAACAGGCGAAAGTCCTTTTGCCATAAAAATAACCGTCGCCAGGCAAATGATGAGCATTGCGAGACTCAGCAACGTATTTTCCATGGAAGGCGGATCTGCCTCGTGCAAAGTTTCGTCCGGCGATTCGATAACAAAATAATTCCGGTGACGAACGGTTTGAAAGGTTAAAAAACTGCTGTAAACCGTGAGACAGGCCAGTGATATAAACACGAGCTGCGCTTCGGAATAATACGGGCCGCGCGCACTTGAAGTGTAGTTGGGTAAAATTAAAGTTAAAACTAAAATGGCCACCAAGCACACCAAATAAGACGTCGCCGAATTGGTGATGAAAAACTGCTCTTTGTATTTTCTGCTGCCAATCCAAATACAGATTCCAAGAATACCGTTAAGAATCAACATCACCGCGGCAAACACTGTATCTCGTGCATACGTTTGTGATCCTTCGCTGCCGGAAAGCATAAAAGAAATGATTAAACCCACCTCCAAAATGGTGATGCAGATCGCGAGAATAATCGTTCCGTAAGGTTCGCCCACTTTATGGGCAATTACTTCGGCGTGATGAACGGCTGCCAAAACGCTCACAAATAAAAGAAGCGCACCAATTATATTGCTAAGTGCCGTGTTGTTTAAAAAACCGAACAGGTAAAAAAGACCTGCAAGTAAGGGGAAAATGATGGTCCAGTGAAGGAGTGCCTTTAATTTCATATTTTGATTTGCGATAAAATACAAAAAAAACACTAAAAAGTAATATTAATTTATTGGTCCAGGGTATATTTTTTAAAACGGCGTGATGCCGAGTTTAACTTCTTCGCGGAACAATTTCATGCAAAAACCTTTCAAAACATTTTAGAAAACGTCTTAAATTCGGGACTGTAGATAATCCTGACGCAGATTTTCGTCTAATTTTTCGATTGCGTAGCGAAGCGAAGTTCGCGGCATCTTTTTGTAATGAAGGTTAAGAAAATTCAAAAGTTCCGTTTCATCCTTTTTACCCATCTCGCGCAAAAGCCAGCCATTCGCCTTTTGCATCAGATCGTGTTCGTGGTTCAGGTTTTTAAGAACCAACTCTTTTGTCAAATTGAATTTTCCTTTTTTAATATGGAACATTGTTGCGACTATCGCAATTCGTCTGCTCCATAAATGATCTTCTTCGGCTAAGCTTTTTAAAATGGAATCATCGTCATTTTCGAAACAAAACCGTCCCAAAATTTTATAGCACGAGGTATCGACCAAATTCCAGTTATTGATGAATTTTTTGTTTTGAAGGTAAAACGCAACGATCTCAGCCTGTTCTTCAGGATCTTTTGTTTTTTCGAATTTCAGAACCAGCATCAATAAAGCTGACAGCCGGTGTTCGTGAATTTTGGACGATAACAACTCCTGCAACTCATCCAAAGATATTTTTTGGAAATATTCTTTTGCAATTTTCCGCTGATCGGGCACGCTGACGCCGATAAATTCGTCGCCTTCGCCGTACTGTCCCTTTCCTGTTTTGAAAAAAGAGGGATAAAACGCCGCCTTTTCTGCTACAGAGAGTGCCTTTAAAGCTTCTTTAATTTCTTCAACCATTATCAAAAAATAGATTCCCGTGTTTGCATGGTGAACTCCTGCAGAAATTTCATGCCGCGGTAGGAGTTGCCTTTCGGATTTAATTTCGGACTCCACACGGCGATGCAGTAATGTTCCGGGTAAAGCGCAATGATGCCGCCACCTACGCCGCTTTTTCCGGGCAGGCCTACCAAAAATGAAAACTCGCCGGATTCATCGTAAAATCCGCATGTAAGCAGGATCGCATTAATTCTTCTGGCTTTATTAAGGGAAATAATATGTTTGTTGCTTCCGGGAAGTTTTCCGCCGTTAGCCAAATAGAGAAGGCTTTTGCTTAGCTGTCTGCAGGACATTTCGATGGAGCAAAGATGACAGTACAGTTCGATTACCGCATCGGGTTGGCTTCTGATGTTGCCGAAGGATTTCATGTAATTGGCCATCGCGGCATTTCGAAAACTGTTCTGCATTTCGCTCGCGGCAACTTTTTCATTGAAATCCGCGGACTCGTCGTCCGTAAGTTCGCGGATGTAAAGAAGAATTTCGTCTTTCGGATTTTTGCAGTTTTCTAAAAGAACATCGCAAATAACCAAAGCGCCCGCATTTATAAAGGGATTTCGTGGAATGCCATGGTCGGCTTCCAGCTGTACCAAAGAATTAAAGGCGGTGCCGGAAGGCTCCACATCTACTCTCTTCCACAATTCTTCGCCCAACTTTTCATAAGTGAAAGACAGCGCAAAAATTTTGGATATGCTTTGAATGGAAAATTTTTCCTCAAAATCGCCCACCCCAAAATTGAATCCGTTCAGATCGGTGAAAGAAACACCGAATTTGTTCTCATCAATGCAGGCGATTTCGGGGATATAATCGGGAACTTTGCCCAGATTTTCCTGAGATAAAATGCTTGCATACGTATCTGCAATAATTTGGCGATAGTCTTTTCCCACGTTTGATGTTGAGCGAAATTATTCCAGTTCCAATGGTTGGTCCTCTTTAACTTCCTCTTCTTCTTCGTGATATTCAAACAGAAAATCATTGTACGGAAATCTCGAGATATGAATTTTTAGAACTTCGTCGTAAATCATTTTTTTCATCTCCGGGAAATTATCTTTCGTCAGCGCAGAAATAAAAACGGTCGGATATTGCGATTTCGACATCCAGGTTCTCTTCCATTCCTCCAACGAAATATTTTTACGGGTTTCCGGTGTTAGATCGTCTTCCTCTTTCACCTCATGAGAGAAAGCATCAATCTTATTAAAAACCATAATCATGGGTTTTTGATGGGCTTCAATCTCTACAAGAATCTGGTTCACGGAATTGATGTGGTCTTCAAAACTTTCGTGGGAAATATCCACGACATGAATAAGAAGGTCAGCCTCCCGCACTTCGTCCAGCGTCGATTTAAAACTTTCGACGAGCTGCGTCGGTAATTTTCGGATAAAACCAACGGTATCTGTTAAAAGGAAGGGTAAATTTCCGATAACCACTTTGCGCACCGTGGTATCCAACGTTGCAAAGAGTTTATCTTCGGCAAAAACCTCTGATTTCGAAATGGAATTCATCAGCGTGGATTTTCCCACATTCGTATAACCCACCAACGCAACACGCACCATTTTTCCCCGGTTTTGTCGTTGTGTGGACATTTGTTTATCGATGGTTTTGAGTTTCTCCTTGAGTAAAGTAATCCGGTCGCGAATGATTCGTCTGTCGGTTTCGATTTCTGTTTCACCCGGACCACGCATTCCAATTCCCCCTTTTTGTCTTTCGAGGTGGGTCCACATTCGCGTTAACCGCGGCAACAGATATTGGTACTGCGCCAGCTCAACCTGCGTTCTTGCGTAAGAAGTTTGCGCGCGCTGGGCGAAAATATCAAGTATCAAATTTGTGCGGTCCAGAATTTTGACTTCCATTTCTTTTTCGAGATTCTTCAGCTGAGAAGGCGTAAGTTCATCATCGAAAATTACGGTCCCGATATGGTTTTCTTTTACGTAATCTCTTATTTCCTGGGCTTTCCCGCTGCCAATAAATGTTTTGGAGTCCGGCTGCGTTAATTTTTGGGTAAATCTTTTCACGACGGAAGCTCCCGCTGTTAAAGCGAGAAAGTCCAACTCATCCATATATTCAACAAGTTTATCTTCGTCCTGATTTTGCGTAATTAAGCCGACCAGTACGGCTTTTTCGTAGTTGTGATCTTTTTTTCTAACATAAATTTCCTTTCGGCATTTGTACAAAGATAATAATTTGAATTTCAGCAATAAAAAATCTCAGATAAAAATGCTCTGAGATTAAATTCTATCTTTAATTTTCTAGTCCCAATCGGCGGCTAGAAATTTCATCATTTTTCCCGTGTTGTCGGAAAGCGTCAAATAATGACCGTCAATCTTAAAGTTCGTCATCGTAGGCAAAGCTTTGCCAAACGCGGCTTCCAAATCCATGGCTTTATCGCAGTACATCATCGTGCTTCCAACATCCGAAAATGTTACATTTCCATTCGCATTGAAAGTTGCGGTGCCAAACATGCTGTTGCAGCCCATATTGGCGGTAAACTTTCCGGCTTGATTAATATTGGTTAAGTTCATGTTGGCTTTGCTGCTTACCATGAGATCTTTGCTGAAATCCTGAAATTGCACCAACATCCATTCTTTATTAAGGTTAGCTGGAGTTGGCATTTGCGACGTACAGTTCGCTAAAAAAAGCAGCGCGAAAATGGCTAAAAAGCCCGTTATAATTTTTTTCATTTTTAAATTTTCCACTACACTTCCATTTCTGTGCCACCTTTTCTTTAAATTTGTGATCCTCTGCAAATCTTTAAATGGCAATAAAATGATGGAAATTAAAAATCTGGAGACCGAACGCTTGGTGCTGCGACCAATGTCCGTCGCCGATGCGCCTTTTATTTTCGAACTTTATAATTCGCCGAAATTTATCGAATTTATTGGCGATCGAAAACTTCGAACCCTGGAAGATGCAGAAAATTATATTCAGGAGAAATTTTTCCCGCAGATCGAAAGATTGGGTTACGGTAATTATTTGATCGTACGTAAATCTGACAACGCTAAAATTGGTTCCGTAGGAATTTTCGAGCGCGACGGCCTCGATGTGCACGACATTGGTTTTTCTTTTCTGGATGAATTTCAGGGGAAAGGTTACGGCTTCGAAGCGGCGTCCAAACTTTTGGAAAAAGCTTTTTCAGATTTTGGAATCACGAAGGTTTCTGCAATTACAGTTACAGAAAATATTGCCTCGCGAAAATTGATAGAAAAGCTCGGTTTGAAATACGTAAAAATGGTTCAGCTTCCCGGCGATGACGTGGAATTGATGTACTACGAGACGGAAAAATTCAAATAAAAAAAAGAACGCACCGGTGATGCGTTCTCTATATTTTTAAAGCTAAAGCTTAATTCTGCTTCCAGTCCACAACAGCGCGAATAAATGCTTCGGCGTTTTCCAGTGGAATATTGGGTAAAATTCCGTGGCCAAGATTAACGATATAGCGGTCTTTTCCAAACCGATCGATCATTTCGTTTACCATTTTTCGGATGGTTTCCGGCGAAGAATATAATCTTGCGGGATCAAAATTTCCCTGCAAAGTCATCGTTTGATTGGTTAAAGTTCTTGCCATTTCCGGCCGAATCGTCCAGTCGACACCCAGCGCCGAAACTTTGGACAGCATCATTTCTTCCAAGGCAAACCAACAGCCTTTTCCGAAAACAACAACGTGGGTTAAAGGGCTCAGAGCCTCAACAATCTGATTGATATACTGGTAAGAAAAAACCTGATAATCTTCCGGCGACAGCATTCCGCCCCAGGAATCGAAAACCTGAACGGCAGAAACGCCTTTCTCTACTTTCCTTTTCAAATAGGCAATCGTGGTATCTGTAATTTTCTGCAACAATAAATGCGCGGCTTCCGGGTTTTGGAAACAGAATTTTTTGGCCACGTCGAAAGTTTTGGAGCCTTTTCCTTCAACGCAGTAGCACAGGATCGTCCAGGGAGATCCCGCAAAACCGATCAACGGAATGTCATTATCCAGTTTGTGTAAAGTCATTTCGATGGCGTCGAAAACGTAACCTAAAGTATCATTCACGTTGGGCACGTAAACGTTTTGCACATCTTCCAAGGTGCGGATGGGCTTTTCTAACCAGGGCCCAACACCATCGCGCATCTCGAAATCCATGCCCATCGCCTGCGGAATCACCAAAATATCCGAAAACAAAATGGCAGCATCCAAAGGATAGCGGCGAATCGGCATCACCGTAATTTCCGAGGCCAGTTCCGGCGTTTGGCATCTTGTAAAAAAATCGTATTTATCGCGTAGTTCCCGAAATTCCGGTAAAAATCTGCCGGCTTGCCGCATCATCCAAACCGGTGGTCTGTCAACGGTTTCGCCTCTTAACGCTTTTAAATACAGGTCATTTTTAATCATAATAATAGATTTTCCCCGCTCAGTTTTGTTTTTTCTGCGCAGAAATTAATTTCAGCAAATCGTCGAGATTGCTTTCTTTACTTGTTATAATTGGATTTTTTGTGAATTTCCTCAGCTCACTTTCAGTTGTTTCGCCAATTGAAAACAACTGCAGGTGGTCCAAAGAATTAAACTTTGCAAAACTACGAACTCCGCTCGGACTAAAAAAACACACGCCATCATAATCGCCGGAAACTTCCGGATAGATTAGGCTGGTTTCGTAAACGACGATCTTTTTGTAAGATATATTCTGCAGAGGTAATGTTTTATCTAAGACATCTAAGGCAAGATCGCCACAAAAATGGAGGAATTTTTCGGTTGTGCTGTTGTCGATAATAAATTCGGAAAGCTCCTGCGCATTTTTTGCGACTTTAAAGGTTCCGAAACCGCGTTTCCGCAGGGCGGCTTTGGTCTTCAAGCCCACTGCATAAATCTTGTTGTAATTTTTCTCCACGAAGTTTTCATTCGGCTTGAAATCATTGGCAAAAAAAGAATCTACAGCATTGACGCTCGTGAAGACAAGCGATTTATTTTTTAATGCGAAAGGTTCAACTTTCAAAGGTTTGATTTTAATCACTTCTAAAAAATCATAAGAAAAATGACTTCCTAATTTCTTGGAAATCATTACTTTACTTAGTTTTTTTGTGAAAAGAATTTTCATAAGTATTTTTAAGGATCGCGAGAAAACGCGAGACTATAATGAATTTTTAATTTCCTGCATCAGTTCCCGACCGCCGTTCAGCAGAATTTTTTCTGCCAGCCTTTTGCCGTGATTTTCTGCTTCATTCCAGGCGAAGATTTCATCGGTTTCAATACAGTTTTTTCCGTCCAAGGAACATAACCGTCCTACGAAACGGATTTCATTTTGATCATTAATTTCGGCAAAGGCTCCAATTGGCGCGGTACAGCCGCCTTCCAATGTATTGAGAAAACTTCTTTCGATATCGATGCAGATTTGCGTTTTTTTATGATTAATGCTTTCGAAAATTTCCTGTATTTCTGCATCATCACTTCTGCCGCAAACCGCCACCACACCTTGCGCAGGTGCCGAAATCATCATCGGAAGCTGTTCATAATCAACATTTAAACCCATTCTGGCAATTGCTGCGAGGGAAAAGAGCGTCGCGTCGAAATCGTTTTCTTCCAGTTTCTTTAATCTTGTCTGAACATTTCCGCGGATGTCGGAAAATTGGGTTTCGGGAAATTCGCGCAGCCAAAAAGCGCGGCGTCTCAAGCTGCTTGTGGCAATTTTGAGATTTTTCAGGTCCAGCGTGGCAGAATCTTTTTTCCGTACCAAAACATCTTCCGGATAATCGCGTTCTAAAACCGCAATTATTTTGAGGTTTTGCGGCAGTTCGGTGGGGATATCTTTTAAGGAGTGCACGGCGATATCGACTTCTTTATTCAAGAGCGCAATATCTAAATCTTTCGTAAAAATACCGGTAATTCCTAATGTATAAAGTGGTTGCGTAAGATTTTTGTCACCGGAGGAAAGGATCGGAACAATGTCGGTTTTATAATTTTTATTTTGAAGATTTCTGGCAACTTCGCGCGCCTGCCAAAGTGCAAGTGGAGAATTTCGGGTGCCTATTTTAATGCTTCTCATTGAATTCGTTATTGGGTTGTTCGACTAAGATCTCATGCATCAACTTGCTGATTTCCTCTGCTTTCCAGGGATTATCGATGATGTATTTTGCAAAGCGATTGGTGATTTTCTGGATCATTTTATCCGAAAGTTCCATATCATCAACCGCGACATATTTGTGTTTTTTGTGAATATTGTGCATCTCTTTGCGCTCCATATTTTTCAGAGCTGCTTTGAAATGATGAATATTTGGGGCCAGTTTTCGTTTCTTTTCCCACTCCATAAAGTCTTTCGTCATCTCTTTGATGATTTCTTCGGCTTTCGGAATTTCTTTTTGACGCTGCAGCATGGTTTCGCGGATATGAAGGGAAAGCTCATCAACATCCACCAAACTTACATTTGTATTGTCGGTAATATTCTTCTCCACATTATTCGGAATCGAAAGATCGATAACCAGCGTCTCTTTGCCGTTCGGAAAATGGCTTTTGTTGATAATGGGGTGTTGCGCGCCGGTGGCGACAATTAGAATATCGGTTTTGCTTAATTCTTCCTGAAACTGATCAAATTCAATATGTGGAATCTTATATTTTTCTGCAATTTTTTCAGCTTTGTCTAAACTTCGGTTCGCAATTTTTACGCGCGGCTGATAAACGTGTTTTACAAGATTTTCCACGGTGTTCTGCCCAATCTCGCCGACGCCGAGCAATAAAATATTTTTTTCGGAAATCTGGGGTTGATTTTTCAAAATGTAGTGCACCGCCGCGTAAGAAACGGAAGCTGCCCCATTTGAAATTCCCGTCTCATTCTTGATTCTTTTTGAAATTTGGATGGCCGAATTGATGGATCTTTCGAGAAAGGGATTGGAATTTTGCTTTTCTTTTTTGAAGCGGTAATAGGCATTTTTAATTTGCCCAATAATTTCGAAGTCGCCGATAATCTGACTTTCCAAGCCGGCAGCTACGCGAAAAAGATGGTTCAGCGCTTCTTCGCGTTTCAAAACATTCACATACTTCATGAATTCGGTTAAACTGACGCCTATAATTTTGCAGTACATTTCTGCAATCAGCAGATAGTTTGGGGTGGTGGTATAAATTTCCGTGCGGTTGCATGTAGAAACCACAAAGGCATCACCCATATTTTGATCATGAATCTCGCGGACAAAATTTTTGATATTTTCATCAAAAAAAGAGAATTTACCCCGCGTTTCGGCATCAGCTTTCTCGAAACTGATACTTAGAACGGCAAAATTAGCAGTTTTGTGAATGTTGGAATCCTGATTCATAAGCAATCGCAAATTTAAGATTTTTAATTGAAAACAGGGTTAGAATGCAGCATGAAGATTATCATCAAAATCGAGACAAAAAGCTCATCAAAATACTTATTTACCCTTCTAAATGAAATATTTGCAGAATAAAAAAGTTATACTATTCACCACACCAACTTTAATAAAACTTTAACCAAAATTAGTTGAAATGTAATTTTTAGAACGGTTCTAAATTTATATCTTTGTAAACTTAAAAAAATCAGCAAAAAATGGGGTTATTTGATATGTTCACGCAGGATATCGCGATAGATCTGGGAACAGCGAACACACTTATTATACACAACAACAAGATCGTTATTGATCAGCCATCTATCGTAGCTATCGAACGCAGCAGCGGAAAACCAATTGCGGTTGGGGAGAAAGCGAAACATATGCAGGGCAAAACCCACGAAGACATTAAAACCATCCGACCTTTGAAAGACGGCGTTATCGCTGATTTTCATGCGTCTGAACATATGATCAAGGAATTCATCAAACAAATTCCGGGCATCAAAGGAAAACTTTTTCAACCTACATTAAAAATCGTAATCTGTATTCCTTCCGGCATTACGGAAGTGGAAAAAAGAGCCGTACGAGATTCTGCGCAAAAAGTAAATGCGAAAGAAGTACGCCTTATTTACGAACCAATGGCCGCGGCAATAGGAGTTGGCATTGATGTGCAAAAACCCGAAGGTAACATGATCATCGACATCGGTGGTGGAACTACGGAAATCGCAGTTGTCGCTTTGGGCGGCATCGTTTGCGACAAATCCGTAAAGATCGCGGGCGACGTTTTCACCAATGATATTGCGTATTATTTAAGAACACACCACAATTTATATATCGGAGAAAGAACCGCCGAAAGAATTAAAATTGAAGCCGGTTCTGCCGTGGAAGAACTAGATGTCGATATTGAAGACGTGCCGGTACAGGGGCGTGACTTAATTACGGGTAAGCCAAAAGAAATTATGGTTAACTATAAAGAAATTGCCCGTGCTTTAGACAAATCAATCATCCGTATTGAAGATGCTGTGATGGAAACGCTTTCTCTTACACCGCCGGAATTGGCCGCAGACATCTATAAGACAGGAATTTATCTTGCAGGTGGTGGCGCTTTATTGAGAGGACTTGCAGACCGACTTCACCGAAAAACCGGACTTCCCGTTTTTGTAGCGGAGGATCCTTTGAGAGCCGTAGTTCGCGGAACAGGCATCGCTTTAAAAAACATGGATAAGTTCAACTTCCTTATTAAATAAATTTTAACTTTTTACGAACATTAACCGATGGGATTTTTGCTGAGATTATTTTCGAAGAACGGCCTATTCGTCTTCTTTATATTTCTGCAACTCATTGCCTTGGTCTTGATTTTCAGCAGAAATTCAATGCAGCAGTCCTGGGTTGCGGGGCAAACCGCGGCCTTCAATTCCTGGGTTTCCGGGTATATTGACGAAGGTGCTTCTTATTTGAAACTGAAGCAGATTAACGATCAGCTGGTCTCTCAAAATAAAGATTTGATGGAGCAGGTTTACGGTAAAAACTCCACCACTTTGCCGCAGTTTCGTAAAGTTCACGATACCATCGGTGGCGGACAGATTTATACCTTCGTGGATGGCGAAATCGTTTTTAACAGCATTAACAGAAAAGACAATTACTTTACCATCAACCGTGGAAAAAGAGACGGCGTTCTGCCAAAAATGGGGGTAATGGCACCGAAAGGCATCGCGGGAATCGTGATTAACACGACAGAATCTTATGCCTTGGTACAATCTGTTTTAAGCATCAATAAAATAAAAATTAATGCTTCCCTGAAAAAATCCGGCTATTTCGGAACGTTAACCTGGCGCGGCGACGACTCCAGAACCATGCATCTTTCGGATATTCCGAAATATGTTCCGCTTCAGGTAGGCGATACCATAATCACCGACGGCAAATCGGCGCTTTTTCCGCAAGGCGTGATGGTGGGAAAAGTTTCCGGGTATGAAGTGGACAGCAAAACCGGCTTCTGGGACATTTCTGTGGAACTGAGCGAAAAAATGGGAAACCTCAGCAAAATTTATGTGGTTAAAAACCTGAAAAAAGCAGAAGTTCAGAAAATTCAGGATACGTTGCAGGCGACGATAAACAAAGAGAAATGATAAGCAGAACCTTATTTACAGATATTCTGATGATTGTTTTGCTGATTGCATTACAAATTTTTGTGCTGAACAGGATTACGCTCTTCGGAAAATACACGCCGGTTTTGTATCCCGTATTCATCATGTTTTATCCATTCTTTAGAAATAAATTTCAGTTTTTGGCGTTGAGTTTTCTTTTGGGTCTCGGCATCGATGCATTTCTTTACACATGGGGAATCAATGCTTTTGCCACCTTAGTTATCGCCTATTTCCGAACCTTAATTTTTCGGACTTCAACCGATACGTCCACCGATTTTTTCTCCTTTCAAACGTTGCAGTGGTCGCAATATCTGTTTTTTATATTCTCCAGTATTTTTTTACACCAATTTTTGGTGCAGTATATTGAATTTTTTAAACTGAGCCGCATTTTCGAAATCTTCCTCAATATTTTGGCAACCAGTGCGATTTCGTTTATATTTATACTGCTCTACTCCTTAGCATTTAAAATCAAACAAAAAGTTTGAAATCACAATACCTCAAAATCACTGCTGTTCTCATTTTGCTTGCTTTAATATTTATCGCGAGACTATCCTATCTGCAGCTTTTTACAGACCGATATGCCTTAAATGCGGCAAACACTTCCATTAAAACCGAATATATAATTCCGCAACGCGGCGTCATTTTCGACCGCAACGGAAAAATTATGGTGGGCAATCAGCCCTCTTACGAGATCTCTTTCACGGAGGCGCTGATGCGTCCGGATTTTGATACTTTGGATTTTTGTAATTTAATGAAGATCACCAAAGCCGATTTCATCACCAGAATTAATGCAATTAAAAAGGAAAAATATTATTCGAAGCTCACACCGATCACCTTTACGAAAAACCTAAGCCGGGAAGAAATTGCAAGAATTCAGGAAATTATTTTTAAGTACCCTGCTTTTAATATTGTTTCGCGGCCACAACGACAGTATGAGGTTTCCACCTCTGGAAATCTTTTAGGCTACACGAATGAAGTGAATGATCGGGAGATTAAAAAAGATTCGCTGTATTATTTACCGGGCGACTTTATCGGAAAAACCGGGGTTGAGAAATCCTATGAAAAGGAGCTGCGCGGGGAAAAAGGAGTGCAGTATATTCAGAAAGACATTCGGCTGCGAAGCATCGGTTCCTACAAAAACGGTACGTTAGATAAAGACGTAGTTACCGGAAAAGATATTACGCTCACCATCGACTACGATCTGCAGAAAATGGCCGAGGAAATGATGGTGAATAAGCAGGGCGCCATTGTGGCGATAGATCCGGCGACGGGAGAAATCTTGGTTTTGGCCACCGGCCCGGATATCGATCCGAATCTTTTCATCGGACCGGAAAAAACCAAAAACCTGTATCGGCTGCAAATGGATACGGTTTATAACAACCGCCCTACTTTCGATCGGTCCGTGCAGGCAGCTTATCCGCCGGGATCCACTTTCAAATTGCTAACCGCCGCGGCCGCCATGCAGATGGGGGTGATGGATGAAAATACCATCTTTCCGTGTGGTGGAGGATTTTATTACAGAGGTTTAAGAATTAAAGGTCACGGTGGTGCAGATCCGCTCATTCCCGCGATTCAGGTTTCGAGCAATTGCTATTTCTCTCATGCCTATATCGCTATTATGGATAAATATCCGGGTAATCCCACCAAAGGAGTTAATGAATGGAAAAAAATCATGAGCAGTTTTGGCGTCGGCGAATTTCTGAATAATGATATTGCGGTAGGTTCTAAAGGCCGAATTCCGACGGGCGAATTTTACGAAAAGCGAAGTGGCGGCAAAAAAGACTGGAGTTCTGCTTATACGATGAACGGTTCAATTTTTAACGGGATGGGCCAGGGCGATGTTCTTTTAACGCCTTTACAAATGGCCAATGTGGTTGCAGCAATTGTAAACAGAGGCTGGTATTATACGCCACATATCGTAAAATCCATCGATGGAAAACCAAACCCGGATCCAAGATTTAAAGTAAAGCATAAAACTCTGGTCGAACCGAAACATTTCGAACCCATCATCAAAGGGATGGAAGCCGTAGTTTTAAACGGAACCGCAAGAAGTTTAAAATCCAATGATTTCACCATGCTCGCAAAAACAGGAACAGCCCAGGTTCCGCAGGGAAAAGATAATTCTATTTTCGTTTTGGCGGCACCCGCAGAAAATCCTAAAATCGTTATTGCGGCTGTTTTCGAACACGCCGGCTTCGGTGGCACCTGGGCTGGGCCTGCCGCAACCGCTATTGCAGAAAAATACCTGACGGGCGACTTAAAGCGCGAACAACTTTACAAAAAGCTGGTAAACGCCAGTTTTATGCCGGAATATCAAAGACAATGGGTGGGAGAACTGAAAAGGAAAGGGCTTTACAAAGAACCCAACAAAGACTCCGTAAAAATTCAGAATATAGAAGACAGTCTGAAATTTATTAAAAACCCGGCGATACGAACTAAACTGATTTATAAAAGAGATTCCCTTCGAACAAGATTAAAAAGTAATACCCCCGCCAAATGAAGTGGACAGAAGGATTAGATAAAACCAGCATTTTTATGTATCTCGCCATCTCCAGTTTTGCAGTGGCGAATATTTATAGTGTGGACGAAACGCTCGGGAAAAAACAACTGATTTTTTTCGGGATTTCGCTCGTGGTTGGTTTGATGATTTTTATGATGCGGACCAAGTTTTTCGAAAATTTTTCGAGCATCATCTATGTGGGCGGAGTTCTGTTACTCATTGGTCTTTTTCCGTTTGGAACTGAAATTTTAGGCCAAAAAAACTGGTACAAGTTTGGCGGAGTCACGATGCAGCCCGTGGAATTTGCAAAAATCGGGGTTTCCCTGATGCTCGCGAATTATGTCTCGGGGCCAGATTTTAATTTAAAGGTTAAAAAATCGCTCTGGACGTCTCTTGCCATTATCGGTATTCCTGCAGCAGTGGTTTTGGCAATTCCGGATGTTGGCTCGCTGCTGGTATTCACGGCGTATTTTATCGCCTTGTTTCGGGAAGGGTTAAGTGGATGGTTTTTTGGAGTCGGTGGAATTTTAGCTGCGGTTTTCCTGGTGGCGCTTGCGGTCGATCCCGTTTATGTAATTCTCGGCGTGGCGGTAATCTATGGCTTCGTCATTCTGTTCAATTATCATAAAATCAACTGGAATATTTTTTCCCTCGCAAATTTCGGCGGTTCTTTCATACTGCTTTGTGGGCTGGCTTTTATTACGCCCACTATTTTAGAGAAAATGCCGAAGCATCAAAGAGAACGGATTGAAGTATTATACAAAGGCGAAAAGGCCTTCCGGGATACATCCGGTTACAACCTGCTCTATTCAAAAACGGCAATTGGCTCCGGCGGATTTTTCGGAAAAGGCTATAAAGAAGGCTCTGTAACGCAGGGTAAATTCGTTCCGGAACAGGAAACCGATTACATTTTCTGTACGGTGGGTGAAGAATGGGGATTCTTTGGTGCTTCGCTGCTGGTAATTTTCTACGCAATATTTATTGGACGGATCTATTATCTTTCAGAACGGCAAAAATCGACTTTTAACCGCGTTTTCGGCTATTGTTTTGCTTCGATCCTGCTTATGCACTTTGCCATTAATTTAGGGATGGTAATGGGCCTTTTTCCCACAGTTGGTATTCCTCTGCCCTTTTTTAGTTACGGAGGTTCTTCGCTCCTGGCATTTTCAATTATGACCTTTATTTTCTTTAAACTTAATTATACGGATCAGAACAGTTTGGTTTAATGTCTAAGAATTTGTCTGATGCTTCTTCTTGTTGAATTTATTTTGTTCTTACAACCGTCTTCTGTCTTAAAGAAGTACAGTGCGAACATATAAATAGCTTGCACTTAAAGGTTTAATAGCTTCGCAACAAACTGTAGAATGGCATCGATAAAAAGCTTTTAATTCAACAGTGCTTATTGCTTTTAGATTGTACTTTATATCGCTTCTTCGGAAAGTTCAATATTAAACTGAAGCTTGATGAAACCTTCCAGTGTATTAAAATTCTGCACGAAAAAAGCCACCATTGCTGGTGGCTTTCGTATCAATTATTAATATCTGCGTTTAATTATTATTTGCAAAATTACTGTTAAAGACTTCCTGAGACATTACCCGCTTCGCAAATCTAAATTTTGGTCCCCAATACGAGTCATTCAGCGAAGATATCATTACGCCCCTCGAGGTGGCTGCATGTATGAACATGATTTGACCGTCTTCCGTTACATTTTCCACGATTCCTACGTGAGAAATTCTTCCTCTGCTGTGGGAAAAGAAAACCAAATCTCCTTTCTGAAGGTTTTCTTTATCAATTTTTTCTCCTTCCTGTGCTTGTGAAGCTGCAACTCTAGGCAAATTCATCCCCGCCGCGGCACCAAAAACTGAAAGCACGAAGGCAGAACAGTCGATTCCCTTTCTGGTCATTCCACCATATCGGTAGGGAGTTCCTAAGTAAGATTCTGCTTCTGTTAAAATATCGTCGATTTTTCTTGTGAATCTTACCGTTTTTGCGATTTCTTCATTTTTAATTGAAGCTTCTAAACTTTTCGCTGCAGCTGCTTTTTCTTCTTTAAAGCTGTTAAGTAATTGCAGTTTAGCAATCTCTAGTTTTTTATGATCAATAGATGCAAGTTTGGCATCTGATTTGTATTCATTAATATAGGTTGGTGGAGCAGATACTGTGTAGTTGGTAACACAAGATTGCATTGAAAATGTAGCAATCGCACCAACCAAATAAACCAAAACTCTTTTCTTCATATATATTTGATTTCCTGTGTTAAAAAGTGATATTTGTTTTTAAATGCAAAGCAAAAGTAAGTATTACCCTTAATGTACAGGTGAAAACACCTTTTCATAAAAGTCATTTTAACACATTTTAACATTTTAGAATGTAATGTTAAGAGAAAATGAATCGCAATCGCCGTAATTTGGTGATTGCGTTTTTATTTTTATTATGATTTGTTAACATTTATTCAAACCATCTATGCGCTTTATTACATTCTTCTATGACAATGGAGTTAATACCAAAAAAAATCCCGCAATCAATGCGGGATCTTGAATGTTAATGCTTTTATCTTGTGAATAGTAATTCGCGATATTTAGTCATTGGCCAAAGCTCATCATCAACCATCATTTCCAACTCATCTGCTGAATTCCTGATTTTATCAAAGAGCGGCTTAACATCATTACAGAAAATTTCGGCCATCGTCTGAGAATTATCAGCGGTTTTCGCCATTGTAATCGCAGCGAGCAAACGGTCGACCTCAACTTTAATAATGGACACATGCTCCGATATTTCTGCGATCATATTCATCTGTTCGCTGGCCAATTTTTTAAATTCTTTTTCGCCAAAGATATCCTTAAGCCCTTTCACGTTTTCAATCAATCGGTTCTGATAATTTAAAGCACATGGAATAATGTGATTCCGGGCAATGTCGGCGAGCACTGTGGCTTCAATTCCAATAACGGTAGAATATTTTTCTAACTTAATTTCATTCCGGGCTTCGATTTCCCGGTGTGTATAAATTCCCAACTCTTCGTAAAGTGCCACAAATTTATCGTCCATCTCTCTTTTTAAAGCCTCCGGCGTCGTTTTTAAATTACTTAAACCGCGTTTCTCTGCTTCCAGCGCCCAATCTTCCGAATAACCATCGCCTTCGAACATGATGTTTTTTGACTGTTTAATGTACTCTCTCAAAATATTGAAAATGGCTTCATCCTTTTTCAATCCTTTTTCAATGAGCGCATCAACTTCTTTTTTGAAGGTCTGCAACTGTTTCGCAACAATCGAATTCATCACCGTCATCACCTCTGCACAGTTCGCAGAAGAACCTACAGCCCGGATTTCAAATTTATTTCCGGTAAAGGCAAACGGGGAAGTTCGGTTGCGGTCTGTATTATCCAGCAAAATCATCGGGATCTTTCCTACAACATTTAATTTAAGTTCTGTTTTTTCTTCCGGCGATAACTTTCCGTCCGTCACTTTTTCCAATTCTTCCAAAACACTGAAAAGTTGTGTTCCTATAAAGGTAGAAATAATTGCGGGCGGCGCTTCATTGGCACCCAAACGGTGATCGTTGCTTGCAGATGCAATGCTTGCACGTAATAAATCTGCATAGTCGTGAACCGCTTTAATCGTATTCACGAAAAAGGTAAGAAACTGTAGATTTTTCTTTGGATTTTTTCCGGGGCTTAAAAGATTTTCTCCCGTGTCCGTCGCCATGCTCCAGTTGTTATGTTTTCCACTTCCATTAACGCCGGCAAAAGGTTTTTCGTGGAAGAGAATATGAAAGTGGTGTTTGTGCGCCACTCTCGCCATAATGTCCATTAATAAGGAGTTGTGGTCTACCGCAACGTTCACCTCTTCGAACATCGGCGCCAACTCGAACTGGTTTGGGGCAACTTCGTTATGACGTGTGGTTACGGGAATTCCCAACTTCATGCACTCGATCTCGAGCTCCTTCATAAAGTTCATCACCCGTGTGGGGATGGAGCCGAAATAATGATCATCCAACTGCTGTCCTTTAGCGGGCGAATGCCCCATCAAGGTTTTCCCTGTAATAACGAGATCAGGTCGCGATTGATACAGGGCCGAGTCAACCAGGAAATATTCCTGTTCCCAACCCAAAGTCGGGCTTACCTTGGTTACATTTTTATCGAAATAGGATCTGCAAATATCTGTTGCCGCTGTATCAACTGCATGCAAGGCCCTTAATAAAGGTGCTTTATAGTCTAAAGTTTCTCCTGTGTAAGAAATAAAAATCGAAGGAATACAAAGCGTTGTACCAACGATAAACGCCGGCGAAGTGGGATCCCAGGCGGTATATCCTCGCGCCTCGAACGTATTTCTAATTCCCCCGTTTGGAAAAGAAGAAGCGTCAGGCTCCTGCTGAATTAACATTCCGCCCGAAAATCTTTCAATGGCACGGTCGCTTTCGAAAGGCGTGAAGAAAGAATCGTGCTTTTCTGCCGTGGAACCCGTTAAGGGTTGAAACCAATGCGTATAGTGCGTTGCACCTTTACTCAAGGCCCAGTCCTTCATCGCAACTGCAATTTGATCGGCAACGTCCCGCTGAATTTTGGTGCCTCGCTTTATTGCGTCCTGAATGGATTTGAAGGCTTCCTGCGTGAGGTAAGATCTCATCGTTTCCTCCGAAAACACATTTTGGCAGAATAATTCCGACAGTTTCGCAGGAACTTCCACTGCATTGTCTTTTCTATAATCTTTAAAGGAAAGCATTTCTAATGCTTTAAATCTTAAATATGCCATGGTTGTATTGAATTATGAGGACAAAATTACAATAAAAATCAATTCAAAATAAAATAACCCCAATTTTTTTAGGGGTGTTTGCAAAAAGTTTGATTTCCAAATTATTTTTAAATTAATGTTTATCGTCGAATTTTGCTTCCCGCAATATTAAACTATCATTAAAAAAGGCGGCTATCAGGACAGAATTCGGAATTCTACCATATATGTATTATCTTTGCCAAAAGATACACCTATGGTAAATTCACGTGCAAGAGAAACAACTGAAGCGATTGAGCGACTTTATGTTTCGATGCGACACTTATTCTATCGCGGCTTTTTCAAACCATCCGGAATCTCCGGAGAAAGCCTAAGATCCCTCCTAACCACCATTAATCCTGAAATTTACGGAACAATGGGTGTTCCCAACAAAATTGAATTAGACGGTTTAATGTATGTTCTCGATCGACTTCCCGAAGGAATCGAAGAATGTTCATTTATTCACCTAACCTCGGACGAAGGTTTCGAAAAAGGCAGTTTTGAGGTAATTGTTCCGAAAAAAAGACGCCGAAACTGCTACCGAATCGACGAACACCAGATGAATATTGAGGTTCTCCTGGGACGTTCCGAAATCTATGATATTCTTACACACCTTACATTCCTTTATATTGAGGCCGACAAAATTCGGCAGCTTGCCTTTATTTCCGACGAAAATGATAAACCAACCCGGGCCTGGAAAATTATCGAAGAAGTGGCAAAAGGCGAGAAAAAATTCAGCCGAAAAGAAAAAGAAGTCGCCTTAATTCACCTCTCTTCTCTTTTAGGCAGAACTTTCGACGAAACCCTTAATGCATACAACAGCTTTGGCGACGACAACAATCCCGACCGTTTGTTCAAAATTATCTATCATTTAGGCGAAGAAAGCTTCAACGATTCCAAAAAAATCCGCGAACGCGAAGTTCATTTCTCCGCCATCCTGCGCGAAAGAGTTGGCCACCACTTCTTCGGCGAAAAATGGGCGAATAAGGTGAAGCAGGTTTTAGCAGAAAACGATCTGCACATGCGGCCTTTGCACATTATTTCTGCCAATATGCATTCCGTGAAAAATATGCTTTATGCGAATGATGCGGTTTCCAAAAAAGCCACAAAAGAGGTAGATTATAAACTGTACGAAGAAATTTCCAACAAAAAATCTTTGCAGGAAAAAGTCCTCACACACTCGCAGAACGCCGGTTTAATTTACATCGACGATCAGAGTGGCAGTAATATCGATGTTCAGATCATCGATCTTGCGAAAACCGACTTAAAAAACACGCCGTTTTCCGGACTTAAATTTGCCGGCGACGATGTTGTCATGGTTTTCGATTATGCTTTTGGCGAACAGGCCTACGAAGTAATGGACGAACTTTTGCGTCCCTACGATTACAACGGCGAGATCTACACCATGAAGGTGAAATCAATCTCCATTATGGGGAAGGCCGGCATTCTAATGGGCGGTAAAGGCGACATTATGATACCCACTTCCCATGTTTTCGAGGGTACCGCAGACAATTATCCTTTCGAAAATGCGTTAAAACTGGCAGATTTCGAAGACGATGAACTGCAGGCGTTTGAAGGCGGAATGGTTACCGTTCTCGGGACTTCTCTTCAAAACAAAGACATCTTGCGCTATTTTATGGATACTTCCTGGAAGGCCATCGGGCTGGAAATGGAAGGCGCGCATTATCAAAAAGCCATTCAGGTAGCGTCTAAAATTCGCCATCATATTTCCGAAGATCTTTTTGTAATGTACGCTTATTATGCTTCGGATAATCCTCTGGAAACCGGCTCTACACTGTCTTCCGGCGGTCTGGGACTTACCGGCGTGAAACCAACGTATCTTATCACTTTAAGAATTCTGGAGAAAATTTTATCCTCCTCCGAATCTAAAAAATAGTTTTTTGGGCGCCTTATCCGCCTTCCATTCCCGCTTTTTTGCTTCACTTCGTTGCGCAAAAAGAGCTTCATTCAAGTCGGGGCGCAGGTGGGATTTTCTCCACACCATACAATTTAACAGAAAAGCTTTTCCCTTTCCGGAAGAGCTTTCTTTTTTTAAAATTCCTATCTTTCCGTTTCAAAAAAATTTTTAAGAAATGAACAAAGGACTTTTCGTTATTTTCGCTTTCGTTTTCGGATCACTTACCGCGCAGCAAAACGCTTACTACCAACAATACGCCAAATATAAAATGGATATTGATGTCGACGCCGAAAATTTCACCTATCAGGGCAAACAAACCTTAACCTATACCAATAATTCCCCCGACGAACTTAAAGTTGTTTACTTTCATCTTTACTGGAATGCTTTCAAAGCCGGTTCCATGATGGATCAACGCGTGGGAGGACAAGGAAAAAACGGCGATTCGCGCTTGCAAAACAACGGAATTTCGCGCCTGGCGTCCATTCCGAAAGAGGAAGAAGGCGCGCAAAACATTCACTGGATTAAGCAAAACGGCAAAGACCTCAAATTCGAAATTCAGGAAACCATCATGAAAGTAGAATTGGCAACTCCTATAAAACCCAATGCTTCCACCACTTTTACTATGGACTGGGACGCCGTAATTCCTATGCAAATCCGACGCGCCGGCAGAAATAACCGCGAAGGCATCGACATGACCGTGACGCAATGGTATCCAAAAATCGCCGAGTACGATTATGATGGCTGGGCCACGTTCGATTACATCGGCCGCGAATTTCACGCGCCTTTCGCTGACTTCGACGTTACCATTAAAATCGATAAAGACTATGTGATCGGTGCGGGTGGAAATTTAGAAAATCCTGCGGAAGTAAAAGGCTACGACCCAAAAGCAAACATCAAAACCGACGCGAAAAATAAAGCCACCTGGAGATGGACGGCGAAAAATATGCTTGATTTCGCCTGGGCAGCAGACCGCGATTATACGGTGGAAAACTTTACCGTGCTGGACGGACCGAAGGTATATTATGTTTATCAAAAATCGGAAAAAACAAAACTTTGGGAAGAAAGCAAACCTTACATCACCCAATTTTTCCAGTTGATGAATGCCTCTTTCGGACGGTATACTTATCCATCTTACTCCTTTATTCAGGGCGGCGACGGCGGTATGGAATACGGAATGTGCACCATGATCTTAGGAAACGCCACCAGTTTGGAAGGTTTGCTTGGCTTAATGGTTCATGAAGGTGGACATTCCTGGAACCAGCAGATTATGGCGTACAACGAAAGTATGCGACCCTGGATGGACGAAGGTTTCACCAGTTACTATGAAAGTCTGGTGATGCATCAGCTTTTGCCGCCGAAAGAGCCCATCGCCAATCCTTTTGTGGGAACTTTAAACGGCTACAGAAATTTTGTAAAAAGAGGAATCGAAGAACCGGCCGTTTGGTTTGGCGATCATCACGACAACGGTTCCGCGTATTCGGTTTCAAGCTACGTGAAAGGCGAACTTTTCCTTGTTCAGCTCGGCTACATTATGGGCGAGCAGAATTTATCTGCGACCATGAAAGAATTTTACCGGCAGTGGCATTTAAAACATCCCACCGACCGCGATCTGATGCATATCGCCCAAAAAGTTTCGGGCATGGATTTGAAATGGTTCCACAATTACTGGATCAATACGACGAAAACGATCGATTACGCTGTTAAAGATGTGAAGTACGAGGAGCATTCAACGACGATCACTTTAGAAAATAAAGGTTCTGTACCGATGCCAATTGATTTTTCAATCCTTACGAAAGACAAGAAAGTGGTGAACTATCAGATCCCTTTAAACATGACGCACGTGTGGAAATCCAAAGATATTTACGGCGACTTCACAACGCTCAACTACTGGCCGTGGACGCAGAAAGAATACACCTTTACAATTCCGTACAGCAAATCGCAGATTTCCGCTTTGGGCATTGATTTTTCTCAAAGATTGGCAGATGTGAATCCGGCAGACAATATGGTTGAAGTAAAATAAAAGTCGTACAAAAGGGCAAGAACAACGTCCAAATTTTTAGTCTTATAAAATTTTTTAATGAATTCCATCGCCATCAACATCGGAAACACCAACATCAGATTCGGACTTTTTGATGATGACCGCTGCGATATTTCCTGGATCATCAACACCAAACCCTACCGCACAAGCGATGAGTTGCAGATGCAGTTTATGATGATGTATCAAACGCATAAACTCGACATCGAAAAAATCGAGAAAGTAATTATCGGGTCGGTGGTTCCGCAGTTAACGAGGGAGATTTCAAGCGCTATTAGAAAAATTCACGGTCAAAAACCGATCATTGTGGACCGCGACACGCCCTCGAACGTCCAGCCAAAATCCAAGCAGATGGGAACGGACATTTACGCGAATCTCGTGGCGGCACATCACCTTTATCCGGAAAGAAAGAAAATTATTTTCGATTTCGGCACGGCCCTGACTGCAAGCTGTCTTTCCGAATCCGGCGAAACTTTAGGCGTCATTATCGCGCCCGGAATTATTACGGCGCTGAATTCTTTAATTAAAGGGACGGCACAACTACCCGAAATCGAATTAATTAAACCCGACAAAGTATTGGGACTCGATACCGTTTCGTGCATGCAAAGCGGCATGGTCTACGGATATTTGGGAATGGTGGAAGGCTTTATCGACCGGATAAACAAGGAAGTGGACGATGATTGTTTTGTAATCGCAACGGGTGGCGTTTCCCACGTTTATAAACCTTTAACGGACAAAATTCATGTTGCAGACCGGCTGCACACGCTGAAAGGACTGCATTATCTGGGAAAGGATCTTTAAACGGTTTCTTTTGAATGGAAGCATTCGCAAAAAGAAAATTCAGTTAAAAATAATATCTAATAGAAATTCGCTACCTCTTATTTCTAAAAAAATCTTTCACAATCACGGAACACTCGTTTTCCAAAACGCCCAAAACGATTTCGGTTTTCGGATGAAGTTTTAAACCTTTGTTGATAAAACCGCGCTGTTCATCGCGCGCACCGATGACCACTTTCGAAATCTGGGACCAGTTTAACGCCCCACAGCACATTACGCAGGGTTCGAGGGTAACATATAACGTACAGTTTTGCAGATATTTTCCGCCCAAAAAATTGGCCGACGACGTGATCGCCTGCATCTCCGCGTGCGCGGTAACATCATTTAAAGTTTCTGTAAGGTTGTGTGCCCGGGCAATTACGCGGTTGTTTGAAACCACGATACAGCCGATGGGAACCTCCTCCTTTTCCAGAGCGGTTTCGGCTTCCTGCAAAGCCATTTTCATAAAATATTCGTCGGTGAACATGAGTGAGGGATGGTGGATGATGGATGATGGATGATGGATGATGAATGATGAATGATGAATGATGGAAGATAGCTTTTAAATCAAAAAGGTTCAGTAGAAACCAAACCTTTTGATGAAGTTTAGGTTAGAATCGGTATCCGATGCCCAACATTCCTTTTCCTGTAATTGCTGAGTCATAATGGGAATCCAGTCCGAATCTTCGCGCAATACCTGCGCTGGCTTCAAAAATGATATTCTTTCTGGCTACCCATTTGCCGCCGAATCCCACACCAATTCCCAAAGTGGTATTTTTTTCTTCCACAGGCGAGGTGTAATAGTTGTTGGAATCGTAATGAGGAATGTAATGCGTATCATTAGTCATGGTGATGGGCACAAAGCCTTCTACAAAAAATCCGGACGCGTATTTTTTTCCAAAATACATGCGGTAGTACGGGGAGATCTGATTAAAGGAATAATCCTCGTCATTCTGCAGATCGAAAAGGCCGTTGATGCCGATTCCGGAATTTTCATTAAGAAGTCTTTCGTAGCTTACATTGAGGACCGGTCCGGCGATCAACTCAATAGGTGAAATCATAATGTCGTTTTGTCTTTCGGCTGATGCTGTATTCTGTGCATTCAGCGAAGATAACCCAGCCACCAGAGCTGAAACCAAGAGAATTTTCTTCATATATTTTTTTTAAATATATAATTAATATTTGGATTAATAATCGGGTATTTTCAGGACGCAGCTTTAATCAAAATTCATGGCTAACGGAAGGCGAAAGCGGTAACGAACCGCGGCACCGTTGATGACGGCAGGGGAAAATCTTTCGGGAAGTAGGTACATGGCAATTTCTGCCTGCCGGTTAAACGCAAAATGATCACCTTCCGCATGCACGGAACTTATGGTGCCATCTTTCTCCACCACAAACAAAACATTTGCTTTGATGATTTTTTGGTCCGGCAAAATGGCTTCCGCGTAAAAAAGATCTGAAACCTGTTTGCGTAAAATCTCGAAACCGCCCGGGTATTTTGCTTCCTTATTCAAGTCCTTTTTCGACGGATTAGACGCAGAGGCAGGGCGGGAATTTTTCGTATTCAGCCGCTGTAAATCTTCGCGGTTTTTTACTTTGATCAAGGTTCCGATAAAGGCGGTGTTTTGAATGCTGTCGAGCTTCGTCATAAACTCGGAAAAATCTCTTTTGATAGACATTTTCTCCTGCGTATTGTCTTCCAGGTCGAATTTTTTCTTGAACTCATTATTCAGCATAAACCGCTGATAGTCGAAATATTTCTTAGCCGACTGAAATTCTTCGTTTTGCTGGGCATGCAGAAAGCAGCCGCTGCAAAAAAGGATGGTATAGAATAATTTTTTCGGCACGAAATGGTTTTTGATGAACGTAAAATTAGGTAAAAAATATGAATCTGGTTTTAAATTTGCAAGGCTGGTCTGTCGGCGAAGGGGGAAATCATTTTATTTTCAGCCGCGATTGGAGCGGCATCCTTTTGTGGAGACTTGCGAAAGGCTCAGGCCCGCCAAGGCGGAACAAAAGATACAGCGGAAAGCGCGACACCTCTTCGAAAGCAGCGAAATTGAGGTTGCTGCAAAAAAAATCCCGCCAAATGAATGGACGGGATTTTATAAAATATTTGCGGAAAAATTATTCTGCGCTTGTAGCTTCTGCAGCAGGAGCATCTCCTTCTACAGCAGCATCCGTAGTTTCTTCTTCGTCTTCGTCGTCTGCGCCAGCGCCACCTTTCATTGCAGTTCTGGACATCTTAACGGCAACAACTACAGCGTTGTCCGGATGCATGAAACTGAAATTTTCGGTTTTGATGTCGCCCACATAAAGTTTACCTCCAATTTTCAATGAAGTTACGTCGACCACGATTTCGTCCGGCAAGTTTCCTGGAAGTGCTTTTACTTTCAGTTTTCTGAAGGACTGTCTTAGCGAACCACCGGCAACAACACCTTTTGAACGACCTGTAAGTGCTACAGGAACTTCCATAACCACCGGTTTGTCATCGGACATCTGATAGAAATCAGCGTGTAAAATTTTGTCGGTTAGGGGATGGAACTGGATGTCTTGAAGGATTGCGGCAATGGTTTGCCCGTCAACCTCAATAGATACCGTGTGTGCTTCGGGAGTGTATACCAAACCTTTGAAAGATCTTTCTTCAGCAGAAAAATTAAGGGTTTCGGCGCCTCCGTAAACAACACAAGGAACTAATTCAGCATCACGTAAAGCTTTAGTAGACTTTTTGCCCACGCTTTCTCTTTTTGTACCTTGAATTGTGATAGATTTCATAATGTAAATAAAAAATTTTTAAGGGTGCAAAGATATAGATTATTTTCTATATAATGAATTTCTCGCTGATGGATTTATGTTCGTGCACCATTTTCATAACATCTGCAAAGAGTTCGGCACAGGAAAGTACCTTTATTTTGGAGGAAAGATTTTCTTTCACCGGAATACTGTCGGTTACAATGACTTCGACTAATTTTGAGTTTTCAATGTTTTCGTAGGCTTTACCGGAGAGTACACCGTGAGTAGCCATGGCGCGAACGCTTATGGCACCGTTTGCCATCAGGATATCTGCGGCCTTGCAGAGTGTTCCCGCGGTATCGATCATATCATCGATGAGGACCACGTTTCTTCCTTCTACATCACCAATCAGAAACATTTCGTCGACAACATTGGCTTTCTTTCGTTCTTTGTAGGCGATCACAACATCTGCTCCTAAATGCCCGGCGTAATTTTTGGCGCGTTTTGCGCCTCCCATATCCGGCGAAGCGATGGTAAGATGGTCTAAATTTAATTTTTGAATATAGTCGATGAAAATGGTGGAAGCATACAAATGATCCACCGGAATTTCGAAAAATCCCTGAATCTGATCCGCGTGTAAATCCATGGTCATCACTCTTGTGGCGCCCGCCGCTGTAAGAAGATTCGCAACCAGCTTGGCACCGATGGGGGCTCTGGGCTGATCTTTGCGGTCCTGCCTTGCCAAACCGTAATAAGGCAAAACAACGGTAACACTTTTGGCCGAAGCGCGCTTGGAGGCATCAATCATTAATAACAATTCCAGCAAATTATCTGCGGGAGGAAAAGTGGATGCAATTAAAAAAACCCGCCCACCACGGACAGATTCATCTAAAACTGGCTCGAATTCGCCATCACTAAACTCCTGAAAATTAATTTTACCTAATTCCTGCCCATAAAAACGGGCGATTTTCTCTGCCAACACCTTGCTGGTCCTGGTGGAAAATAAATAACTTGCTTGCTCAGACATTTTTACTTTTTTAGATGCACAAATTTAAAAAAATAAAACCACCTGAAAGAATTCAGGTGGCTTTATAAACTTAGATTTCAAGAATTAGGGAAAGGTAACTCCTGAATACGCATTCACATTAACCATTGGTAAAGTGGATTTGTACTTCTGGTTGATCTGTTTTAAGAATTCGTTAGCAATCAAAGCATATCCTCTTCCCGTCAAATGAACTCCGTCTAAAGAGAATGTTCCGCCGGTTACGAAAGTTGCGGTGTATTTAACGCCGCTGAACTGAATGCCTGAAGCTGAGGAAAGTTCCCTCATTTTAGCATTCGCATCAACAAACGCCAAACCTTTTGAATCTGCAACAGCTTTAATGGCGGCATTATATGCGGCAGTGGCTGTTAAAACCTTTGCTGTTTCTGTTTTCGTTAATACATACTGATTAGCTAATGGATAGGAAATTCCGTTAACATTGATGCTTGCCGGTACTCCTGGAACAGTGGTTCCGATTACTGAGCTCGTTGGCAAAAGAATTAAATCCTCAGACGTTGCCTGTCTCGCCTGCCCATAAATCTGGCCGAAAGCCGCAGCCGTTGCTGCTCCTAAAGAAGGCGTTAACGCAGCGGTTAACTGTGCAGAAAGATTGGTTAAGGAAAGATCTACAATTAATAAAGGATTGGAAGCGGTTGCGGAAAGCAAATTAATTCGGTCTCCCGCCCCAAAAGCCGTAAGTGCCTGTTTCAATGGACCATATAAACCGCCGTTTAAAGCCGGAACATTTGCACCAACCAACGCCGGAGTTAATGGATTATAAGGAACTCTTGTAAAGTATGGAATTGAAGTTACGTTTGGAATGTTTGCAATAACTCCTTTCGCACCGTTTGCAGTTAAGGCAGCTACGTAACCATTAATTACGGCACCAACCACGCCCGGATCTGTAATATCATTTCCACCATAAGTTGCCGGGTTCGTATTTCCTGTTTGATCTACGCCTAACCCCCCGCTCGTTGCATAAGAAAGTACATCGTTATTACCAATCCACAAAGAGAAAAATGTAGGCGCCTGCGCTGCAGCATCTCCGATAACCGAAGCTGTTGGGCTGGAGGCAAACCGAACGAAATAAGGATTGGCCTGTCCGCTTTGCAAACCGGCTGCATTACCGTAACCCGCTACGCCTAAATGAAATGATTTGGCGCCGGGAACCCCCATATTTTGGTAAGGTCCAGCACTGAAGATATTGGCCAGGGTAGTTGTACCCATAATTTTTGTCGGATCAGAGTCTCTGTAAGGTGCCAATGCACCGTTCACTACTAATAGCTGCAATTTGTCTAAAAGACCTACCGCTTTTATGCCTCCTAAATTATCTGCCATCAAGGGCTGTTTAAAGTCGCCGCCCCCTGCAAGTTTCATCTGTGCCGCCATCATGGACGGGAAGGATTCATTTTGACCGTCAAGATATAACGCGCCGTCTCTATAACCCGAAGTAAGGGAATTTCCTACGGAAACAAATTTAGAGAAGTTGGCTTCACCACTTGTCACCTGAATGTTGCTCACGTCCGTGTCGAAATCGTTCTCGCAGCTAACGGTAAAAAACAGTGCTGAAACAGCGATTGTTGAAATTAATATTTTTTTCATAATTATTTAAAAATTAAAATGGGTTGTAAGATAAACCTAGACCAAAGTAGTAGGCTTTAGCCTTAGCCTGTCCGTAAAAACTGGTATATTCGTTTTTAACCTCGCGGCTTTTTGGAAGCGCAAGACCGCCCGCGACGTCCACTCCAATTCCTTTTGCGAATTTAAATCCTAAACCTGCAGTAATAACATTGGAATCAAAAGAAGGTGTTTCCGCCTGAAAGTTTTCGTCTGTGTACGGTGATTCATCGTAATAATATCCTGCACGTGCGGCAATCATATCATTAATTTGGTACTGCGTTCCGATTCGCCATGTTTGGGTGCTCTGGAAGTTTTTCGGACTTACCAAAATTGTAGGATCAGTCGGTTGGTTTCCAATCGGTGCATTTGCAAAATCCAAAGTCAGCCTGTTGTACCGGTCCCAGCCACTGTAGTTGAAATCGCCGGACAATAACCACTTCGGAGTTACCTTATAAGTTACCCCAATCGTATATTCGTCCACCAAAGGCAAGGTGGCTTTAAAGGAATCTTTACCGGAAGCATCCAAACCTAAAGCCGGATACAAAGCGGGAGAAATATTAAAGCTAACAGTTCCGTTTTCAGCTTCCATATCAATCGGAGAACGGTAGGCAATACTCACGTCCAGTTTGTCGTTGGGCTGAAAATAAAAACCAACACCGAAGCCGCTGCCAGAAGCTTTATCATCATTTAGGTTAAGCGTTCCGCCTAATTGTGTAGCTGCTTTGTCCCAATCTACAATTCCTTTTGCATAAATATAACTTCCACCTAAAGATACCCACGGCGCCAGTTTAAAGGAAACCATCGGCTGAAAGTAGAATGCTTTCAGTTCCAGGCGCTGTACGATCTCTCTTCCTGCCCAATCGGAGGGCCATTCAATTGTACTTCCGAACGGTGTGGAAAAATTAAAACCTACAGAAATATTATCCATCACCTTATACGCTACGGCCGCATAAAGTGGCGTTCCAAGGGGATTGTTGGTGTCGTAAGATTCTAGAGTCGATAAGCTTTGATAAGTCACATTGGACTGTGCGCCAAAACCACCGGCCGCAATACTTAATTTAGCTGGGATAAAAGACATTCCCGCAGGGTTAAAGAAGGTAACACTCGCATCTTCTGCGTGTGCACTGGTATGCGCCATTGCCAACTGCTTTACGCCTTGCAAAGAAACTCTAAAACCTCCTGCATAAGCCAAAGCTCCGGCCAATAGTGCTGTGGTTACAACAATTTTTTTCATATGATCTTTATTAATGTCCCAAATATAAAATTATTTTTTAAACAAATGTTAATAAATCATAAATCTTTTTAAACAAATTTAAATGCAACCTTAATGTTTAAATTTTCCTTACCCCATAACATAATGCAATCTCTTTGTTGGCGGGCTTTTTATGAATTTGGAATGGGATAGGTAAATCCGTCGTTTAAACTAAATAATCCTTCAAAAATGCTTTAAAACGAATGTTTTCGAATTATATGATCTGCATAATATTATAAATATTATTAAATATTCTACAATAAAATGTTTAAATCTTTGAAACAGAAAAAACAATACTGTTAAATATCTTGGCTTTGAATTAAACAAAATAAATTTATGCTAAATTTGCACTCATAATATCAATAAATATGAGTTGTGGATGTAAAACGTCCGGCGATTCTGCCCACTCCTGCGGAACAAAAACCGCGAGTGGCTGTGATAGCGTAAATACCTGCGGGAATAGTTATAAATTAAGCGTTTTCGATTGGCTCTCCAATATCAACAACCCCTCAACATCCCAAACGGATTTTGTGGAAGTAAGATTTAAGAACGATCGCAAATTTTTTTATAAAAACGTAAACAATTTACCCCTGCATATGGGGAGCGTAATCACAGTAGAATCCAGTCCGGGTCACGATATAGGCGTGGTAAGCCTTACCGGAGAATTAGTAAAAATTCAGATGAAAAAGAAATTCGTTTCTGAAGATAATCCTCTGAAAATATACCGCTTAGCCAACCAAAGAGACATCGAAGTTTGGCAGGAATCAAGAGCCAAAGAAGAGCCGGTGAAAATTCAGGCGCGAAAAATTTCTTACGGCTTAAATCTGGACATGAAAATTACAGATGTGGAATATCAGGGTGATGGTGGAAAGGTAACTTTCTATTATACCAGCGACACGCGCGTGGATTTCCGACAGTTAATTAAGGAGTTTGCGGGCACCTTCCGTACAAAGATCGACATGAAACAGATCGGCTTCCGCCAGGAAGCTGCAAAAGTTGGAGGTATTGGGTCTTGCGGGCGCGAGCTTTGCTGTTCCACCTGGCTTACCGATTTTCGGTCTGTAAATACGAACGCGGCGCGGTACCAGCAGCTAAGCATTAATCCGCAAAAATTAGCAGGACAATGTGGCAAATTAAAGTGCTGTTTAAACTACGAACTCGATAGTTATCTCGATGCGTTAAACGATTTTCCACCTTCTTCGACCACGCTCGACACTGTGAATGGCAAAGCTTTCTGCATTAAGATCGATGTTTTCAAGAAGAAAATGTGGTTTGCATATGTAGAACGTTCTATGGCATGGTACGATTTGGATGTTGCCGATGTGAAGAAAATGGTGGCCCAAAACAAAAAAGGGGAAAAAGCCCAGCCATTGGAAGAGATTAAAGTTCATGATATACCGGTACGATCCGTCGATTTGATTCAGGAAAACACGATCGACCGTTTCGAACGAAAAAATAAAAATTCCGGGAAAAATTCCAACAGGAAAAAACCGAGTAATAATAATAATAATAATCAAAGACCACCTAACGCGCCAAGAGCGGAGAACAGGGGTCCGGAGAACCAGGCTGAAAGAGGTAATAAAAGACCGGAGAAAGCACCAAACCAAAACGGTAAACCCCAAAATCAGCAACCTAAAAAATTTAAAAAGAAGTTTCCGCCCAAACGTGACGATAATGCATAAGATAGCAGGTGTTTTTTTCGTTTTGATGATTCTCGCGGGTTGCAGTAATGCTTCCGAACAAGTGAACATGAAAAACCTTAATGGAAATTGGGATAAAAAAAT
The DNA here is from genome assembly GCF_021513235.1 of Kaistella sp. 97-N-M2. Classification (NCBI taxonomy): domain Bacteria; kingdom Pseudomonadati; phylum Bacteroidota; class Flavobacteriia; order Flavobacteriales; family Weeksellaceae; genus Kaistella; species Kaistella sp. 97-N-M2. The sequence goes on along the minus strand of NZ_CP090976.1, from coordinate 1,216,852 downwards.
AGAGCAGAAATTCGATTTTAACGTGAACGATGCTCAAAATCCGAAAAACATTATATTTGTTGTAAGGAACAATAACGAGTATCCATACAGCAATATCCGTTTCATCGTCCATTTTTTGAACGCTAAAACAAATGTAAAAACCACCGATACGCTGAATTATGTTTTGGCACAGCCGAACGGCGAGTGGTTAGGTAAAGGATTTGGGTACACTAAAGAAACACTCTTCCAGTACAAGTTAAATTATAAATTTCCTCAAAATGGAGCGTATTCCATCGGGATTATTCAGGCGATGAGAACCGACAAATTGAAGGGAATTGAAGATATCGGTATTAAAATAGAAACGGCTAAACCGTAATATCATTTATGGAAAACAAACAAAACCAAGGCAGCAAACCTAAACAAAAGTTTCCCCTACCCCCGAAAAAGGTTAAGAATACCGGGTGGAAAAGGTGGGTAAAATTAGTCTGGATAGGTCTTATTATTGTTATTCTGGGAATTTCTTCCCTCTTTTTTGGTGTTTCGCAAGGTTTTTTCGGAAGTATGCCCGATGTTAAAGAGCTGGAGAATCCCGATATTTATGTCGCCTCCGAAATTTATTCTTCCGACGGAAAAATGCTCGGCAAATTCGAAAAAGAAAAAACGCAGCCCGTTACGTACAAAGAATTGCCTCTATATTTAATTTATGCGCTTCAGGCAAAAGAAGATGAGCGGTTTAAAGAACATTCTGGCATCGATTTACAATCGGTCGCCAGAGCCGTTGCTTTTGGCGGACAGCGTGGTGGTGGTTCTACCATTACGCAACAGCTGGCCAAATTATTATTTACCGGAACACGTTCCCAAAACAAAGCCACAGCCGTATTTCAAAAACTGAAAGAATGGGTTGTAGCCGTAAGTTTAGAGAAAAGATATACGAAAGAGGAAATCATTACACTCTATTTCAATAAGTTCGATTTTCTTTATAACGCCAACGGAATCGAAATGGCGTCGCGTGTTTATTTTAATAAACCCACCTCCAAACTAACGCTGCCCGAAGCTGCTATGTTCGTGGCCATGCTCGAAAATCCGGTTAAAAATAACCCGATGCGAAATATGGAAAGAGCAAAATCCAGAAGAGACGTCGTTCTGGATCAAATGCTGAAAACAGGTTATCTGGATCAGGAAAATTATCAAAAAGCCGTAGAATCTCCGATTACTTTGGATTACCATCCAATAAAATCCATTGATGATGGTTACTCAGCTTACTATAAATTTTATTTAAGAAAAGAGATCGATGGCTATTTGAAAGATTACGAAAAGAAAACAGGTAAAACCCTCAACCTTTTCAAAGACGGCCTGAAAATCTACATCACCCTTGATTCTAAAATGCAGGGTTACGCGGAAGAATCTATTAAAGAACATTTAACTGATCTTCAGAAAAGATTCGACAACGAGCAGCGAAACAGAAAACAAAGACCATTTTACCTCATCAACGACAAGGAAATCAATTCCATCATGATGAGCGCGGTAAAGAGAACCGGACGGTACAAACAGTTGAAAAATGCAGGCGTATCTGAAGATTCTATTATGCTGGACTTCAAAAAGCCTATTAAAACTTCCAGATTTACGTGGAATGGCGAAGAAGAGGTTGAAATGTCGCCCTGGGATTCCATTCGCTATCACAAACAGATCGCGCAGGCCGGCTTAATGTCCATGGTTCCCGGAACCGGCGAAATTAAAGCCTGGGTAGGCGGTATCAACTGGCAGCATTTTCAGTATGACCATATTAAACAGGGGAAAAGACAGGTCGGTTCCACTTTTAAACCTTTCGTGTATGCAACTGCCATTATGAAATTAGGAATGACACCCTGTTCCACCGTTTCGAATGCGACTTATACCAAAGGAAGCTGGTCTGTACAGGGAAGCGGCGGAAGTTTAACTCTGAGAGATGCCCTAGCACAATCTAAAAACCCCGTCGCGGTTCGATTGATAGAAATGGTAACGCCGAAAAGCGTTATTCAAACGGCGCGGGATTTGGGCGTGACCGAAGAAATGCCAAACGAATACGCCATTGCGCTGGGTTCTTCAGATATTACCATTTTTGAAATGTTGGGCGCTTACAGCACTTTTGCGAACTACGGAAACTACATAAAACCCGAAATGATCTGGCGTATTGAAGACGCAAATGGCCGGGTTATCAAAGAGGTAAAGCCCGTAATGAAAGAAGTGATGAATGAGCTTTACGCATACACAATGATCGACCTTATGAAAGGCGTCGCGCAATTCGGGACGGCTTCGGGCGAACTCGGCCGAAGAGGCGTACCAAAAACAATAGAGATCGCCGCTAAAACCGGAACCACACAAAATAATTCCGACGGTTGGTTTATGGGGATGACTCCAAATCTGGCCACCGGGGTTTGGGTTGGTTGGGAAGACCGCGCCACCCATTTCTGGGGAACCGGCGAAGGTCAGGGTGCGAAAATGGCCCTTCCGATCTGGGCAATCTTTATGAAAAAAGTTTGGGCAGATAAAGCCCTCGGCGTCTCACCTGACGACAAATTTGTGAAACCTTCGAACTGGACCGGAAGCTGTTCTGACCTTCAAGGTTTAGGCGGATACGGCGATGACGGCGGTTTACAGACGATCGATGAAATTAGAAACCCCAAAGTCGTGGAGCCCGCTTACGTTCCGCGGCCGAATTCCGGTAAAAAGGAAGAAAACGTCAACGAGAACATTAATGCCGGCGACGATATCGACTTCAACAAGTAACTCCGATACACAATATAAATCGAAAACATCCTTTCAATCTTTTGGAAGGATGTTTTTTTTAACGACCTTTGAACCATGAATTTAGATCAAATTACACAACCTTTTTCAGAAATATTTCCGGGCGATCTTTCCGGAAATCCGCGACAAAGGCAAACGCCGAAAGTCCTTTTTTCAACCACACAAATCATGGGTTTTGAAAACGCAGACCTGATTATTTTTAATAAAAAACTTGCGGAAGAAATCGGGCTGGGGAAAATAGAGAAAGAAGCAGACACAGACTTTTTGAATGCCGCTTCTTTGCCGGCAAATATTAAAACCTACGCCACGGCTTATGCAGGACATCAGTTCGGAAACTGGGCGGGACAGTTAGGCGACGGACGGGCTATTTTCGCCGGCGAAATTCAAAATAAAAACGGTAAAAAAACGGAACTCCAGTGGAAAGGCGCCGGCGCAACACCCTATTCCCGGCACGCCGATGGAAGAGCGGTTTTAAGATCGTCTGTGCGCGAATATTTGATGAGCGAAGCCATGTATCACCTGGGAATTCCCACCACAAGAGCACTTTCTCTTTCCTTCACCGGCGAACAGGTGATGCGCGATATGATGTACGACGGCAACGCAGACTACGAAAAAGGCGCCGTCATGATGCGAACCGCCGAAAGTTTCCTGCGTTTTGGCCATTTCGAACTCATTTCGTCCCAACGGGAAATCGCGACTTTACAACAACTCACTGATTTTACCATTCAAAATTATTTCCCGGAGATTAATGTCGAAAGTCCGGAAAAATACGCGTTGCTTTTCCAAAATATTTCAGAACGAACCGCAGATTTAATGGTTGAATGGTACCGCGTTGGTTTTGTTCATGGTGTGATGAACACGGATAATATGTCTGTTTTGGGCTTAACCATCGATTACGGACCTTTTTCTTTTTTGGATGAATATGCTTTAAACTTTACCCCAAACACCACCGATTTGCCCGGCCGTCGGTACGCTTTCGGCAACCAGGGCAAAATTGCGCAGTGGAATTTATGGCAACTCGCCAACGCGTTATTTCCGCTGATCAACGACGAAAAAATCCTGGAAAAAATACTGAACGATTTTACAGAAATGTTTTGGACGAAACACGACGCGATGATGGCGAAGAAATTCGGTTTTGATCGTGTTCTGGAAAGCGACGTCAGTTTTTTTACGGATGCGCAGCAAATTATGGAAGATCTGAAAATTGATTATACGCTCTTTTTCAACAAGTTAGAAAATGCAGACGAAAATTCAGATTACGAACGCCTTTTTGCAGAGGTTTTCTATGAGCACGTTTCGGAGGAAAACTTTTTAAAGTTTGAAAACTTCATCAAAATATATTTGGAGCGATTAGACAAGAACACAATTTCCCGCGCCGAATCGCTGGCCTTAATGCAAAAAAACAATCCAAAATTTATCCTGCGGAATTATATTCTTTTTGAATGCATTAATGAAGTGAACGAAGGAAAAAAAGATTTGCTGAATAAAATTCTTACGGCTTTGGAAAATCCGTACAAAGAACTTTACCCGGAATTTTCGAAAAAGCGACCTTCGATGTATAACGGTCAGAGCGGCTGTTCAACGCTTTCGTGCAGTTCTTAAAATTTCTTACTTTTGCCGAAATTTTCCACCTTGGTTGTCAAACAAAAACTGACCGATCTTTTAAAAACCGTTTTTCCCGCCACGAAATTCGAGTTTTTGCTCTTCGCGATCTTCCTTGCCGTTTATGGTGTTTTGGGCAGCGCCATCGCGCTGAATTACCGCATTATTTTCGATGACCGAATTCCGTGGGATGCTTATTTCAGTTTTGATAACCGCGCCATTATTTTAACCGGCGGCGGTTATGAAAGACATCCGCTTTCCAATTATTTTTTTGAGGGGTTGCGAAACTTTGCCTACCTTTTTTCCGGGGGCAAAAAAGATGAAATTTTCCGTTTGGCATTGGCCTGGTGCAGCAATCTGGCGGTGAGTTTAAGCCTTATTCAGATTTATAAATATTTAAAGAACATTATTGAGTTGCCGAAGAAGATCTCGCTTTTAATCCTCTTCTTTTTTGCTTTTTTCTCTACAAATATTTTGCTTTCCTTCACGCCGGAAAATTATACGTACACACTATTTCTGCTCGTTCTGTTTAATTATTACGCTGCTTTAAAACTTAAAAAAGACGAAAAAATTCCCGCCACTGGCCTCGCTTTAGCCGGAATCTCTGTCGGCGGGTTAACCGTGACGAATATTGTAAAAGTGTATATTCCACTTCTTTTTGAAACGAATATTTTCCGAAACTGGAAAAAGTTAGGAAACGCTTTTTTTCGCGTCACAGTTTCGGCCGCTGCTTTCGTTTTGCTCTTTTTGTACCGGATCGATTTCAATTACATGAAATTTTTGAATAAATCCGGTGAGCAATATGAGAAATTTTCCACGCCAAAAGTGACGCCGGTTTGGGACATGATCCTCTCCTGGTTTTTTGGTGGAAATATGCTGTTCGCCGGTTTTGAACTGCGGGATTACCACAACAAAAAAGGCTTTTATTACAAAGCCCTTTTTATGGAGGTTTACCATTCCTGGCTTCCCTATGTTTTTGTGGTCGCGATGATCGCGTTGGTTTTATGGAGTTATTTGCGAAATTTTAAAAATAAATTTGTTCAGATATTGATGATCTCCTTTCTTGTAGATATCGTCATTCACTGTATTCTAAAATTCGGTCTGCACACATCGTATATTTACGGCGGACACTTTGTTTTTGTGTTTCCGTTGTTAATCGGGTGGCTTTTTTATTCCTACAAAGATTCCCCACGAGTACTTTCTTTCCTCGTGGTCACGGTAAGTCTTCTCTTCTTTTATTTAGGAGTGAACAATCTCTTCCGACTGGAAGAATTCTTCGAATTCCTGGAACAGTATTACCGGTAAAATTTTTATTTGATTTCAACACATCCGACGCGGCCGCCTGCATTACCCGTTGGCTGCGTATGGAAGTCGTCTTTTCCGGCGTGAATCACTAAAGATTTTCCAACGATGTTTTTGCTTTCGTCGCTACATCCAAGACACCATTTATCGGTATTAAACATCAATCTCGCTGTACCGTCTTTATCAGCGACCAAATTTCCGATATCGCCCATGTGGAAATGTTCCGTTCCCCACTTTCCGTGATCATTGTTGGAAGGATTCCAGTGTCCACCGGCAGAGCTGGCATCGGTTGCAGAACAGTCGCCTTTTTCATGAACGTGTACAGCGTGGATTCCGGGCGTTAATTTGTAGACATTGAGATCCATTTTTACGTTTTTACCTTTCTGCACAAACTCCGCCGTTCCCTGCGTACTGGTTCCGCTTTTGGAGTTGACCGTATAATTTTTTGTGGTTGTGCAGGATACAGCCAGGACTGCACTGCAGATAAGCATTGAGATTTTTGTGACATTCATAATACTATTTTTTTAAAGTTTTATTGATGATAAAGATACGGAAATACTGAAGGACTTCATTTCGTACAATTCAGCAGGGATATTTTACCGTTCGGTTAGAATAATTTTCAGCAAAACTCATTCCGCAATATCTTTACGGTATAAAATTAAAACCATGCAAACCTTCATTATTTCTAAAGTTTTGCTCCTTGTGTCCTTTATAATGGGAGTATTTCTGAACGCGCAGATCACCGTCTCGGGCAGCGTTAATTTTAAAAACAAAGGCGTAAAAGATGTCTCGGTGACGCTGAAAGATACGTACGATGGCACCACCACAGATGCAAACGGCAATTTTTCCTTTGAAACTTCCGAGAAAGGCAATCATGTTCTCCTATTTTCGAATCCAAAATTTGCTGAAGTTGAAAAAAACATTGTGATTGCCGACGAAAATATCAAAATCAACGCAGATATGAAAGAACAGATCTCGGAAATTGATGCCGTCGTAATTTCCGCCGGCTCCATTGAAGCGAGCGACCGAAAAAGAGCCACCACATTGCTCACGCCGATTGATATTTATACAACAGCCGGCGCGAACGGACAGGTAACTTCTGCACTCGAAACGCTTCCCGGCGTCCAGAAGATCGGCGAAACCGAAGGTTTGTTTGTGCGTGGCGGAACCGGCGATGAAACCAAATTCTTTATGGACGGCAATTTGGTGAACAATTTTTTCGGCAATTCCATTCCCGGCGTGAAATCCATGGATCGCTTGAACACTTCGCTTTTCAAAGGAAATGTTTTTTCCAGCGGCGGTTATTCGGCGGTTTACGGCCAGGCGCTGTCTTCCGTTCTGGTTTTGGAAAGCATCGATTTTCCGGAAAAAAATTCGGTCGATCTGGGTTTTTCGCCTATTTTCGTCAATGCCGGATTTCAAAATGTGAACGGCGAGAAAACGAAATCATTTGGGATTTCTGCGGGTTACTCCAATATTGGGCTGATGACGAAGGTCATTAAATTCAATAATAATTTCACGAAGGCGCCGGAAGGTTTGGGCACGAATTTTAACTTCAGACTGAAAAATAAAGCGGGTGGCATCCTGAAATATTACGGCAGTTTCGACACGAACAGGATTGGGCTGCAAACGGAAAGCCTGGAACCCGACACCGATTTCGACAATACGTCTTTGCAAGGCAAAAATACCTTTCATAACCTGGCTTTCAAACAGAAATTCGGGAAATATCTGTTGAATCTGGGAAGTTCTTATACGTACAATTCGAATTTTATTAATTTGAGTAACACGTTTCAAAACAGAGAAATCAATCCAAATTCCATTGATATAAAATCAAACTACTTCAATACGAAAGCGGTTTTAGAACGAAAAATCAACAAAATTTCCGCAATCCGCGGGGGTCTTGAGTATAACCAGGCAAACGAAAACACGGACGTGGCCGTCACAGATGCACCGTATAAATTTAAAGATCAGATTACCTCGATTTTTGCAGAATCGGATCTGGGTTTCAGCAATAATCTTTCCGCAAAAGTAGGTCTGCGCTCCGAATACTCCAGTGCGGTCCACGAATGGAACTTGGCGCCGCGCTTCGCCATGGCGTACCGCCTCTCAAAAAACTGGACCAGCTCTTTGGCCTACGGAATCTTTTACCAGAATCCGGAAAACAAATTCTTTGGCGCGGCGCCGCTGGATTATCAGAAATCGGAACATTATATCCTGCAGGTTCAAAAATCAGAAGAAGGCCGGAGCCTGCGTCTGGAAGTTTTCTATAAAAACTACACGGATCTTATTAAAACTAAAGTTTTAGATTACCGCCCGCTCGCCATCAATAACACCGGCGAGGGATTTGCAAAAGGGGTGGAAGTTTTTTGGCGGGACAAGAAATCAATCCCCGATATTGATTACTGGGTTTCCTATTCGTATCTGGATTCAAAGAGAAATTTCCAGAATTACGACCAAAGTCTCTTCCCCAATTTTGCGGCAAAACATACGCTTTCCGTCGTTGCAAAGAAGTTCGTGGTTTCCTGGAAAACGGGTTTCAACCTTTCCTATACTTATGCGTCGGGACGACCTTATTACAATTTCGTGACGGACGACGGCGGAAATTACCACCTCGCTACGGAGGGAAGATTAAAGGATTTCAGCGCGCTGAATTTCAGTTTGAATTACCTGCCTAATTTAGGAAAAAAAGACGCCAAATCCTTTATGGTGCTGGTTTTGGCCATCAACAATATTCTGGGACAGAAAAACATTTACGGATACAACTTCTCGACGGACGGTTTGCGAAACCGCGCGGTTCTGCCCTCGGTGAATACGTTTATTTTCGTCGGCGCCTTCATCAATTTCGGTATCGACCGAACCGAGGATGCCATCAACAGTAACCTTTAAAACCTTTCGGAAACCAAAAGCGACCTTTCAGAGAAAAAATATTTGAACACGAAATTTTTTAAAATACCTTTATATCATCAAACACCTCAAAAAATTAAAACAATGAAAAAATTATTTGTAACAGCGCTGCTCCTGATTGCAGTCAGCACCTTCGCCCAAACGCCTTTTGAGAAAGCGATGACCGAAAAAATGGCGAAACTGGACCAATCGAAAACGCCGGAAGACTTCACGGCTTTGTCCAATGATTTCGCGAGAATTGGCGACAAAGAAAAAACGCAGTGGCTGCCCTACTATTATGCCGCGCACGCCTCTATAGAAAAAGGCAGAAACCTGATGCGCACGGGCAAAGTCGCCGAACTGGATGCCGTAGCCGCAGAAGCACAAACTAACCTCGATAAAGCCGCGGAACTCAGTGAAGACAACGCAGAGATACTGATTCTCCAAAAAATGATTCACGGCTTGAAAATGATGGTGGATCCGCAGGCGAGATTTATGAGCGAAGGCATGTTGGGCGCCGACGCGCTTGCCAAAGCAGAAAAACTGGATCCCGAAAATCCGCGGATTTCCCTGCTGAAAGCGGAAGACACTTATTACACGCCGGAACAATTCGGCGGCAGCAAAACAAAAGGGTTAGAATTATTTCAGAAATCTCTGGACCAGTTCAAAACCTATACGCCGAAAAGTCCGCTATATCCGAACTGGGGAAAAGGTGAAGCGGAATATTTTCTGGCGAATAAACCTTAAGCAAACCTGATCAATAAAGCAAAATCTCCTGTTTATACGGGAGATTTTTTTGATTTTTAAGTTTGAATTTTTCCGTCACCATAACGTAAAGTGAGATTTTGGATCGATACAACTATGCGCGACCTGTAAACAGAAAGTTTAGGAAACTGCAGTTTTTGAATTGTGGTGCAGCTGAAAAAATTCGGGTAATTTGTGCTTCAACTTTTCTGCGATTTAAGTTTTATTTAAAGGCCAAAAACAACCCCAACATTCGGAATAAAACCGCCGCCGAAAACGGATTTGTCTTTATCGTACAGCACATTATACATACCGCCGATCTGTAGATACGCGCGCTCACCGATTTTTTGCATATAACCGCCGCCCAAATAAAGCGCAGCTTCCTCGCCGGAATATTTTACGTTGCTGTATTTGTCTTTCTGATTGAAAAAATATTCCTGAAACATGCCGCTTACATAGAAGTTCCGAGCGATATAATAATTCGCGAAAGGGCCGATCCCAATTGTGGTGGCGGAATAATATTTGGAATTCGACCAGTTGAAACTGCCGGCCAACCCGGCTTCGAAATTTTCGGTGACTTTGTAACCGACGCGAGGCGAAAGATAGACAGAAGTCCCGCCACCATTTCCGCCGAAAGATCCGCCAAGTCCTGCTGATCCGCCAACCGTCCATTTGGAGTTTTCGCCACCGACTTGCGTGGAGGTTCCGATTTGGGCATTGGCTGCGAAAGCGACAGTGACTAATGAAAGAAGAATAATTTTTTTCATGAATGTTTCATTTTGTGGGATAAAAGTAAGTCTTTTTCTGAGATCGAAAATTTCAATAATTAAAAAAATAGCCGGTGTTTTTTGCGGAGGAAAATTTTGGAAGAAGAACGAACCTTTCTTCCAGCCCCGATCGCAACGGCATCCCCGGCGCGGCGGCCACGCCGCCGCGCCGGGATAGAGTGAAGAGCGGGCACGGTTTTCGGAAGAAGGCGTGCCTTGGTTGCTCCTAAAAAAATTGCATTTATTGTCGTAAATTTGCGCCCTCAAGAAAGAGTCTCCTTTAAAGACTTTATAAAATGAACATATGAAAATAGTAGTAGGCCTTTCCGGCGGCGTAGATAGCAGTGTTGCAGCGTATTTGCTGCAAAAACAAGGGCATGAAGTCGTGGCGCTTTTTATGCGGAACTGGAATGATGCGTCCGTAACTTTGGAAGATGAATGTCCCTGGATTGAGGACAGCAACGATGCTCTGATGGTGGCGCAAAAACTTGGAATTCCGTATCAGGTCATCGATATGAGCGAACTGTACAAGGAAAAAATTGTGGATTATATGTTCGACGAATATAAAAGAGGCCGCACGCCGAATCCCGACGTTTTGTGTAACCGCGAAGTGAAGTTCGACGTGTTTATGAAAACGGCTTTATCGCTTGGTGCTGAGAAAGTTGCAACGGGACATTACGCGCGCGTGAACTCTACTTTTGATGAAAACGGCAAGGAGATTTATCATCTTTTAGCGGGAGCGGATAATAATAAAGATCAGTCTTATTTTCTTTGCCAGCTGAATCAGGAGCAGTTGTCGAAATCGCTTTTCCCAATTGGGGAATTAACAAAACCGGAAGTTCGGGAAATCGCGCGCGAAATGGGTTTGGTGACGGCAGATAAAAAAGATTCGCAGGGTTTATGTTTCATCGGGAAAGTAAGTTTACCGACTTTTCTGCAACAACAGTTGGAACCGAAAGAAGGTGATATTGTAGAAATCTTCAAGGATTTTGAAGCTTTTCGCCGGGAGACACCTGTATTTTCTTCAAAATTGGAAGAATTGCAGTTTCTTTCGGACAAAACCAAATACGAGAAATCCGATGGAAAAATGATTGGCAAACATCAGGGTGCGCATTATTTTACGATCGGCCAAAGCAAAGGTTTGGGGATTGGCGGCCATGCGGAATCGTGCTTCATCCTGTCGCGCGACATGGAAACTAATACGATCTTTGTGGGCGAGGGTAAAAATTTCCCGGGGCTTTTCCGCAAAGCTTTAAAAATAGAAAACTCCGAAGTTCATTGGGTTCGTGAAGATTTGCGTTTGCAAAATGGTGAATCGATGAAAGTAAAAGCCAGAATCCGGTACCGGCAACCTTTGGAAGAAGCGACGCTTTACCAATTTGAAGAAGGTTTTTATATCGAGTTTGAATGCCCACAATCTGCGATCGCAGAAGGACAGTTTGCTGCGTGGTATGACGGTGAGGAATTGTTGGGAAGTGGGGTGATTTCCTAAAATCCTGATTTTTAATTAATAATATAATTCCTTTCGAAAAATCAAAAGGAATTTTTGGTATTTTAGCAGTTAGATAATTCAATACTCTCATATTACTAATACGCAGAAATTTGAATTAGTCTGTGTTATTTTTAACCCATTATTAGAGTTGCACAAATTTTTTAAAAAATAATAAAGAAATGAATATATACGACATTGATTCTGACAAAGTAATTGATGCAATTGTAGTTAGTGGTTCGATAACATATGGCGAAGCAATCGAAAAATTGATTCCATTAATAAGTAAAACTGAATTCCAAAGAAAATTACAGGATAAAAAGTTTTACGAAAAATTAGAGCGAGATATTGTAGATGGTTGTATAATGCCATCAATAACAATTGCGTTTGTAAATAAAACAATAACCGCTAAGTCAAATAAAGAAGATATCTTAACGTTTTTTGATAACAATTATCAAAAGTCTTTCGTTTTAGATGGCATTCAGAGATTAAATACACTTGCAAGAGTAAGTAATTCAAAAGACATCAATTTAGATAAAAAACTTTATTTGAACATTATTTATAGTGATTCTGTAGATAAATTGCTGTACAGAATGATAACTTTAAATAATGGCCAAAAACCAATGACGCCTAGACATCAAGTAGAAGTTATGATGTCTAATGTATTTGACTTTAAAGAACTGGGTCTAGAAGTACAAACAGAGAAGGAAAGAGCTATTAAGATCAAAATGAATTCTTTTAATAAATCAGATTTAGTACAAGCTTATTTGGCGTATATGGCCAATAGTCCTATGGTTGATAACAAAAAGATCATCCAAGACAAAATGGACGAATTGATAGTTAGCAAAATCGTTTCTGCTGAGAAATTTGACAAAGACTCTACTTTTGAAAATGTAATTAAATCTGTTGCTAAATTTCAAAAAAGCGCTATTTCCTTGAAATGGTTAAAGCAAGCTAACAATTTAGTTGGTTTTGCGGTTGGAATGAAATCTTCCGTGAAAGATATTATAGATTTGAGTGTTGAAGAATTTGAACATGCAGTTATAACTTTCGACCAGGCATTTTCTGACTTTAATCCTTCAAAAATCAAGTTGGGTAAACTAAGACGAGAACTTTCATATGATTATTTCAAAAATTTCGCTAAACTTAAGGATTTTGAAAGTTTAGAATTATTAGAATATTTCAGCGAATTAACAAATGATTAATCGATACATCTACGAAGATCCAATTTTTAAAGCTTCTTCTAAAAATTTGAATTTAAGAATTGACAGTTCAAACAAAATTTTGAATATTTTTCGATTAATCTCTGGGACGATTAATTGTACTGATACATACGATAATAAGATTTATAAATTCCGGCAGAATTATTCTAATTTCCCCTTTTCAACAAATGAAACAATAAATCAATCTGTTGTTCTAAATAATTTCCCAGATGAAGTTAAATTGAAAGACCTTGATATATATTTTAAGCGTTCGAGGTTCAATTCAAAATTCTACAGTTCAATTGAGCCGGAAATAATAAAGTGTCTTATTGCCGTGAATAAGAATAATCATTTAGAAGCTTTCTTCTATTTATATAGGATTTTTGAAGGAATATCTTATTCGGTACCACTAATTTATGTTTCTAAACAGAGAAACTATGACAAAACCTATAAGCAATTACAATCTTTTTTTAATAATGAACAAGATGGGGAATTAGCATTTTTTAAACGTTTTATATCTGAAACATTTAAAGATGAAGATTTTTTTAAATCGACTATTGATATAGATTTTAATACTATTGACAGAACAGATTTAAGAGAAGCATATTACAAGTTATATTTAGAAAAAATAAAGGAAAAACCAATGGATGGTAAAGGTTTAAAAGGAGAAACATTGAACCAAGAAATCAAATTGTCTTTTATTGGATTTTATGATTTTATTATAATTATAAGAAATAGATTTTTCCATTTAACAAAAGGTACTTGGCAAAATAATTTAAGCTCAACTGAAATCCTATTTCCAGATTATTTTTTCAAACCAATTATTAATCACGGATTAAATTGGGTTGCACTAATAATTTTTGAAATAATAAAAGTAGATTTTGAAAAAGGAACGAAATAAAAAATATTTTTTCAGCAGTGTGAATAAATAATTAATTATCATTTTGAAACTACCGAAAGTTTTTCAAACTTGATAATTACGTCTTTTTTTCTTAAAAATAGGCAAACGATTAACAGTAGATTTTGCATTTAACCATAGTCAAATCATTAGAGCTTTTAAAATTTAGAAATGCCCAATAAAACAATTATCGTAGCCGGTGGAACCGGACATCTTCCAAATTCAAATCCTCAATGAAAAAAGCAGTATTCAACTGGAGCGGCGGGAAAGATTCCGCTTTAGCCCTCCAGAAAGTTCTGGACGAAAAAGAATTTGAGGTCATTGCACTTTTGACCAATATGAGAGAAGAAACCTCGAAATCTTCGATGCATTCTATTCCTTTAGAAATTTTAGAAAGACAGGCTGAAAGTATTGGCATCCCTTTATACGCGGTCGCCTCTTCTACGATGTTAAAAAATTACGAGGAGAAAATGGCTGAAGCAGTCAATCATTTTAAAGAACAAGGCGTTAAGCATTTTATCTTTGGCGATATCTTTTTATCCGACGTAAAAGCGTATCGGGAAAGCAAACTTCAGCCTTTGGGAATTGAAGTGGTGGAACCGCTTGGGGAAAAAACCTCTCAGGAAGTTATTGAAGAATTTTTACGATCAGGAATCAAGTCAAAAATCATCGTTACGCAAGCCGATCTATTAGACGAAACTTATATTGGAAAAGATTTAGACCAAAATTTGATCGACTCATTTCCGGAGAACATCGATCTCTGCGGAGAAAACGGCGAGTATCATACTTTATGTTATGCCGGCGGTTTATTCAAAAAGGAAGTTGAGTTTTCAATTACCGAAACCATTAAAACCTCATTTGATTTTACTTTAGATACAGGAGAAAAAAAGACTTTTGAATATTGGCAGGCAGAATTTGAGCTGTAGGAACATCGCATTATCTTGTCCTAAACCTCCACAGTATTTTAGCTTCTATCTGGACAACCACTCCTTAAAATCCTTCACGCGATCGCGGCTCACCGTGATTTCTTCTTCCGGCTGAAATTCCATCTCCACTTTATAATACGGCGAAGTGTGGATGTTCCGGATGAAATTTGAATTGATCATAAACTGCCGGTTCACGCGGAAAAATGTTTTCTCATCTAAAACTTCCTGAAGTTCATCCAACGTAAAATCGGTCGGATAATTTCTTTCTTTTGTCTGCAGATAAACGATTTTGCTTTCGCTGTAAAAACAGGAAACCTCCGCGGTTTGAACGATTTTTAGATTATAGCCGATCTTAACCAGAATCCGCGATAACTTCTGTTTCTCTTCTTTAATTAACGATTTGATTTCCATGGTATTGTAAGCGGAATCCGAGGGCAGGAAACTTTTAAATTTATTGATGGCTTTTTCCAGATCTTCTTCCATAATCGGTTTCAAAAGATAATCGATGGAATTAAGTTTAAAAGCCTTTAAAGTATACTGATCAAACGCCGTTGTGTAGATCATGAAGCTTTTCGTCGGAATTTTTTCGAAAATGTCGAAGGACAAACCATCGCCCAAAACAATATCGGAAAATATCAAATCCGGATGCGGATTATTTTGAAACCAGTCCACGCCTTCTTCCACAGAATTTAGTGTTGCAACCAATTCTAAATCAGGAAATAAGCTTATTAGGCGCTCGAGTTTCCGGGCGGCGGGTTTTTCATCTTCGATGATGAGGGTTTTTATCATGTTCTAAAATTAATAAATAAAAGGCAGAAGACGTTTCGTTTTTTTCATGTAATCCGTGTATGCTGCGCCGAACTTTTCCTTTAAGGCTTTCTCTTCAACTGTAATGCGGTAAATAAACATGAAAAATACAGGCACCAGCAGCATCGCGGCAGATATATAGTTGTTCAGCACCAGCGCCAGGCCGACAAACGTCAGCAACGAAAAGGCGTACGACGGATGTCGCACATACTTGTAAAATCCGTCGGTTTTTAACTGATGATCTTTTTTGATGGTGACATCCACCGTAAAATATTTTCCCAGGTTGTAAACGACCAGCAGCCGGAGAACTACGCCGGAGATAAGCAAAACTAAACCTAGTATTTTCAGAAAATTTCCCGTATAGAAAGGAAAGCTGGAAGATTTTGCAGTAAAGATTCCGAAAAAAATACTGAAGCCGATAACGAGCCATAAATAGGAAAGCGTTCTCTTATCTTTCCCTTTTTCGTCCGCGTCACCCGATCTCATTTTGAGGAGCAGAAATACTTCCGAAAGTCCCCAAAGAAAGGTGATGATATTGGTTACGATGTCCATTTTAACGGTATTTGTCCATTAACTCTTTCGTTTTTCTTTCTTCCCAATCTTTGCCGAGATAAGCATCGGGCAGAAAAACGGTTGCGGCGTGCACAAGAAGACCGGCGCCCCAGAAAATCGCCGTCCAGTAATTGTCCATATTCGACAGGGTTTCGCCTGACTGCACGTTTCCGGCGATGATAAATAAATTCACCATCACAAAAACGGTGGCGTGAATGTAAAAACCTTTGATCTTTTTTACACGTTCCTTCGCTTTGAGGTATTTAAGGTCGTTTTCGTTAAAATTTTCCATGGTTCGTTTGATTAAGTTCTCTGTTCAACATTTTGCGTTCCCAGGTGGAATTGAAAAAGAATATTTTCACCGCTTTCACTGCCAAAATAATTCCCCAGATCCAAAAAACGACTGAAAAATGATTTTGGTCTAAAAAGGGAAATTCCCCAGTTTTAAAAAACCTTCTCAGTACGTAAAAGCAAACGACGAGAACAAAAAATGGCCAGACTGATATAGAATTTTCGCCGTTGTGCAACGCTTTCTTTCGCGAGCGCATAATCGATTTCGTGTTGCGTTAAATTTTCCATGCGTTCAGGGTTTTGAATTTTCTTTGTCTAAAATTTTCCGGATTTGTTTTTCTTCCCAGTTTCTGCCGATGCCGAAAACCTGTAAGGCATGCGAAGCCAAACCGATTCCCCACCCCAGGATCGGCCACCAAAACCAGTGATATTGCGGCGCGGTCCAGAGGTTGACGAAGATTAAAAACGGAATGACGAGGCAGTAGGAAGTTAGATTTCCGTAGAAACCTTTCAGTTCTTTCACTCTTTTGGAGGCTCTTTGATAGGCCACCGATTCTTGGGAAGGTTGTGTGGTCATTGCACTTGTTTTTTGGGTTAATATGGGTATTTTCACGCGGAAAAAATCGCTGGATTTCTCGATGAAAACATTTTGTTTGGTTAAGATCGAATACCGCTGAACGATGTTGGAAAGGCCGATCCCGGCGCTTTCTTTTACCTGTTCGCGGTGCTGCAGATTATTTTCAATAAAAAGATACCCGTTCTCCGAATAAATTTTAATGTTCAGCGGTTTGCTGGACGTAGCAAAATTATGTTTGATGCAGTTTTCCAGCAAGAGCTGCAGCGCCAAAGGCACCACGAAGAATTTAAGATCGCTTTCATTCACTTTAAATTCAAAACTGACGCTGTCTTCGAAACGCGTTTTTAAAAGGTCACAGTAGATTTTTGCAAATTCGATCTCTTCTTCTACGGTGACGAGTTCCTTGTCTTTCTGTTCCAGCACGTAGCGGTAAATCTTCGACATGGAAGCCGTGAAACGTTGTGCCTGCGTGGGATTTTCGTCGATTAAAGAACTCAACACATTCAAAGAATTAAAAAGAAAGTGCGGATCGAGCTGATTTTTTAAACTTTCAAACTGCGCGTTCGCCGACTTCGCGATAAGTTTCTGTTCAACGACTTCCCTATTGGTGGCCTTTTTCCATTCCTCAACAAAACCTTTAGCGTGCATAATGGCTGAGATCAAAAGGGCAACATTGATGATCAGCCAGTTGACAAAGCCCATGGATCCGCTAAAAAACTGCGCAGGATCGTTTTTTTGCAGCACAATAAAATTGATGTAATTGCAGACAAAAACCAAAAATACATTCACAAAAAGCGTCGCCACCACGCCTAAAATCATCCGCGTTCTCGTATCGTCGATCCAGGAATATTTGGAATTCAAGTAACCGTTCGTATAATAATTTCCAAAAACGAAAACAAAAGAATACAAAAAGGAGACGGCAAAACTGATTAAAAGATTTTTAAAACTTTGATCTTCCGTAAAAAAAGTAAAGAAGAAAACACCGGTTGCAAAGGAAATCCCCAGCATTGTCGGCAGTCTTTTTCGGAAATCTTTAAAATCCATTTTTGAAAATTTAAATAATATTAGGGAAAATTAAAACTACTTGCGCAGGATTTTCTGAATTTCTTTTTCTTCCCAGTCCGGACCAAACAAAAGGTTTTTTCCAAACACAGAAAGTCCGTGTGCGAAAAGTCCGATTCCCCAGAAAACCGCCGTCATGTAAGGGTTAAGCATTAATAAGGAATCTGCATTGTCGATGGAGTTTCCGGCGATGATGATTAAGTTCACCGCCAAATAAATGGTCGCGTGAACATAAAATCCTTTGATGTATTTTACTCTTTTTTGAGCCGCTGCGTATTTTTCTTCCTGGGTAAAATTGTACGTTTCCATCGTAGTAAGTTTATTGTTGTTATTTGATGGTGTAAAGATATGTTGCCTGCTGTCGGTTTTCAACAAATTCCGACCGAACCGTAGATTTTACTTACCGAACTGTAGAAAACAAAAAAACCACCGGAAAATCCGATGGTTTTTTAGTATGTGAGCCGGCTATTTCATCTCCGCTGCTACCGTTACCGCTTCCTGCAGGTAAAGATCGCGCTGTAGATTTTTCGTCCAGTTCTGTGTTTTCTTGGTGAAGGCTTCGTCGTTTTTTTCGCGCGCAACCTCATCCGTATTTAAGGTAAATTTCAAACCGTTGTTGAATTTCTCCAGGGCTTTGAATTTTTCAATCTGTGCTTTTCTGGCTTTCATTACTTCGTTGAATTTCTCTTGATTTAAAGAAATCGTTTCCTCTTTATCCAGGTTTTCTTTCCATTCCGCAGATTCCTGCATTAATTGGTAGTTTTTGTTATTCGCGAGGCGGCTTTCGATGCCTTTCTGTAACGCCTGAACGGAAAAATAATTCACCGGCTGAAAGGCAACGGCCGGAATTTTATCCCAGGCCAAAGCGTAATCATCATATCTTTCACCGATTTCCGCATAGGTAAAGAAGTCTTTCATTTTAATGTCGGATTCAATTCCTTTTCGCTGTGTAGATTCGCCCGTGATTCTGTAGAATTTTTGAATGGTTAACTTTAAAGACCCGAAATCGTCGTTCGTATTTAAAAACCGGTTCAGATCGACAAAAGTCTGCACCGTTCCTTTCCCGAAAGACTGCGGCGAACCGATGATCACCGCTCTGCCGTAATCCTGCATGGCACCGGCTAAAATCTCCGAGGCCGACGCAGAAAGTTCATTCTGCATGATAACAACCGGACCAGTCCAAAGCGGTGCGTTCGTCTTATTTTTCAGTGTCTGGATTTTTCCGTTGCCATCTTTAACCTGAACGTAAGGACCTGCGTTCATAAAAAGTCCCATAATATCACCGACTTCCGTTAAACTTCCGCCGCCATTATTTCGAAGATCAAGAATAATTCCTTCTACGTTTTGGGTTTTCAGCTTGATGATTTCATTTTTAACATCATCTGACGCGTTTCTGCCTTTAGCATCAGCAAAATCGGCGTTAAAACTTGGAAGGTTGATCAGTCCATATTTTTTGCCGTCAGCAGAATTTACGATGATGCTTCGCGCGAAAGTGTCTTCAATAGCAACTTCTTCCCGCACCATGGTCACTTCCTTGATGGTTTTATCTTTTTTCTCCACGGTCAGGGTAACTTTTGTTCCTTTCTCACCGCGAATTAGACGTACAGCTTCGTCAGACAGCATTCCCACCACATTCACTGCGTCTTCGCCGGGTTTCGATTTTACCTTTAAAATTTTGTCTCCTTCGGACAGCTGTTTCGATTTCCAGGCGGGAGCGCCCAAACTCAGGGCTCCTAAATAGAGAAAACCTTTTTTCTCCTGAATAATAGCGCCAATTCCGATCACTTTTCCGGTGAACTGCGTATCAAAATCTTCTTTGTTTTTCGGCGAGTAATAGTTGGTGTGCGGATCGAAAACTTCCGTGTAAGCATTCATATAGACGGTAAACCAGTCCATTTTGTTTCTTTTCTTAAATCTGCGGAAGGTATCTGTTACGAGGTCTTTCACTTCCGACGTGGCCTTTATTCTTTTCTGCTCCGGTGTCAGGATTTCGAGTTTAATGGTATCTTTCAGATTGAATTTCTGCACAGAATCTTTTTTCTCCTTCTGCATTTCTTCTTTCGCCGTTAAAGATTCCATCTCCTGCAAAATGTTGTATTTGATGTACTTCTTCCATTCAGCCGCCAGCTCTGCCTGATTTTTTGCGTTCTTTTTAACCTTAGGTTCCAGGATTAAAGTTTCCTCTTCGTTCAGGTTAATGGGTTTGCTAAGAATATCCTGCGTGATTTTATCGATCTCATCTACCCTTTGGTACAAGCGGTCCACTGTTAATTTGTAGAATGTAAGATCGCCCTGATTCAGATAATCGTCCAGTTTCGTTTCATGTTTGGCAAATTCATCCATATCAGACTGGAGAAAATAGCGCTTGGAAGCATCAACCATTTCAAAATAATGCTTGTAAACGTCCTCGGAATAGGCATCGTTAATTGTTTTTGGGGAGTAATGAAGATAACTGAGCGTGTTTTTAACACTTACCATAATGGTCGACATTTTATCGTCATCATTTTTTGGAGAATTAAAGCAGAACACCAAACTTGTAAGCGGAATGAAAAGCAGTAATGTATTGAGTTTTAATTTTTTGAACATATAATTATTTAATATCTAATTTGTTAAGAGTTTCCCCCTTTTGTTACAGGGTTCTACGAAGTATCAAAATTAATACCTTATTTATATTTGAACACTATTATTTTAAGTAAATTTGTGCAAAACCAAGCGATTATATGCAAAAACCTTTGATTTTAGTAACCAACGACGACGGAATTACAGCTCCGGGAATTAGACATCTTGTAGAATTTATGAACGAAATTGGCGACGTTATCGTGGTTGCGCCCAATTCGCCGCAATCCGGAAAAGGTCATGCAATTACCATTAATTCCACGCTTACTTTTGAAGAAATTAGTTTAGACGGGCCGCAGAAAGATTATTCTTTGAGTGGAACTCCCGTGGACTGCGTGAAGTTTGCATTGGACAAGATTTTAACACGCCGACCGGATCTGGTTGTCTCAGGAATAAATCACGGTGCGAACTCTTCCATCAATGTCATTTACTCCGGTACCATGAGTGCGGCCGTAGAAGCCGGCGTCGAAGGTTTGCAGGCCATCGGTTTTTCCCTCCTCGATTTTTCCTGGGATGCCGATTTTTCTCAAGCTAAAGAATACATTCAGAATATTGTTCGGAAAGTAATCGAAAATCCTTTGCCAAAGGGCGTTGTTCTGAATGTGAACATCCCAAAACTGCTAAAAGAAGAGATTAAAGGCATCAAAGTCTGCAGACAGGCGAACGCGAAATGGGAAGAAAATTTCGACGAAAGAATTAACCCACACGGTAAAAAATATTACTGGCTCACGGGTTATTTCAACAATATGGATACGGGCGCTGATGCTGATGAAACCGCACTTTCAGAAGGATATATTTCTATTGTTCCGGTAAAATTCGATTTAACAGCGCATGATTATTTAAAAGATCTGGGGGAAATTATGAATTCCTGACTATTTTAAAAAGAAACCTTGCGGCCCGGATTGAATCGAGCTTCTTCTGTGAAACGAAGCGGAACACATCGACAATTTCAGTATAAATTCCAGGCGGAAAAAGCTGCCAACAAAAGACAACTACCAATATCTCAATCTTAAACTAACTTCTAAAATGCGCATAGAAAACGAAATCAAACTTGGATTTAAGGACGTGATGATCCGCCCGAAAAGATCGACGCTGAAATCGCGGTCTCAGGTGAGTTTGGAACGAAATTTCACGTTTGTCAATTCCAAAAAAAAGTGGAGCGGTGTGCCGGTGATTGCTGCGAATATGGACACCGTTGGTACTTTTGAAATGGCGGAAGCTCTGGCAAAAGATAAAATCCTGACGGCGATTCACAAACATTACGCATTGGAAGAATGGACGTCGTTTTTGACTGATCAGCCCGATTCCATTTACGAGTATATCGCTTTGAGTACGGGAATTGGTAAAACAGACGAAGAAAAAATTCAGAAAATCGTCGCGGCGCATCCAAAGATTAACTTTTTGTGCATCGACGTGGCGAATGGCTATTCCGAACATTTTGTGGATTTCGTGAAGAAAATCAGAAAAATTTATCCGGATAAAACCATCATCGCCGGAAATGTAGTGACCGGTGAAATGGTGGAAGAACTGATTTTAGCCGGTGCCGACATCATTAAAGTCGGCATTGGGCCGGGTTCGGTCTGCACGACGCGCTTAAAAACGGGTGTCGGTTATCCGCAACTTTCTGCGATTATCGAATGTGCTGATGCGGCGCACGGTCTTGGTGGACATATAATTTCCGATGGCGGATGTAAAATTCCGGGCGATGTCGCAAAAGCCTTTGGCGGCGGCGCCGATTTTGTGATGCTGGGCGGAATGTTTGCGGGACACGATGAAAGCGGTGGCGAAATGGTGGAGGAAAACGGTAAAAGATTCCGTCTTTTCTATGGCATGAGTTCGCAAACAGCCATGGATAAACATTCCGGCGGCGTTGCCGAATATCGGGCATCGGAAGGTAAAACAGTGAAAGTGAAGTACAAAGGCGCGGTTTCCGAGACGGTGAAAGATATTTTGGGCGGCGTCCGGTCGACGTGTACTTACGTAGGTGCTTCGCAACTGCGGGAACTTTCCAAAAGAACAACGTTTATTCGCGTTCAGGAACAGGAGAATCAGGTTTTTGGAGATTAGAGAAACTTCATTTACTTTAAAAACGCTTCGATCTGCAATTCTGCCATGTCGATGCAGGAATCGTCATTCTTCCGAGCATGTAAAGAAAGTTCCGTACAGGCGATGAGGACCGGATTACTTGCGGCATATTTCTTTATTGTTTCGTGAAATCTTTCACTATCGGAGGTTGCAACGTTACCTTCGTAAACCATTGTTCTAAAATGGTCGATCCACTCTTGATCTTCGTTGGAAGGCTTTAGCAGCGTGACATCTTTATCATCAAAATTCCTTCGCAGATAATCAGAATTCATCGTGTAGGAAGTTCCAAAGAGGAAAGCTTTCGAGACATTTTTTTCCTGTAAATAATTCAAAGTTAGAGAAACTGGGTGATAAACTTCGAGGGGGAAATCCATCTGATCCAGCGTTTCATGCAACGTGATATTTGGAACCAGCAACTTTTTAATGCCGAGGGCGAATATTTTTTCCAGATAGTCTTTTACTTGCGGAATAAGATCAGAAAATTTATTCGGCAAGAATGGGTTTATTTCCTGAAAATCAATTTGATAAAGTATCAGCGGACAGGTTGAGTATTCTTTATTTTCGTGTTGGAATTTCTCGTGAATTTGCTGCAAATAATATTGGGTTGAAACTGCGCCCAAACCCAAAACTCCTTTTATCGGCGCTTTCGACCTCATCTTTTGGTCAGAATATAATCCGCAAAATAGTTTTTGGAATCCAGAAATTTAGCGGTGATTTCCAATTGAGAATCTGCCACCAAACCGTTTAAAATGTCATCATTATACTTTCGGGAGATCTCGGTGTGAATGGCTTCGTTTTCGTCGAAACTGAAAGATTTATCTAATTCTTTGATGTAAACAGTCTGTTTGACTTTACTTCTTAAAAAACTTTTCGCAATGCCTTCACTTTCGGTGTATTCGGGGGCGTGTTCGAAGTTTTCCAGATTAAAATTGGCGCCAAATTCTGCGTTGATCCTTTTTAAGAGATTCAGATTAAAATCTCTCGTTATTCCGGCAGCATCGTTATAAGCGGGCAGAACAATATCTTTGGACTTGATAAGATCAACACCCAGAAGAAGTTTTTCGTTGGACTTCAAATGCTGAGAAATTTTCTGTAAAAACTGCGCGGCCGTTTCATCCGGCATATTTCCCAGATTAGAACCGATAAACAGGATTACTTTGGGTTTATCGGAATGAAAAAGATCATCTAAAACCTCAAAATAATCGCCCTGCTGCGGCAGGATTTCCAAATCCGGAAATAAATTTTCCATGCGGTCGGTGATCACCTCGAGGCTGTTTCTGGAAATATCGACGGGAATATACTTGAACTTAAAATTATTATCAATTAAAGTTTTGAGCAAATGCTGCGTCTTCTTTCCGTCGCCGGCGCCCAGTTCGATAAGCTCAAATTCTTCAGCTTTGTCAATATTAAAAGAATCAATGATTTTTTCGCTTTGCCCGCTGAAAATTTCGAGTTCGGAATTTGTAAGATAATATTCCGGCATGTCCATAATCCGCTGAAAGATTTCGTCGCCGGCTTTATCGTAAAAATAGTGCGAAGAAATGTATTTGGGATTCCGGCTAAGACCGTCGTTTACATCTTTTAAAAAGGTGGCGTTTTTTGTCATTTTGCTAATCTTATTCCGGTGACCTGCCACCTGTATTTCGGACTGAAAAAGTTTCTGTAGGTTTTTCTGGTGTGACCTTCGGGTGTGGCCGTAGAACCACCGCGCAAAACCATTTGGCTTACCATAAATTTACCGTTGTATTCGCCAACGGCGCCTTCTGCAATCTGAAACTGTGGATACGGCAGATAAGCGGAATAGGTCCACTCCCATCTTTTTCCCCATTGCAGTTGATCGGCGGCGGCTTCCCACTCAAATTCCGTAGGCAGGCGCAAACCTTTCCAGGCGGCGAAAGCCTGGGCTTCGTAAAAAGAGATGTGGGCTAAAATATCATCGGGCGTGATTGGTTTTAAACCTTCCAACGTAAAGGAATGCCACTGTCCATCGATTTTTTTCCAGTAGAGCGGCGATTTTATTTGATTGTCCGTGACCCACGTCCAGCCTTCGTCGAGCCAAAATTTAAAATTATCGTAGCCGCCGGCTTCCATAAACTCAAGAAAATCTGCGTTGGTCACGAGAGAGCGGGAGATGTGAAAATCGTGCAGGAAAACTTTATGCCGCCCTTTTTCATTATCGAAATGAAATCCTTCGCCCTGGAAACCGATCTCGTAAATGCCTTCAGGAATCTCGAGCCAGCCTTCGGCGGTATTTTTCTGCGCAGTAAGATTAAAGTTTTCTTTGTAAACGGGAAAGATCGGATTGTAAGAAAGGGTGTGCTTTAAGTCTGTGATGAGAAGTTCCTGATGTTGCTGCTCATGGTTTATCCCTAATATTATGAGTTCTTCCAAGTCAGAACCAAGTTTGTTTTGCAGCAATTTTTTAATTTGTTCATCCACATGGTTTCGGTATTGATAAACTTCGGCGACGGTGGGTCTGGTGATTGTTCCGCGTTCCGTTCGGATGCCGCGGTCGCCTAAAGTTTGATAATAACTGTTGAATAAAAAACCAAAATGCGGATTGAACACCTGATAATCCGGAAGAAATTTTTTGAGGATCATTTCCTCAAAAAACCAGGTGGAATGGCTTAAATGCCATTTTGGTGGACTCGCAAAATCGACAGGCTGCGGAATATAATCCTCTATATGAAGCGGATCGCACAGCGCAACGGTTTCGGCGCGGACTTTTTGAAATTTTTGTAGTAAAGCGTTCATAAACCTTTTGATAAGTTGAAGCGGAATAGCATACAAAAAATATTCCGCGATATGTAATTAACCACCAATCTACAAAAATTAGTACGTAAATTTACTAATAACCATCGTTCTTTCGGAAAAAGTACAACTCTTCCTTTTAGCCCCGATCGCAGCGACATCCCCGCGTAAGCGGGATACAGCGGAGAGCGGGACTACTTTTGGGAAGAAGCACCCATTGTCGTGCTTCAAAAAATTTAAGTCAACATTCCGCCGTCTACATTCAACACCTGACCCGAAATGTAGGAGGACATGTCGCTCGCAAGAAATACGCAGGCGTTGGCAACGTCTTCCGGCTGGCCGCCGCGTTTCAAAGGGATAGCGTCTCTCCAGCCCTGCACGGTTTTTTCGTCGAGCGCGGCCGTCATTTCTGTTTCGATGAACCCCGGCGCAATGGCGTTGCAGCGGATATTTCGGGAACCTAACTCGAGCGCGATGGATTTGGAAAAACCGATGACGCCGGCTTTGGAGGCGGCATAATTCGCCTGGCCTGCATTTCCTTTCACACCGACAACGGAAGTCATGTTGATGATCGATCCGGAACGCGCCTTCATCATCGGCTTAATAACAGCCTTAGTGAGGTTGAAAACGGAATCTAAATTGACTTTGATGATCGTATCCCAATCGTCTTTCGACATGCGGAGCATTAAATTATCGCGCGTGATTCCGGCGTTGTTGATCAAAATATCGATCTTCCCGAAATCTGCCAAAACATCTGCAGCCAGTTTCTGCGCCGCATCGTAATCCGAAGCATCGGACTGATACGATTTTACGGTGGTTATTTTCTCCAGCTCCTCTTCCAGGGCTTTGGCTTTATCGACGGAACCCGCATAAGTGAAGGCAACCTGCGCGCCTTCCTTGGCGAAAACTTCGGCGATTCCTTTTCCAATTCCACGCGTTGCGCCGGTGATGAGGGCAACTTTTCCTTCTAATAATCCCATATTTTTAATTTTCTAAGTTTTTATATTTGTTTTTCGACAAAGGTTTTTCGGCTTCATCGTCTTTTGTTGCGACATTATTGAGAACTAAAACGATTTCTCCTTTTAAAGTTTTGCTTTTGGAGAATTCGATGAGTTCATTGATTGTCCCGCGTTTTGTTTCTTCGAACTTTTTTGAAATTTCGCGGCTCAGACTTACCTTGGTCTCTTCGCCGAAAAATTCTTTGATCTGCTCCAAAGCAGTGTTTATTTTGTGCGGACTTTCATAAATAATGATGGTTTTCTTTTCTTCGGCCAACTGTTTCAGTTTGGTTTGGCGTCCTTTTTTTTGCGGCAGAAAGCCGGCAAATAAAAATTCGTTATTCGGCAGACCAGAAACGACCAAAGCTGGAACGAAGGCTGTCGCGCCGGGCAAACACTGCATTTCCAGATCCGAGTCGGCTACCGCTTTTGCCAAAAGGTAGCCCGGATCGGAAATACCGGGGGTTCCGGCATCAGTTATAATGGCGATGTTCTGTCCGTTTTTTAAATCACCGATCACTTTTTGCGTCGTCTGATGTTCGTTGTGTAAATGATAAGATTTCAGCGGTTTAGATATTTCGTAATGCTTTAAAAGAAAGCCGGAAGTCCGCGTATCTTCGCACAATATATAATCGACTTCTTTCAGAATTCTTACCGCTCTGAATGTCATGTCTTCTAAATTGCCAATCGGTGTTGGCACAAAATATAGGATTCCGCTCATTTTTATTTTTATGTCTAACATGTCGCATCGGAATACATTACAAAGCGATGTTTCCGTCGCATCGGATAAATTCCAAATTCTTTATCCGTCGCAGTGGAATAAATTCCAATGCTAAGATATCGGCCGTCGCTACGCGACTGGAGGTGAGTTGCGGAGCAACGGCCGATATTATTTCCTGAGATTTCAATCTCAGGGTTCAGATATTGATTTTAAAAACCTCCTGGCAAAATTAACCTTTTCGCTAAATTAAATCTTCAAACCAGTAATGTTCATCATACTCTACTTCAAATTCCTGCAAAAGCTTGTGATATTCCGTCCTAAAGTTTTCCTTTTTGTGATGTTCTTTCTGATTTTGAATATACTGGTAAACATTGCTGATAGCGCTTTGGCTATAACTGAATCCACCAAATCCTCGTTGCCATTCAAACCGTTGTTTCAGAAATTCATTTTCGTTGATCCATTTTGAAGATTTTGCTTTTACATTCTTCATTACTTCTGAAAGAGAAATTGAAGACTTCAACGAGAAAAAGCAATGAACATGGTCTGCTACGCCGTTCACTATGATAACCTTACAACCTGTTTCGTTAATCAAATTGCCAATTACTGCAAATAATTCTTTGCTAAAATGCTCACCAATTAAAGCCTGTCTGTATTTTACGGAAAAAACAGCTTGAACGTACAGTTTAACGTAGGTATTGGGCATTAAATCGTGTTTAAAATTACCTTTTCGAATATTAATCTATTTCGCCTTGATATATTTAAATTCCTGTGGCTTTTCCGTGAGAGTCGCGTATCGACGGCCGATATTCAGGGCTGAGATTTTAATCTTAGCCTAAAGTTTTTCATATAAACCTTTACAAAACTCCTCTAAACCCGGATCTCTTGCGCCCATTAAAAGCAAAACCGTCCCGGAATTTAATTCCGGTCGTAAGGTTTCCAGTAAATGATTTCTGTCTTCGACAAAATGCGCTTTTTTTCCGGTTGCCTTTATTCCTTCCACTAAATCGTTCGCAGAAATATCTTTTACTGCCGTTCCGCCGGCGTAGAAAATTTCGCTCATCCAAATTTCATCCTGCGGTCGTAAAGCATTTGAAATCTCCTCGATAAAGTCGTCTTTCAAAAAGCGCGTCGGTCCATACCCGTGCGGTTGGAACCAGGCGATCACTTTTTCCGCCAAAGGCTGACAGGCTTTGATGGAAGCCGCGCATTTCGCGGGATTATGCGCATAATCATCAATCACCCAAACTCCGTTTTTCTGACCGAGAATTTGATGTCGTCGATAAATCCCTTCATACCGTGCTAAACTTTCGGCGCAGGTTTTCAGAGCGATGCCAATTTGATTTGCGACGGCTATGGCAGCGGTCGCATTTTCGACGGAATGTTGTCCGAGCGAATTCATTTGGAAGTTCTCGTTCAACACTTCGAAGGATAAAGACAAACCCTCCTGGTGAAAATTTTCCGCTGAAAATCCGGCCTCCTTATTCTCGAACCCAAAATCATTCTCTCTATTTTCAGACAAAGATTTAGCTAACGTATTCGACTGATTTACAACGAATAAACCCTTTGTATTGTTTTTGAAAATGGTAAATAAATCTATTAACTCTTCAATTTCCTGATGATCTTTATCAACATTTAAAAGCAGACCGATTTCGGGTTCATACTGCACGACGGACCCGTCGCTCTCGTCGGCTTCGATAATAAGCCATTCGCCTTTTCCTACGGCCGCGTTTCCAATTTTTCCTTGTTTAATAATGTTCGTTAAACCTGCGCCTGAAATGATGCTTGGTTCATATTGAGCATCCAGTAGGATCTGATAAAGCATGGCGGAAGTAGTCGATTTTCCGGAAGTTCCGGCAACGGCAATCGTTTTTTTGCTTTTCGCAATCAGTGCTAACAGTTCACTTCTTTTAATAAGGGGAATTTGAAGCTCTTTTGCTTTTTGAACCTCATAAACCGTGTCCTCGATCGCTGTAGAAACTACAACCAATTCCGTCTTTTCTGTAATTCCGGTGCCATCCTGTAAAAAGCATTTAATGCCTTCCTGTTCGAGTTGCTCTTTGGTTTTGTTGTATTCGTCCGGATGAAAATAGCGGTCGCTCCCGGAAACATTTTTTCCAATTCCTTTTAAATATTGCGCAATGGCGCTCATTCCAACTCCTGCTACTCCAATAAAAAAAACGTTGTCGAAGTCTGAAATATCTTTTATCATATTTTGCTGTTGATCGCGAAGTGCTGTGCGAATTAAATTTTGGCTCCTAATAGTTTAAAGAAATTTATTTTCAACCAGATCCCAAAGTCGTTGCGCGTACTCATCCACTTTGCTCCAGTCTTTCTGATAATAAACGTCGCTTAAGTATTTTCTTGCCTCTTCCACATTATCAAAAGAATTTAAGCGGTCGATCGTACTTTTCAGTTCATTTTCGTCGCCATGGAAAAGCAATTTTGTAAAAGCCACTTTATCATTAAAATCCAGCTTAAATTCATGCTGTTTCTTTGGAGCTTCCATAAAGTCGGTGGGAATGTTGGTCTTCAATAAGCTTCCGGAATCGCCTATTGATTCCTTATTTACGGAAGTTTCGTCCTTTAATTTTTCTAACGGGTCTTCGTCAAATAAGTTTTGAACAGCTTTTAAACCTTTAATACTGGATAGTCTGAATTTTTTTTCTGCCTGTTGTTGTTGAATCGCCTTCTGTTCCTGAATTACCTCTGCGGCCGTCGGATGAGAAACTTCATGTTTGTTAATCTCCACAATTTTCCGGCGGCGCTCTTCCGACTCCAGAAAGTCTTGCTCCTTTTGCGATAAGTGCTGGTCCGGATCAACGTTGTCTTCTTCACCGTTTATTTCCTCTTTCGGAACGTCAATTTCTGTAAAATTATCTTCGTCGCCGAATTCTATATTTTCCGGTGAAGGAGCGTTTTCTTCGGCATAAATTTCCGGCGAATTTCCTGTATCGCTAAATTCTTCTGCGTCTTCCGCCTTATTTTGTTCGGTCTGAATCGCATTAATTTCAGTCGTAAAAAGAACTTCTTCCTCAATCATATCTTCATCGAAAGTCGAATCTTCGAAATGATGCTCGCTGGCGTCAAAATATTCTGGTTTCGTTTGTAATTCAACCGACTTATCTTCCAGAAAACTTTCTTTATTTTTTTCGAGAATACGGAGAAAAGAAATTCGATCTGTTAACTCTGCGAACAAATCCTGTTTCGTCAGGAGTTCATCTTTAGAATCAATTTTAGTGAGCGTATCGAGGATATTTTTGGCTTCGAAAAAAATCTTTTCTTGTATATCTTGAAGGTTCTGCATGATAAAGTCTTATTAAATTTCCCTATTTTTGGTCTCTGAATATTACGGCTAATTTAACAAATGTTTTTAGAAAATACAATTAATCACGCAAAACAAAGCGGCTGGATGGAGGTCATCTGCGGCTCGATGTTTTCGGGGAAAACCGAAGAACTTATCCGGCGGTTACGGCGTGCAGAAATGGCAGGTCAAAACGTAGAAATCTTTAAACCAAAATTAGACGTTAGGTATGCGGATGCAGAAGTTGTTTCCCATAATCAAACCAAGATAAGAAGCACTCCTGTAGAAAGCCCGGCCGAAATCTTACTTCTCGGTTCCAATTGCGATGTGGTGGGAATTGACGAAGCTCAGTTTTTTGATGAAAGTATTGTGGACGTAGCGAATAAATTGGCTAACAGTGGTATACGCGTGGTGATTGCAGGTTTGGATATGGATTTTATGGGCCGTCCTTTTGGTTCAATTCCGAACTTGATGGCCACCGCTGAATATGTGACGAAAGTACACGCAATCTGCAAACGAACAGGAAATTTAGCCAACTACTCCATGCGTATCTCTGCGAGCAAAGATCTGGTTGAACTTGGCGAAACAGAAAGCTATGAAGCGGTAAGCAGAAAAGTTTTCAACGACGAATTTGTGAACAAAAGCTCATGAATTATACCACAAGACAACTCGCAGACATTACAGGGTCAAAACTAATCGGTGAAGAAAATCTTTCTGTAAAGCAAATTGAATTTGACAGCAGAAACATTTATACGTGGGCAAATACAGCTTTCATAGCAATCAACACCACCAAAAATTCAGGCGAGAAATATATTCAATTTGCGATTGAAAAAGGTGTCACGATAATTATCTCGGAGCACATTCCGGAAAACACCGCACAGATTACCTGGATTATTGTTGAAAATTCCATCAAATTTCTGCAGAAGCTGGCGCAACATCACATTCATCAGTTTCAGGTGCAAACCATTGGTATTACGGGCAGCAACGGCAAAACCATCGTTAAGGAATGGCTTTATCAAAGTCTTTTCGACAAACTTATTACCGTAAAAAGTCCGAAGAGTTTCAATTCGCAAATTGGTTTGCCAATTTCGCTTCTTGCGACTAACAGCACGCACGAACTTGGTATTTTCGAGGTTGGTATTTCGAAACCGGGAGAAATGACGGTTTTAGAAGGCATATTATCGCCCGATATCGGAATTCTGACGCACATTGGCTCAGCACATTCCGCCAATTTCGAGTCGGAAGAGCAATTGATCCACGAGAAGCTTTTACTTTTTAAAAATTCAAAAACCATAATTTTTAACGGAGATAACGACCTGGTTTTAAAACTGGTTACTGAGCTTTACTCCAGTAAAAATTTAATATCATACGGCCTTAAAAACCAAAATGATTTTTCTCTTGGTAAGTCGGGAAAAATTCAAAACAAAAAAATAACAGTTCATTATTCTGCGGGCGAATTTTCAATTCCTATACAGGAAAAAGATGAGGCGACTTTGAGCAACGCGCTGTGTGTAATTGCCGTTTTAAAGCAATTTGGCTTTGAAGATTCTGAGGTCATCAAAAAAATTAATTCTTTAAAAGCTGTAGAAATGCGCTTAGAAAGCGTAAACGGCCTGCGAAACAATTTAATCATCAACGATTCTTATAATTTAGATTTGGATTCGCTGATGATTTCTTTTCAGTTTATTCATCAATATAATAGAAAAAGTAAAGTTTTAATTATAACAGATTTTGTGGAAGGTAAAGATGCAGACAAGCTTTACCATCAGGTCGCCGCGTTGACAAATCAACAGGATTTTGATAAAATTTTTTTAATCGGAAACGAAATTACTAATTTTCAAAACTTTTTCGAAGCTGCAACTTATACTTTCGATAACACAAAGGATCTTATTGAAAGTACGCTGCTTAATCAGATTGAAGATTCTTTAATTTTGCTAAAAGGCGCGCGAAAATTCGAAATTGACCGCCTAAAGACTTTTTTAGAATTACAGAAACACGACACGGTGTTGGAAGTTAATTTAAATGCCATTATTCACAACATCAACGCCCATAAAGCTTTATTAAAGCCCGAAACGAAGATGATGGCAATGGTAAAAGCATATTCTTACGGTCTCGGTGGATATGAAATTGCCGAATTTTTGCAGCATCACCACATCGATTATCTTGGTGTTGCCTACGCAGACGAAGGAATTGACCTCCGAAAAAATGGAATTACCACCCCGATCATGGTCATGAATCCCGAGCAGCACAGCTATAACAGCATTATTGATTACAACCTGGAGCCGGAGATTTATAGTTTTCGTGTTTTGGAGCGATTCAATCAACAGCTCATCCACAAAGGAATTCAGCGAAAATATCCCATCCATTTAAAACTGGAAACCGGCATGCACCGTTTGGGTTTTAAAGGAACCGAAATTGACTTACTTTTAAAGGAACTCAGTTCCATGAATGTAAAGGTAAAGTCGATATTCAGTCATCTGTCGTCCTCCGACGATGCTGAAGAACAAGCATACACGCTCGACCAAATCAAAACTTTTACCGAAAATTCCGACCGTTTAATTTTTGGTTTAAATTATCAGCCGCTACGTCACATTTTAAATTCTTCCGGGATTGTTAATTATCCTCAATATCAATTTGACATGGTTCGGATCGGAATTGGAATGGTTGGGATAACCTCCAACCAAAAACTGAAAAAACACCTTCGAAATGCAGTAAGTTTCAAAACGGTGATTTCGCAAATTTCAGAAATCGAGGCCGGAGATTCCGTGGGATACAGCAGAAACTACATTGCCGAAAACTCCACAAAAATTGCAACAATCCCCGTAGGATATGCCGATGGGATTCCGCGATTGATTACAAGTCAGCAGGGTTCAGTCGGAATCCATCAGAAACTGTTTCCCATCGTCGGAAATGTCTGCATGGACATGATGATGATCGATATTGGAGAAGAAAGGGTAAATGAAGGGGAAGAAGTCATCATTTTTAATACTAAACCTTCTCTGGAGGAATTTGCAAAATATTGCAACACGATACCCTACGAGGTTTTAACCTCCATCTCCCGTCGTGTAAAAAGAATTTATATTAAAGACTAATGAAAATTAAAATACTGCTCTTATTGGTTATTTGTGCAAATATCACCCTTTTTTCTCAGGTGAAGGAAGGTTTCAAAGTTCCGCCAAATCCGAAAATCGGTCTCTCGCTCTCTGGCGGTGGCGCAAAGGGCTTTGCCCATATCGGCGTTTTAAAGGTACTCGATTCCTTGGGCGTGCGGATTGATTATGTGGCGGGAACAAGCATGGGTGCAATCGTAGGTGGCCTCTACTCTTCCGGCTATACAGGAAAGGAAATAGAAAAAATTGTAATGGATACCGATTTCTATACAATTATTGCCAACGAAAAAACCCGTCAGGAAACCACTTTTTTCAATAAATCTGTTGATAAATACATTCTTACAATTCCCGTGAAGGACGGCAAGATCAACGTTCTGCCAAAAGCCATTTCGACGGGACAAAAAAACATTTACCTTTTAAAGGAACTTTTCAAAAACGTTTCTACCATCAGTGATTTTTCGAAACTTCCCATTCCCTTTCTTTGCGTGGCAACCAATTTAGAAAGTGGTAAAAAAGAGATCTTTGAGAAAGGCGATTTGGTAAGCGCCATTATGGCAAGCTCCGCCTTTCCCTCGTTGATGGATCCCGTTAAAATTGGAGATTCGCTTTACATCGACGGTGCGATGACCATCAATTATCCTTCGAAACCGCTTAAAGATAAAGGAATCGACATTGTCATCGGCGTCGACCTCAGTCAGGGACTCGCAAGTGCGAAAAACCTCCAGAGTGCAATTGATATCCTCAATCAGGTGATTGATTTCGGTATTCAAACAGAAACAAAAAATCAATATACCTATACTGATATCAATATTCATCCGAATCTGACGGGTCTGGGAGCCACAAGTTACGATGCGAAAAAAGCCATTCTGGATTCGGGTTATGTAGAAGCAAAAAAGTATATCAAACCCCTTTCCCTGCTTCCAAAAAAGAGAGATCGATTTTCTGCGGTCTCCTTTAAATTCGATCTATTCCAATGTGTATAAAATTGATAGTTTAATCGTTGAAAACAACCATATTTTCAGTAAAAATTACATACAGGGGAAGATGAATCTGCGTGTTCCCTCCCTTCAAACTTATGGAGGAATTAATAAAATGATCGATCGCCTGTACGCCACCAACAACTATAAACTCATCAATTACGACATTATTCAAAAGAATTTTAAAAATTATCTGAAATTAAATTTAACCGAGGACGACACCCGAATCTTTCTGAAGTTTGGTTTACACTACGATGAGATCTTTAAAACCGGTCTTTTGCTGAACGCCACGGCAAAAAGACTTTTGTTCCGTAATTCAATTGTCTCGTTGGATGTGGTCATCGGTGATAGTCCGCGGTACTATTTGAACTATTTTATCGATAATGGCTTTATTCCGGGCTTTGGCGTCTACGCGTCGGGAATGAGTCTGGATTTGAACGATGTTGATTCCAATGTCTCCCAGCGGTGGAACTGGTTCCGTAACGAAGCCTTTTTACAATCGGTTTGGCGCGATAAATATGCAATTGGAGGCGGTTTAAGCCACGATTATTTTGAAGCTAAAATCGCCGGCGAATCGTCTTACGCGAATGCAGCGAATTTTATCAACCCTTATATTTTCATTAAAAGCGATACCCAGGACGACACCAGTTTTCCTACGCGGGGATTTTTGCTTAACGCAGAAGGTAAGTTTATCGATATCCTAAACGATGAAAAAGATGGCAGCACACTGCAGGCCAGGATCTCCTCGCAGTTAAACTTCCCTCTTGCGGGCCGGCTAACGTACCGTTTGGGCTTAGTAGGCGGCTTTACACTTGGAAACAACCTACCTTCCTACTATCAGTATCGGATTGGCGGGATTTTCGATCAAAACTTAGGGAATTTTTTTAAATTTCAGGGTTATGAATTTGGTCAGGTCAGCGCTGAAAACATTTTAACGGCATCCAACACTTTGCAGTATAATGTTTACAAAAACTATTACCTGGATGCAAATGTGAGTGTGGCGAACCTTTTTAATGACATTGAAGTGGACGATATATTCCATATCAACGCGTCTTCCGTGGGCTTAACTGCCGGGTACAAATCACCGTTTGGCCAAATTAAGATCAACTTTAGCCGCTCATTAACCGTCGATAATAACATTCTGAGCGTTATTTTAGGACATTATTTTTAGCATATGATTCAGTTTTTTTTTGAGAATATCGCAGAAATTGCAATTCCGCCCGGTACTGAAAACTGGCTGGAGCAACTTATCAGCAACGAAGAAAAAAAGTTGGTGACATTAATTACATTTTCTGTGATGACGAATATCTATTGCAGGTTAACCGTGACTTTCTGCAGCACGATTATTACACAGATGTCATTACGTTTGATTATGTGAAGGGTAAAACCATTTCCGCAGATATTTTTGTATCTTTGCACCGCATTTCCGAGAATGCCGCCCTCTCCGAAAACTTTGATTCTGAATTACTTCGGGTCTTAGCCCACGGAGTTTTACATTTATGTGGTTATAAAGATAAAACACCGGCAGAAATTTCAGTCATGCGACAAAAAGAAGATTTTTATTTATCGAATTTTTTAGGAGCTTAATCCCGCTTTCCGCTCTATCTTTTCTTCAGCCTTGCCTCACTAAGGCCCACCCAAAGGCTTCACAAAAGGATGCCGCTGCAATCGGGGCTAAAAACTATTATTTTACAATTAAAGCCGAAATGTTTCACGTGAAACAATTTAAAATTTAAATGATTTATCACCTTATTTTATGATAAACGATATATATGATGTCATCGTTGTAGGTGCGGGACACGCCGGTTCCGAAGCCGCAGCTGCTGCTGCAAATCTTGGGTCGAAAACGCTGCTCATTACTATGAATATGCAAACCATCGGACAAATGTCCTGTAATCCTGCTATGGGCGGTATTGCCAAAGGACAGATTGTACGCGAGATTGATGCGATGGGCGGTTATTCAGGTATTGTCGCCGACAAATCTGCGATTCAATTCAAAATGCTTAATCTTTCTAAAGGTCCTGCAATGTGGTCGCCCCGAACCCAAAATGACAGAATGTTATTTGCTGAAGAATGGCGGTACGCGTTGGAAAACACCCCCAATTTGGATTTCTTTCAGGATATGGTGAAAAGTTTAATCATCGAAAACCATCAGGTTGTTGGTGTTATTACGTCATTAGGCATAAAAATTAAAGCAAAATCAGTGGTTCTTACGAATGGTACCTTTCTTAATGGGCTTATCCACGTCGGCGAAAAACAATTAGGTGGTGGGCGAATGGGCGAACCAAAAGCGATGGGAATCACAGAACAACTTGTTTCCTTAGGTTTCGAGTCCGGACGGATGAAAACAGGTACTCCACCGCGAGTTGACGGAAGAAGTTTGGATTATTCGAAAATGGAGGAGCAGAAAGGAGATGAAAAGCCGCAGAAATTTTCCTATACCGATACACCAAAGCTGACGAAACAACTGAGCTGTCACATCGTTTATACCAACGAAACTGTGCACGAAGTTTTACGGGAAGGATTCGACAGAAGCCCTATGTTCAACGGTACCATTCAAAGTACAGGTCCCAGATACTGTCCCAGTATTGAGGATAAGATCAACCGTTTCGCGGAGCGCAACAGGCATCAGTTATTTGTGGAACCTGAAGGCTGGAGAACCGTCGAAATTTACGTTAATGGTTTCAGTTCCTCGTTACCGGAAGACATTCAGATAAAAGCGATGAAACACATCCCGGGTTTTGAAAACGTAAAAGTTTTCCGCCCCGGCTATGCGATCGAATACGACTACTTCCCTCCTACCCAACTCTATCATACACTGGAAACAAAATTGATCTCAAATCTCTATTTTGCAGGACAAATTAACGGTACAACGGGATACGAGGAAGCCGCCGGTCAGGGACTCATGGCGGGAATAAATGCCCATAATAAAGTCCATGATAAAGGGGAATTTATTTTAAACCGCGACGAAGCCTATATCGGCGTGCTTATTGACGATCTTATTACCAAAGGTACAGAAGAACCTTACAGAATGTTTACCTCCCGTGCGGAATATCGCCTGCTTTTACGCCAGGATAATGCAGACATTCGACTAACCGAAAAAGCCCACAAATTGGGCCTCGCAAGCGACGATCGATTAAAAAATGTAGAGGAAAAAATATTAAAAAGCAACGAGCTGGAAGATTTTCTTAAAGCCACATCCTTGAAACCAGGCGTGATTAATCCCATATTGAACAGCATAGATTCCTCTCCCGTCGACCAGGCTTATCGTGCTGCCCAAATCCTAACCAGACCGAACATGACCTTAGAGAAGTTGGAAGAGATCACCTTCATCAAAGAAAAAACGGGTGAATTTGCAGAAGATGTGAAGGAACAGGCGGAAATTAACATCAAATATCGTGGCTATATTGAAAAAGAAAAGGATAATGTCGAGAAATTAAACCGTCTCGAAACCATCAAAATTCCCACCGATTTTGATTTTAAAGTTATAAACTCCTTATCCGCCGAAGCTAAACAGAAACTGGACAAAGTAAGGCCGCAGTCAATTGCCCAGGCAGGCAGAATTAGTGGTGTTTCACCGGCAGACATTAATGTTTTGTTAATCTATTTAGGAAGATAACTTAAAATGTTTCACGTGAAACATTAACTTAGAAGAACCTCAATGTAGAAAATTTGCACTTCAACTCAAAATGAAAATTAAAGATCATTTTCTTACCCAGGAAACTTTTCAACTCGAAGAAACGTCCACGAAAGGAGTTTTCAAGACGACGCCATTACCGGAAAATCTGGACAAATATTACGACAGTGCAGACTATATTTCGCACCATCAGGATTCGGGAAGTCTTAAAGAAAAACTATATAAATTTCTCCAGGGATTCAACCTGAAGTATAAAAAGAATATTCTTTGTCGTTATGTAAAAACTCAGTCAAAAGTTCTGGATTATGGCTGCGGTGCGGGTGAATTTCTTAAATTTATAGAAAATGACTTTACTGCGGTAGGCTTCGAACCGAACGACGCTGCGAGAAATGCCGCTGCTAACAAACTGCTTAAATCAACTATAGTAAGAGACATTACCCAGATCGAAAACAAAAGTCTAGCGGCCATAACCTTGTGGCATGTTTTTGAACACATTGAAAATCAGGAAGATATATTAAAAATATTTTATTCCAAACTGAAAGACAACGGTTTACTGATTATAGCCGTGCCCAATCCCACTTCTTTTGATGCAGAATATTACAAAGAGTTTTGGGCTGCCTACGATGTTCCGCGACATATCTATCACTTCTCCAAAAACGGCATGGAAAATTTGATGAACAACCAAAATTGGAAAATCAAAAAAATTAAGCCCCTCCTACTCGATTCCTTTTATATTTCCATGCTCAGCGAAAAATATAGGAAATCACGCTTATTTTGGTTAAAAGGTCTGCTTTTTGGTGCGATTTCTAATTTTAAGGCTTCAAAAACAGGCGAATTTTCCAGTTTGATATACATTATCGAAAAAAAATAGTTTTTACAATTTTGACGAGTTTCTGAAGGCCGAATTTGGAAAGAATCTATTTATTTTCGTGAATATTCCTTTTTTCATAATCGCATTTTTAATAAATAAGATCCCGGTTAGATTAAATTCATTCCTATTAAATTTAACAAAAAAAGATCACCAACTTTGGTGATCTTTTCTATTGAACTAAATATTTAGTTTATCTTAGTCGTTTATTGCTTTTACGCCTGGAAGTTCTTTTCCCTCCAAACTTTCCAGCATCGCACCACCGCCCGTAGAAACATAACTTACTTTATCCTCATAGCCGAACTGTTTCACAAACGCCACACTGTCGCCACCGCCCACGAGGGAAAATGCTCCCAACTCCGTGGCTTCCGCGATACTGTCGCCCAATGCAACTGTACCCGCAGAAAAATTAGGCATTTCGAAAACACCAACCGGACCATTCCACAAAATGGTTTTTGAATTCATTATTACATCATGGTTCATCAACTGCGTTTTCTTGCCCGCATCCAGTCCCATCCAGCCTTCCGGAATATCATAAACATCAACCTCCTTGATCTCCGCATCATTACTGAATTCGTCTGCAATCACACTGTCGATGGGCAGATGTACTTTTACATTCTGTGCTTTTGCTTTCTCCAATATTTCCAGCGCCAGTCTTAACTTATCCTCTTCTACCAGCGAATTACCAATTTGTCCGCCTAATGCTTTAACGAACGTGAAAGCCATCCCACCACCAATAATAAGATTGTCAACAGCCGGCAGCATATTTTCGATGATCGTAATTTTCGACGAAACTTTAGACCCACCCAAAATGGCCGTCACCGGTTTTTCGCCATCTTTAAGAACCTTATCGATTGCCCGCAACTCTTTAGCCATCAGTAAACCGAAAAATTTAGTATTAGGAAAAAACTGCGCAATAACCGCGGTGGAAGCGTGTGCGCGGTGCGCCGTCCCAAAAGCATCATTAACGAAAGCATCGCCATATTTCGAAAGTTTCTCCGCAAATTCTACGTTGCCCTCTTCTTCCTCTTCATAAAAACGCAGATTCTCGAGCAGTAAAATCTCACCCGGCTTCAGGCATCCTGTCATGTTTTTCGCATCCTCGCCCATGCAGTCCGGACAAAACTGAACTTTCTTACCAAAAACCTTTTCAATTTCTGGTATGATATTTTCCAGGGAAAATTCTTCAGAAACCTTTCCTTTCGGCCGGCCCAAATGCGTCATCAAAATCACACAGCCACCATCGTTTAAAATCTTTTCAATGGTCGGTTTTACCGCTACAATCCGGCTGTTATCCGTAACTTTCAGATCTGCGCTTTGCGGCACATTAAAATCTACACGCACCAGTGCCTTTTTATCTTT
Organism: Kaistella sp. 97-N-M2; assembly: GCF_021513235.1. Taxonomy (NCBI): domain Bacteria; kingdom Pseudomonadati; phylum Bacteroidota; class Flavobacteriia; order Flavobacteriales; family Weeksellaceae; genus Kaistella; species Kaistella sp. 97-N-M2. Next base: position 1,176,561 of record NZ_CP090976.1, on the reverse strand, counting down.
GAAATTGAAATCGTTTACTGTCTTCATACTTTTCCGTTTTGGTTTCACAAATTTAGGATTAATTCCCGCTAATTAAAATTTAATCTCATTTAAAATTCCCCAATCCCCAAAGCCTCAATTTATCTACATTATATTCTTTTATTAAAAAAAGAAAATGAATAGTGTTGTTGTATCGTGCGGGTTTGGGGAGAAATAAAATCCAGAAAATTCACCACATACAGTCGCGCCAAAGTTCATACGCAACCAACATTATAAAAAATTGATTGATAGTTGGTTAAATACTTTATCAACAATTGTCAGTAAGTTTTATGCAGGGGCATTCTTAGCAAATTTTGTATGGAAAACGTCTTCAATTTTCTGCCCGAACTTCTCAAAATAATTCTGCGATAATCCAAAAACAAATTGCAGTATGAATTTTATATGAATAAGAAAAGAACTTTTTTTACTTACTTACCAACACGAATCCGGGGCGATGTTAACAATTTTTAAGAGATCTTTTTGGGCGTGCCCCTCGCCATGCTCTCCCCTGCCCGGGTCGCGCTGTTCGCTTTTACTCCTCGCGCCTTCGCACATTCCGCGCCTGCTGCGGGGTAACCGCTACCATCGCTCACGCAGCGCACGTTTTTCTCGGTTTTATTTTCCCGGTCTGCAAAGATTTAAGATTCAATCAAACCTTATTTATATTAATAGTATTAAATTTGTAAGAATTGTAAAATGATAATATTACATTGAAACATGAAAAAAATAGCAATTGCTGCGGACCACGCAGGTTTCGACTATAAAGAAATTCTTAAAAAACATCTGGAAGGTCACTACGAAATTCAGGATTTCGGTACCTATTCCAAAGATTCTGTCGATTATCCCGATTTCGTTCATCCCGCGGCGGCCTCCGTAGAAAATGGCGATAATGTCCTCGGAATTCTTATCTGCGGAAGCGGAGAAGGTGTTGCTATTACGGCGAATAAACATCAGGATATCCGCTGTGCTTTATGTTGGGAAGTTGAGCTCGCCGAACTGGCAAGAAAACACAACAATGCTAATATGATCGCGCTTCCCGCGCGGTTTATCACCAGCGACCTCGCAATTCAAATCGTCGAAAAATTCCTCACCACCGATTTCGAAGGTGGCAGACATCAAAACAGAGTAGAAAAAATAGCCTTTTGCTAATTTTCTAATTACAACCAAACATCCCTTAAATGGCAAAAAACAGCAAATTTATATCTCAAAAAAATCAAAATAAACTCCAGGAAATCGGACGTTTAATTATGAATTTTATGAACAAAAATTCCACGAAAATCTATAATTATAAACAGATTTCGGACGGAATAGACTACAAAAATCCACGGCAGCGCGAACTGGTCATTCAGGCCATTCACAAACTGCTTGCTGAAAACAGAATCAAAGAAACGGAGAAGCAGAAATACATTCTGACCCTTAATATCGAAGGAACTTTAAGCGGTACCATCGATTTCAACCAGGCCGGAAATGCTTACGTTCGGGTTGACGGTATGGACGATGATATCTTCATCCATTCCAAAAACGTAAAAGACGCCATACAGGGCGATACCGTTCTTATTGTAACCTATAACTTCAAAGGAAAAAAACTAGAAGGCTCTGTTGTAGAAGTTCTCGAAAGAAAACGCGACGAGTTTGTGGGAACTTTTCAGCTCATCAAACATAAAGATTTTGGTTTTGTGGTATGTGATAAAAAAACCATCAACACCGATATTTTTGTGCCGAAAGGAAAGATTGGCGGTGCTGAAGACGGCGATAAAGTGGTCGTAAAAATGACCGATTGGCGCGCCGGCGAAAAAAATCCTGAAGGCGAAATCATCAAAGTTTTGGGTGCTCCGGGTGAGCACGAAACCGAAATCCATTCTATCTTAGCAGAATACGGCCTTCCCTACGAGTTTCCTGAAGAAGTGGAAAGAGAGGCGCAGAATATCGATCAGGAAATCCGCGACACCGAAGTGGCAAAACGCCGCGATATGCGAAATGTCTGCACCTTTACCATCGATCCCAAAGATGCCAAAGATTTCGACGATGCGCTTTCCATTCAAAAACTGGACAATGGCAACTGGGAAATCGGCGTTCATATCGCCGATGTTTCTCATTATGTTGTGCCCGGAACTTTGCTGGATGATGAAGCCTACAGCCGCGCCACTTCCGTTTATCTGGTGGATAGAGTAGTGCCCATGCTTCCCGAGGTGCTCAGTAACGAAGTTTGTTCCCTGCGTCCGAATGAAGATAAATTTACTTTTTCCGCCGTTTTTGAACTGAATGAAAATTCCGAAGTTCAAAACCAGTGGTTCGGCAGAACGGTAACGCATTCCGACCGCAGATTTTCTTACGAAGAAGCGCAGGAAAGAATCGAAACACAAACCGGGGATTTAACTGAAGAAATTTTAACGCTGGATCGCCTGGCAAAAATATTAAGAAAAAGAAGAATCGACGACGGTGCTATTACGTTTGACCGCAGCGAAGTCCGTTTCAATTTAGACGAAAACAGCCAACCCATCGGCGTTTATTTCAAGGTAAGCAAAGATTCCAATCACTTAATTGAGGAATTTATGCTTTTGGCCAACCGTAAAGTTTCCGAATTTGTCTCCTTAAAAAAAAGCGGAACGCCCACAGAAAGAACCTTCATTTATCGGATTCACGACGATCCGGATCCCGTAAAATTAGAAGCTTTGCGCGATTTTGTTTCTACGTTCGGTTACAAAATGGATTTGGCAAACACGAAAAAAGTGGCGCAGTCTTTAAATAAACTTTTGGGCGAAGTGAAAGGCAAAGGCGAAGAAAATATGATCGAAACTTTGGCCATGCGCTCTATGAGCAAAGCAATTTATTCCACAGATCCGATCGGACATTACGGCTTAGGTTTCGAATATTATTCGCATTTTACCTCACCGATCCGACGCTATCCCGATCTGATCGCGCACCGGTTACTGCAGCATTACTTAGATGGCGGAAAATCGCCTAACAAGCAGGAATACGACGAAAAATGCAAGCACTGCAGCTCAATGGAAAGGCTCGCCGCCGATGCAGAGCGCGATTCCATTAAGTTTATGCAGGTTAAGTTTATGGAGAAACACTTGGGCGAAGAATTCACCGGTGTAATTTCCGGCGTTGCAGACTTCGGTTTCTGGGTTCAGATCCCGGAAAACGGTGCAGAAGGTTTAATTAAACTGCGCGATCTCATGGACGATTCTTACTCATACGATCAGAAAAATCATTTGGTACAAGGCAGTAGAACCGGCAACCAGTACCAGTTGGGCGATAAAGTAACGATTAAAGTAATGAAGGCAAATCTAATTCAGAAACAACTGGATTTTAAAATTGTCAGCAAATAAAATGTATTTCTAAATATTTGAAATACAAGAATTTAAGACTTTTATTCTATGATAGAACTCATACTGTCCGCCATTGGTTTAGGCATCATGCTAAGTTTGGTTTTTATTGGACCTATTTTTTTTCTGTTGATTGAAACGAGTTTTTCCCGCGGTCCGAAACATGCGTTAGCTCTGGATTTGGGCGTTATTTTGGCAGATATTTTATGCATTGCGGCAGCATTTTTTGCAAGTGGCGATCTGGTAGAAATCATCGATAAACATCCTGGATTTTACCGCATAACAGCTTTTATTATTTTAGTTTATGCGGTTTACATGATTGTTTCCAAAACAAAAATGCACCTGGCAGGCGAAGAAAAAATGATCAGCCAAAATTATATGAAAACCTTTTTAAACGGTTTTTTCTTTAATATTTTAAATATTGGCGTCGTTTTATTTTGGCTGGTGACGGTGATTTCCGTGCGGAATTCTTATCCCGACCTCGACGATTTTCTTCTGTATATGGCGCTGGTTGTGGGAACTTATCTGGTGATCGATTTTTTCAAAATCTCCTTAGCCAAACAGTTTCATGAAAGTTTAACGGAGAAACTGGCCAATTATATCCGAAAAGGAGTAGGGTTTGTTTTAATGGGATTCAGCATCGTTATTTTCCTGCAGAGTTTTAAAAAATTCAACCAGTTCGACCAAAGACTGGAGAATGCAGAAAGGACGGAACAAAAAATGATTCACAAATGAAAGACCTCATTTTCCCGAAATCTCTAAAGAAAGGCGACAAAATCGCCGTTATTTCTCCCGCCGGATCCGTAGAGGAACCGCAGCTGGAAGAAGGGCTGCAACTCCTAGAAGCAAAAGGATATGAACCCGTTCTCGGACAGCATGTTTACACGAAATTTAACCACGGGTATTCTTACGCCGGCACAGAAAAAGAAAGAATTCAGGAGATCAACTGGGCATTCAATGCTCCCGAAATTTCTGCGGTATGGGCCTCGCGTGGCGGTTACGGGTGTCAACATTTGTTGCGACATATTGAGCTTTCCGACTTCAAAAAAAAGCCGAAATGGCACATTGGGTATTCCGATAACACCGTGATCCAAAGTTTTCTTTTAAAAAATAATTTCGCCTCTATTCATGCGCAAACGCTTAAAACCTCAAGTTTTGGCGTTTCGGCGGAGAGTTATGAACTTGTCTTCGATATTTTAAAAGGAAAAAAACCAACATACAGAGTAGAGCCGCACCAATTGAATAAAAAGGGAACAGCAGACGGAAACTTAGTCGGCGGAAATTTAGCACTGATCTATGCGCTGCTGGGAACTTCTTATTCATTCAATTTCAAAGATAAAATTCTTTTCATAGAAGATATCGCCGAATCGTTTTATGCTTTGGACCGCATGCTCATCAGCTTAGATCTGGCCGGTGTTTTCCGCGAGATAAAAGGTTTGATCATCGGCGGAATGACGAATATGGGCGATGAAAAAGACAATACAAATCACGCCGCGAGTTTTGATGAATTCGCGTACGAAATCATCGCCGAAAGAATTTCAAACTATAATTTTCCGACATTATTTGGCTTTCCAAACGGCCACATTTTCGACAATAAACCATTAATTATCGGCGCAGCAACAAAGTTAAAGGTAGGAGAAACAAACACGGTAGAATTTTAATGGATACCTTAGAAATTTCAAAATATATTCTTGCGGGACTGCTTATCATCGCCGGAATTTTGCATTTTGTAACGCCAAAACTCTATCTGAAAATAATGCCGGCATACCTGCCCGCGCCTTCAACATTGGTTATTTTAAGTGGGATTGCAGAAATTATATGCGGAGTTTTATTACTTATTCCCACGGCACAAACCGTCGGCGCGTATCTCACGATTGCGTTGTTAGTGGCAGTTTTTCCCGCAAACATCGAAATGTCGCGCAAATATTTCGTGAAAAAAAAGGAAGGATTTTGGCTCTCGGTCCTTAGATTGCCGCTTCAGATTGTACTGATTTGGTGGGCTTATCAATTTATTAGCTAATGGCGGAACACAATGATTTCGGAAACCTTGCAGAAAAACTGGCTGCAGACTATCTGACCGGAAAAAATTACAAAATTTTGGTTCGGAACTTTCGTTATCAGCGGGCTGAGATCGATATCGTAGCAGAATTTGAAGATCTGATCGTTGTTGTAGAAGTAAAAGCCCGCGGAACAGATCTGTTTATGGAACCGCAGGAAGCCGTCACGAAAAAGAAAATTAAAGCCATTGTTTTGTGCGCCGATCATTTTATGAAAGATAGAAATTTGGATAAAGAAGTTAGGTTTGATATTATCGCCGTGCTTCCGGATTCCGCCGGAAAATTACAAATTACGCACATCGAAGACGCGTTTCAGAGTTTCGATGCCAATTAAATACAAGATTAATGAAGACAGCACTCATCACCGGCGCAACGTCCGGCATAGGAAAAGCCACCGCAGAATTGTTAGCGAAAAACGGCTACAGATTAATTCTTTGCGGACGAAGAACAGAAGTTTTAGCACACATTAAAAGCGAACTTTCAACCGCAACGGAAGTGTTTACGTTGAATTTTGATCAGCGTTTCTTCGCCGAAGTGGAAACCGCGATCGGCTCTTTGCCAAAAGAATGGCAAGACATCGATGTCGTCATCAATAACGCGGGAAACGCGCATGGCTTAGAAAGTCTCGAAGACGGCAAGATTGAGGACTGGGATGCGATGATGGACGGCAATGTAAAGGGGATTCTCTATGTTTCAAAACTTCTGATTCCCGGAATGAAAGCTAAAAAAAACGGGCATTTCGTGAATATTTCTTCCGTTGCGGCGCGACAGACTTATGCAAATGGCGTTGTGTACTGCGCCTCAAAACGCGCGGTGGATGTGATCTCCGAAGGAATGCGTCTGGAACTGACCGAATTTGGGATCAAAGTAACCAACATTCAGCCCGGTTTGGTGGAAACTGATTTCTCTAAAGTTCGATTTAAAGGCGACGAAGAAAGAGCCGAAACCGTTTATCAAGGTTATGAAGCTTTAAAGCCGGAAGATATTGCCGACGCCATTTCCTACTGTATTTCTGCGCCAAAGCACGTGGCGATCTCCGATCTGACCATTTATCCGAGCGCGCAAAGCGAACCGCGCACGGTTTATAAAAACCTTTAAAACATTTAATTTAATCAAATAGATTTCTTTTATTAAATTCCTCATCCAATGAAAATTCTCCATATCGAAACATCTTCTAAAAACTGTTCTGTCGCAATTTCTGAGGGATCTGACTTACTTTGCCTTTGTGAAGAAATTTCGGAAAATTATAAACAGTCCGAAAGTTTACACACGTTTGTGGAGTGGGCTTTAGAAGGTGCCGGAATTTCTTTGCAGGATCTTGACGCCATTTGCTTGGGAAAAGGACCGGGTTCCTACACCGGTTTGCGAATCGGTGCTTCTTCAGCCAAGGGGTTTTGCTTTGGTTTACAGATTCCACTTATCGCGGTGAATTCATTGGAAAGCATGACCGAACCTTTTCTGAGGAAAGATTATGACTTGATTATTCCGCTCATCGATGCGCGGAGAATGGAGGTGTATTGCGCCATTTTCGACGGTAAAACCGGAGAAATGCTCACCGACACCGAAGCCAAAATCTTAGACGAAACTTCGTTTCAGGAACTGCAGGGAAAAAAGTGATCTTCGTCGGCGATGGTGCGACAAAAGCCCGGGAAATTCTTCAGCTTTCCGCCGCCGCATTTGATGGTACAATTTATCCGTCAGCGAAATACCTGATTAAAAGAGCGCAGGAAAAATTTAAAGCAAACGAATTTGAAGATGTTGCCTACTTCGAACCTTTTTATCTGAAAGATTTTCAGGGCGTAAAGAAGAAATCTTCCTGATTTAGAAGGAGATATAATCGAATATAAAAAGAAGAAAAGCGAAGTTTTACCTTCGCTTTTTTGCTTATCTGATTTTAATTTCACCGGCGGGCGGCACGGTTCGTGGCGCTTGCAGACCGTTTGAATTTGGCGATCTGACGTCGGTATTATTTCCGTTATTAGTGGGACGTTGCGGGAATGGCATGGACGAAGGAGCGCGTGGAACCGGTGGCTGATTCTGCATTTCGTCCCTCGCAGTTGGTGTTCCGGGGCCCATGTTGATGTTGTTCATTTCTGTTTTGTTGCCGTTTGCATCTGTAGTTTCGATTGCCAAATCGCTTTTCAGGTATTTTAGCATGTCTGCGGCTTTTTCGCCTTCAACTGTTCTGGCATAATTCAAGGCGATTTGCTCCAACTGAAGGATCATGATTTCCTTTCCGGCGATTTTTCCCGAATTAAATGCGTTCAGCAAGGCGAATTTGGGCACCAAAGCGTCTTTCGGATATTTTTCCAAAGAAGATTCGATCAATGCTTTGCTCTCCTCATATTTTTCTGTTGCATAGAGATCGAATGCCTGAGCATAGGCTTTTTCAACTTCTTCCGAAGATTTCGCGAATTCATTATTCTTCGGGTTTTTTACGAATTCAGCGTAAGACGTGTAAGGATATTCCGTAAGGATCATCTGTTTTGCACGTTCTGCAGCACCCGGATTTTTTTCGTAATTAAAGGCGAAGATCTGGTATAGCGCCTGGAGTTTCAGATCGTCTTCGGGTTTGCTGTCCACAAGATCGTAGAGTGTTTTTGTCGCCAGCGGCGTATCCGAAAAATAGGACTCATACATGGTTCCCAGACCTAACGTGGCTGTGTCGCGGGCTTTTTTCAGCGCAAAGATTTCCTGAGTATCGGTGGGAATTTGTTCGATGTAGAAATCGGGTTCCAGTCTTCGGGGATCCGGCGCGGTCGCAATTCCCATGGCTTCATTTTTCATATCTTCAATAGAATTGCTTCTGGCAGAAGTCCGCCAGTTATCACTCAGCGAGCGGTTTCCCCATAACTGTTTGAAGCTGGATTCGCCTTTAGCAACGGTGCTCAGATTAGAAAAGTAAAAACCTCCTTTGTTCTCTCCAAAATCCTGGAATCCGCCCGTGTTGGAGGCAAATACAGAATTGGCTCCGTAATCACCCGTGTCGAAACCTTTGGACCGCTCGGCTCTTCGCTGTTCCAGTTCGGCCTGTGCTTCTTTGGCTTTAATACCTTCGATATATTTGTTGAAATAAGCAATTCGTTCCGCTTCCGGCATATTCGCCAAAGCCAAAATACTGTCGTTTTTCTTGATCAGATAGTAGTTTGCAGAAACCTGCTTGATGTTTTTCGATTGTTCCTGGAGCAAAATTTTGGATGGTTCATAATTCATGGAAGCCAGCGCCGAATCATAATAAGCGCCCGCCGACAAATAATCGCTGTCTTCAAAATAGGCTTTTCCAATTTCGAAATAATCGAGTCCGCGAATTTGCGGATCCGAAACTTTCTCCTTCAAAGACTGCGCGAAAAATGCCTTTGCTTCTTCCTTTTTTCCGGCTTTGTTGGCCATCAAGCCTAAAGCGTAATAAAACTCATTTTTACGCGAACCGTACGTTCCTTTTTTGCTAATTTTTTCCAGATATTCTTTTGCACCTTCATAATCATCTTCTTTTCCGTTAAAGGTTTTTGCGATTTCGATCTGCGATTTTACTTCAAACTCAAAGTTGTTCGCATTTTTGTAGGCTGATACAAAACTTTCACGGGCTTCTTCATTTTTACCCAAATTGGCCAGGATCTGTCCGCGCAGAAAAGCGATCCGGCTGCGAAGTTTTCTGTTTTTGTTGTAGGCATAAGCGTTTTCCAGTTCGGCGACGGCTTCTTCTTTTTTCCGGCAGAAAGCAACATTTCGGAGTAGTAAATGCTTAATAATTTTCTTTCGTTCTTTTTGAGCTTATCGTCTTTCAGACCTGCAAAAACTTCTTCGGCTCTGGCATAATCTTCCATTTTCGAATAGGCCAAACCCTGATAAATGCGCGCTAAAGGCAGCCTTTTATCTTTGGACATATTGCTGAAAATATAATTCAGTCCATCCAGTGCTTCCAAAGGTTTATCCTGATATAATCTCGACTGCGCGAGAAGGATATTGGCATCAAAAATTTTCTTGTTTTTTTCGGTACCGCCTTTCATTACGGAATATTTCGCGATGGCTTTCAAAGCTTTTGCTTCCGAAATTTCTAAAATGCTTGCCCCAGATTTCGGTTGGTTGTCAGCACCGGAAGAATTATCAAACCTGCCCGGAATTCCCGGCCCGTTGGAATTATTGCCGGGTGGCAGCGGAGCACCATTACCAAAAGCGCCGCCGGAAGCCAGATCGCTGCCCAAAGGCTGTTCCTCATAAGTCAGCAACTGAATGTAGGGCGCATAGAAGTTGTCTTTGTGCGCCTGATCGCGGTTGCGCAACTCGGTTTCGAGAGCATCTTTACTGTTGAAAAGCGTGTTGTAATAGGAGAAAAATCCTTTCATAAAAGTGGAATCATTCGTCTTTTTACGCGTGGAACACGAATTGAAAACGCTGACTGCCAAAAGGAAAAGTATAGTTTTTTTCATTATTTCATAATAACTTTTAAATCTGCATTTTAGTATGGAAATGCCTACTATTTTTGGTAAAAATAATGAAATTTTATTTTTGAAAACCTAGTTATTCAAAATCTTTTAAAACCTCGTACACCAAATGTGTAGGAAGTCCCATGATTGTAAAATAACTGCCCTCAATCTTAGAAACCTTCGCCATTCCAAGCCATTCCTGAATTCCGTAACTGCCGGCCTTATCGAAGGGTTTGTAGTTTTTGACGTAGAAATCGATTTCGGTCTCGCTTATCGCAGCAAAGGTAACAGAAGCGACGTCCGTTTTAGAAATGCTTTTATCCGAACTTCTGATCGTGATTCCCGTATAAACCTGATGCGTTTTTCCCGAAAGTTTCCGGAGCATTTGTTTGGCGTGGACTTCGTCTTTTGGTTTTCCCAAAACCTCGTTTTCCAGCGCAACAATTGTATCTGCGGTGATTAAAACTTCATCGTTTTCCAGGTTTCGAAAAGCATTTGCTTTCAAATCCGAAAGGTAAGATGCTATTTTTTCTGGTGCTAGATTTTCCGGATAAACTTCTTCACAGTCCACGGAAACAACGCTGAAATCATATCCTAAACTTTCTAAGAGGTCTTTTCGGCGCGGAGAATTGGAGGCTAATAATATTTTCATTGTTGAGGCTTTCTAAACGCTCTGCGTATTATCTTCAACCCACTTTCCCTGAATTTTCATCACCTGCTCAATCACATCGCGAACGGCGCCCTTTCCGCCTTCAATCGGCGAAATATAATCTGAAATTTCTTTCACTTCCGGCACTGCATTATTCGGGCATGCTGAAATACCGGAAATTTTCATAATCTGGACGTCCGGCAGATCGTCGCCCATCATTAAGATTTCATCGTTTTTCAGATTGTATTTTGTTTTAAAGTGTTCAAAATCAAGTTCTTTGTCCGGAGATTTTGCGTAATAATCTGTAATGCCGAGGTAGTTGATCCGGTGTCGAACTTCGTCATCATTTCCACCCGTGATAACGCCGATCAAATAATTCTTTTTGAGGGCTTTAACCACGGCATAACCGTCCAGAACACTCATCACGCGGCACATATTTCCGCCGGGCAAAAGGTAAACGCTTCCATCCGTGAAAACGCCGTCTACATCAAACACAAAGGCTTTTATATTTTTCAGTTTCGATTTATAACTCATACATTTTCTTTATCGATTCGTTCAGGGTTTTATAAATTTTCAAATGTTCTTCGTCCGCGATCAACTGTTCGTGAAGCACCAAAACCCTTTCATCATTTCTAACCGCCGGACCGGTTTGCGCCAGTTTGGGTTCAACTTCATAAATTTTTTCCGTCGTTTCTTTAATTAAAGGCAAAAAGTACTCGAAAGGAATGTGCTGCGCATCCGAAATTTCTTTCGCCCGTGCAAAAAGATGATTTACGAAATTGCAGGCGAAAACTGCGGTCAAATGAATGTACTTCCGTTTCTCAAAATCGCTCTTCATTACGTTTGTCGAAATTTTTAAAGCTAAATTTTCCAGAATTTCGAGATCCGGCAAATTTTCCGCTTCTACAAAAAAGGGAATTTCGGAATAATTAAGCGGTTTCGATTTGGAAAAAGTCTGCAGGGGATAAAAACTCGCCTTTCGATAATGGCCTTCCAAAGCTTCTTTGGGCAGAGAACCGGACGTATGTGCCACGAGACAGTTTGTTTTGAGAATTTTCTTCGAGAGGTCCGTAACCGCATCATCATTCACGGCAAGCAGATAAAAGTCGGCATCTTCTAATTTCTCTGTGGAAAACGGAATTTCAAGTTGTGCTGAAATTTCTTTCAAATCTTTTTCATTCCGTCCAAAGACCTGCGCGACAGGAATGTTTTTTTCCGCAAAAGCTTTTGCCAAATGATAAGCCACATTGCCGGAACCAAGGATAACAATCTTCATGAAAATAGATATGAACAAAGGTAATTATTTGCTTTGGACTGAAAATTGAAATACCTATTTAACTTTTAATTAAATTTACCATCAAAACACCGAAAGCATCTCAATGAAGATTAAGGAGACCGAAATTATCGAGTTGATGTCGAGCGATAAAACCCGTGAAAAAGGTGTTCGCGCGATGATGGATGCATATCAGAGTAGGTTGTATTGGCATATTCGGAGGTTAATTGTAGATCACGATCTGGCGCAGGATGTTCTTCAGGACACCTTCATCAAAGCTTACCAAAATTTTCACCAGTTCAAACAGGACAGTCAGCTTTATACCTGGCTTTACCGGATTGCAACCAATGAGGCGCTGCAGCAACTGAACAAAATGAAACGCATGCAGAAGAGCGACGAAGGTTCCGAATATCACCTCCAAAATTTAGTTGCGGAAAATGCAGGCGCAGATGCAGAGGAAATTCAGATCCTGCTGCAAAAAGCCATTCATTCCCTGCCGGAAAAGCAGAAACTGGTTTTTTCGTTTCGGTATTACGAAGATATTCCGTACGAAGAAATTTCAAAAATTCTGGACATGTCTGTCGGAACGTTAAAGACGAATTACCATTACGCCAAACAAAAAGTAGAAGATTATATTAAAGCAAATTATACAGAATAAAATTTTTTCTCTCATGGAAAATTTAGATATAGAAAAATTAGAACGTAAGAATATTTACACAGCTCCCGACGGCTTTTTCGCGGAAATGCAGATGAAAGTTCTGCAGGAGACCGCTCCAAAAAAGCAGGGTAAAATCGTTAAAATGAATTGGGTCTATTCCGCCGTGGCAGCAGTTTCACTGTTATTCGGAATCACATTTTTTGTGACGCAAAATAATGGTGAAACCGAGGGCAACACCATCGACAATCAGTTAGCTAAGGCAGAAAACCGCAGCGCAACATCAACACTGTCAGCCGACGAACCCGAAAAAGAAGCTGTAATTGCGTACAAAACTTTAGGAAACGATTTAACTAATGTTGTCGCAGATCATCAAAAAGAAGACAAAGCGCCGGTAAATGTTTCAGAGAAAACCACAGTGAAATATGCCAAAGAGAGCAAACCTATAGTGTCCCAAAATCCCGAAGTTCAGGTCGATCAGATTCTCGCTAATTTCACCTCCGCAGAGTTGGCAGATTTAGGCAAAAATGCAGAGCAGGACGTTTATTTGGATCTGTATAATTAAAACGAAACACCCATGAAAAAGATTTTATTACTAATGTCCCTCATCTTGGCTTCCCATCAAAGTTTCGCGCAGAACCAGAAATACGACTGGAAAACGATGAAGCCGGACGAAAGAAAACAGATCATCCAAAAAATGAGTCCGCAGCAAAGGATGTCGCTCCTGCAGCAGTTTCGGGAAAATATGATGGTGTCGGAGCTGGAAGTTCCCAAAACCAATGAAGAGGAGTTTAAGACGCTGTACGCGGAATATCAGCAAAAGCAAAACGAGATCAAAAGCAAGTTCAAGCCTTCCGGAAATTACGACAATATGAGCGACGACGAAGCCAAAAAACAGATCGACGAAAGTTTCGAGATCGGTCAGCAGCTCCTGGACAACCGGAAAATCTATTGCGAGAAGTTCATGAAGGTCATCAAACCCCAGCAGGTTCTCCAGATGTACCAAACCGAAGGCAAAATGCGCAACAAAATATTAGACAAAAAACAAGACGGACAAGGAAATCCGAGTCCGCAGAGAAGGCGACCATAATAGTTTATTTTTTTAATGTTTGAGCGACCTCTGCAGATTATTGTAGAGGTCGTTCTTTTTTGGGCGATCCCCTTTCCATCGCTTTTCCCGCAACTCGGGTCGGGCTTTCCACTTCAACTCCTCGTGCCTCAGCTTTCCCTGCGCCAACTGCGGGGTTTCCGTTGCAATCCCTATCGCAGCACACCGGCGCAAATTTTCTGCAAAATCCGCCAAAAAACACTAAATTTGCAACCTATCAAGAATTGAATGAAAAACATACGAAACTTTTGCATTATAGCCCATATCGACCACGGAAAATCTACTTTGGCAGACCGCCTTTTGGAATATACCAACACGGTTACCAAAAGAGAGTTGCAGGCGCAAACCTTAGACGATATGGATATCGAGAAAGAACGCGGCATCACCATAAAATCTCACGCCATCCAAATGGATTACGAACTGAATGGCGAACAGTACGTTCTCAACCTCATCGATACACCGGGACACGTCGATTTCTCTTACGAAGTTTCCCGTTCCATCGCCGCCTGCGAAGGTGCGCTTCTCATCGTAGATGCTGCGCAAAGCATTCAGGCTCAAACGATAAGCAACTTATATCTGGCGCTGGAAAATGATCTGACCATCATCCCGGTCCTGAACAAAATAGATTTACCCTCTGCAAACCCCGAAGAAGTAACCGACGAAATTATGAATCTTATCGGTTGCGAATATGAAGACGTTTTGCGCGTTTCCGGAAAAACCGGCGAAGGCGTGCTGGAATTGTTAGAGCAGATCGTGAACAGAATTCCCGCACCCGTTGGGAACGAAGACGGACCGTTGCAGGCCCTCATTTTCGATTCCGTTTACAATCCTTTCCGCGGCATCGAAGCCTATTTCAAAGTCGTCAACGGAAGCATCAAAAAAGGACAGCGCATTAAATTCATGGCGACCAACAAAATGTACGAAGCCGATGAGGTGGGAACATTGAAGTTGAAACAATTAGCCAAAAAAGAAATAAGAACCGGCGATGTGGGTTACATCATTTCCGGCATTAAAGATGCCCGCGAGGTAAAAGTTGGCGATACCATCACCACTTTTGAGAACGGTGCAGAAAAAGCTATTGAAGGTTTCGAAGAAGTAAAACCCATGGTTTTTGCCGGAATTTATCCCATCGAATCCGAAGATTTTGAGGAACTGCGTTTCTCTTTGGAAAAATTACGCCTGAACGACGCTTCTCTGGTTTTCGAGCCGGAAAGTTCAGCGGCGCTTGGTTTCGGTTTCCGCTGTGGTTTCCTCGGCATGCTTCACATGGAAATCGTTCAGGAAAGACTCGACCGCGAGTTCAATATGGACGTAATCACCACGGTTCCCAACGTTTCTTATCACGGTTATACAAAGCGTGATCCGGAGAAAATGATTCTCATCAACAACCCGTCGGAAATGACGGACCCGATGACGATGGACCGCGTGGAAGAACCATTCATCAAAGCTTCCATTATTACCAAATCCGATTTTGTCGGCTCCGTAATGACCTTATGTATCGAAAAACGCGGCGAAATCGTTACCCAAAATTATTTAACTGCAGACCGCGTCGAAATGGTTTTCAATATGCCTTTGGCAGAGGTTGTTTTCGATTTTTACGACCGTTTAAAATCCATTTCCAAAGGATACGCCTCCTTCGATTACCATCCAATCGGCTTTCGCGCTTCCAGATTGGTAAAGATGGATATCCTCATCAACGGCGATATGGTGGACGCGTTATCTTCTCTCATTCACGAAAGCAATGCCTATTACATCGGCAAAAGAATGTGCGAAAAGCTGCGCGAACTCATTCCGCGGCAACAGTTTGATATTGCCGTTCAGGCAGCACTTGGCGCGAAAGTAATCGCCCGCGAAACCATCAAAGCTTTACGAAAAGACGTTACCGCAAAATGTTACGGTGGCGATATTTCGCGTAAAAGAAAACTTCTGGAAAAACAAAAAGAAGGCAAGAAGAAAATGAAACAAATCGGTCGGGTAGAGGTTCCACAATCTGCATTCATGGCGGTTTTGAAGCTGAACGATTAATATTTTTTGGGCGCCTGTTTCCGCCCTCCGTTCCCGCTTTTTTTTGTTCCGCTTTGCGGCCCAAAAAAAGAGCTCCACTCAGGTCGGGGCGCAGATTTTCGCTTCTTTAAAATTTCGGTCAATATATATAATTCCTGGATTCGTTCAGGAATTTTTTATTTAAATTCGTTCTCAACTTAAATTACAACTGAATCCCATGAAATTTCTATCGGCACTTCTCCTTTTTATTTCCGCCTCTGTTCTCTCCCAAACCCAGCTCCAGACCCCTTACGAAAAAGGCAACGGCAACCAAACCACAACGTACGCGGAGATGGTGAGCTTCTACGAGGAGCTGGCGAAAAATTTTCCCACCATCACGGTAGAATCTTTTGGCACCGACGATAATGGCGAACCGATTCGTGTCGTGATTTATAATGCATCGGCAGATAAAAACAGACCAACAATCCTTATCAATAACGGAATTCATCCCGGCGAACCCGACGGCATCGATGCAACAATGATGATGATGCGCAATTTTGCCACGGGAAAAATTAAAGTTCAAAACTTAAAGATTGTCGCCGTCGAAGCCTACAATATTTCCGGCATGTTACGCCGCGGAAAATACAGCCGCGCCAACCAAAACGGTCCGGAAGAATACGGTTTCCGCGGAAACGCCCGGAACTACGATCTGAACCGGGATTTCATCAAAAACGATACAGAGAACGCGAAGGCCTTCCAACAGATATTCCAGCATTTTAAACCGATTTATTTTATTGACAATCATGTGTCCAACGGCGCCGATTATCAATATTTGTTCACTTACATTTCGACGAATAAGGAACGTTTGGGAAAAAAACTGGGAAACTATTTCAACCAAAAGATGCAGCCGGCAATATTACAAAATCTGGAAAAGCAGGGGATCTTAACAACGCCTTACGTTAATATCCATGGCGATTCGCCCGACGAAGGTTTTCCCGCTTTTATGGATTCGCCGCGCTACGCTACAGGTTATACGGCACTTTTCAACACGATGGGAACCGTGGCGGAAACGCATATGCTGAAGCCCTACAAAGACCGCGTTCTCGCAACCTATGAAAACATGTTGAGTTCCATTAAGTACACGGAAAAAAATTCAGAAGAAATTCAAAAATTGATGGCAGAAAGCCTGCAGGATTATCAGCCGAAAATGAAATATGCAATCCAGTGGAAACTGGACAGTACAACTTTCAAAATGATCGATTTTAAAGGCTACGAAGCCGGAAAAAAAACAAGTGAGGTTTCGGGAAAACCCCGGCTTTTCTACGACAGAAACAAACCTTTCACCAGAAAAGTAAAGTTTTACGATAACTATATTCCTGCGAAAGAAATCGCCATTCCGGCCTATTATGTCATCCCAAAATCGGAACGTAAGGTTGTGGAATATCTGAAGAAGAACAATATTCAAACCAAACAAATTCAGCAGGATTCTACCATTTTTGCGCAGAAATATACCATTTCAGCATATAAAACGGTGAAAAATCCTTACGAAGGTCATTACGTCCATTATGATACGCATGTAAAATCCGAAACCAAAAACCATCACTTCCAAAAAGGAGATTTTTTGGTTTCTACAAAACAAAACGGCGTGAAATATCTGCTGGAAACTTTGGAGCCGGAAGGCACCGATTCCTTTTTTAACTGGAACTTTTTCGATGGAATCTTGGGGCAGAAAGAATATTATTCCGATTATGTTTTTGAAGATACCGCTGCAGAACTTCTTAAAAAAAATCAGGTTTTAAGAACCGCTTTTGAGTTTGAAAAAGTGGCGAACCCTGAAATGGCAAAGGATGCAAGGGTGCAGCTGGACTGGATCTACAAACATTCCGATTATTACGAAGGAAGCGTCGCCGCCTATCCGATTTTCCGGATTTTGTAAATGACCTCAAATTCTAGCTTCAGTGAACGGAATATTAAAGGTTTTCGTCTCTAATTCGGCATTGTTTTTTCATCAGGATAAATTCTAAATGTAAAATTATGTCAAAAAATGTTTCAGATCTCTTAGTTGAAAATCTTTATAATGCAGGGGTGCGCCGTGTCTATGCAATCACAGGCGACAGTCTTAATCCTGTGAACGATGCCATCCGGCGCGACGGACGACTGGAGTGGATTCACGTTCGGCACGAAGAAGCAGGCGCTTATGCTGCTTCGATGGATGCCGAACTGAACGGTATTGGATGTTGCATGGGAAGTTCCGGACCGGGCCACGTGCATCTCATCAATGGTTTGTATGATGCAAACCGCGCGGGAAATCCTGTTATCGCCATTGCAAGCACCATCGAAACGACGAAAATGGGACAGGATAATTTTCAGGAAACCAATCCTTTCTACTTATTTCAGGATTGTTCCAAATTTGTTTACGTCGCCAACACGCCAAAGCAGTTTTCGCATATGATCCAGACGGCCATCCAGACAGCCATCTCCGAAAAAGGTGTGGCGGTCCTCGGATTGCCCGGCGATGTTGCTTCTGCAAAGGCCGAAGAAATTGTTACTTCTACGCAAAATTATTTTACGAAATCGGTTTTTCGTCCGACGGAGGAAAAATTGGATGAACTCGCGGAACTTTTAAATTCAAACAAAAAAATCACACTTTTTTGCGGTCACGGCTGTAAAGATGCCATCGAAGAAACCAAAACACTCGCCAAAGTTTTGAAAGCTCCGATGGGCTATTCTTTCCGCGGAAAAATATTTTTCGATACCGAAGATAACGAACATGCGGTGGGAATGAACGGCCTGCTCGGGAACCCTTCCGGCTACGAAGCCTGCAACAAGGCAGATGTTCTGTTTCTTTTAGGCACCGATTTTCCTTATGTTGAGTTTTTACCGGAAGACAATAAAATTGTGCAGATCGACCTTAAAGCCGAAAGGATTGGCAGAAGAGCAAAAGTAGATTTTGGGTATGCCGGCGACATCAAAGATACACTTACGGCATTGTTGCCAAAACTTAAAGAAAATGCGGACGGTTCGTTTTTAAAAGAAATGCGCGAAGCCTATCAGAATTCCGAAGAAAGCTTGCAGAATTTTGCCGACAAGCAAGGCGATAAAGGCGAAATTCAACCCGAATATATCGCTGAAATTATTGACAACTTGGCGACGGATGATGCCATTTTTACGGTCGACACCGGAATGACTTCTGTTTGGGCGGCACGATTTATCAAAGGAAAGAAAAACAGATATCTTACGGGTTCCTTCAATCATGGTTCCATGGCTAACGCAATGCCGATGGCGATTGGCGCAGCAGCTTCACGCACAGGAAGACAGGTGGTTGCAATGTGCGGCGACGGCGGTTTATCCATGTTGATGGGCGACTTGGCGACGGTTATGCAGTATCAGTTTCCAATCAAAATCATTGTTTTCAACAACCGCTCTCTGGGCATGGTGAAACTGGAAATGGAAGTGGAAGGTTATGTAAACTGGCAGACCGATATGGTTAATCCGCCCTTCGATAAGATCGCAGAACTTATGAATATCCGCGGTTTCGAGTTGAAAGACCCTTCAAAAGCAGAAAGTTCTTTGAAAGCATTTTTCGACCACGACGGGCCGGCTTTAATAAATATTTATACTGATCCGAGCGCATTGGCAATGCCACCGCACATCGAAATTTCTCAAATGAAAGGTTTCGTTGTATCGATGATGAAAAAAGTCGGTTTAGGACGATTTAAAGAAATTGGAGATTCTATTTCGTCCAATGCAGGGCACATCAGCGAAATTCTTTAAGATGAAAAATTTTCTGCGAATTGCTTTAGGCGCCTTTATGCTATTGGCCGGAATCGGTCATATGACGTACGCGCGCGAAACTTTTCAGGCGCAGGTTCCGGACTGGATTCCTTTTTCGAAAGATTTCGTGGTGTTGGCCTCCGGCGTTGTGGAGATTCTGTTAGGCCTCGGTATAATCTTTCTTAAAAAATACCGGATGCATGTCGGTTTCGCCCTGGCGGTTTTTTACATTCTTGTTTTTCCCGGAAACATCGCGCAATATACCGGGCATCGCGATGGCTTTGGCTTAAATACAGATACCAAAAGACTAATCCGCCTCTTCTTTCAACCTGTTTTAATTTTTATCGCGCTGTATTCCACCACTGCGCTGCAACTCTTCAAAAGAAAATAACATGAAAAAACGCTTTTAGGAAAATTCTAAAAGCGTTTTTATTTATTTTGGAAGACCATTTTTCAGCGCATATTCGGCTCTTTGGATGGCTTTTTTCTCTTTCCAGTCCATGTATTTATTCTTAAATTTTCCTTTCATAAAGTTATCTAAGTTTCGCTGAACCGTTAAATTCCAAAGCGAATGCGCCTTAACACTCCAGGACCGGTCCCAGGCTCGCTGCGAAATGGAAAAACTTCCGTCCAGATAGCGCATATAGTGCCACCAGCCTGTGGGCATAAATAAAGTGTCGCCATGTTCCAGAAAACACTCAATGCCTACCACGCCATCCAAGGCGGGAAATTTTTCAAAATCCGGATTGGAGATATCGTAATCTTCCAGTGCATAGGTGGCGTAAGGGATTTGATAAAGGCGGTCTTTCCATTTATAATCGAAAAGCAGAATGTGCTTCCTGCCGTTAAAATGCGTGTGAAAAATATGCGCCATATCAATATCATAATGCAGAAAGGTTTCCGAACCCTTTCCGCCAAAAAACATATTCGGATATTTATCTAAAAAGCCACCCATTAAATCTTTCGGCGAAATATAATCCTCCAAAAGTTTAGGAGCTGTCTTAATGGGATCAAAAAGAAAAATTCGAAGATCTGTCGGTTTTTCCTTGATGAGATCGATGTAATCTGTAAACTTCATCTTCGTTGCCGACGAATTGATTGGCGCAGAAGGATCTGCCTTGGAGGAATCGTAAAGGGGAACTTCCACATCGCCCACCATCTCTTTCATGTACTCCATGGTCCATTTCTGGTACGCGGGCCAATTTTTTGCCATGTTTCGAAGCACCACCGGCTTTCTTGGAAGTAAGTATTTTTCCCGAAACTCTTCCTTCGAAATGTCTTCTACCACATCAATTGGCGTTAAATGAAGTCCCATATTAATAAATGTTAAGTGACAAAAATAGGAAAAACTATTTTTAAGTGCTGAAAAAATGATAGTTTTTATCAATGCCAATGCCGGCTTGAACGAAGCCTCGTTTATCGTGCCCAAAGGGTATTCTGTAACAAATATTCCGAAAGGAGTACTAATTTCAAAAACAAATTCATGAGAGCACTTTCCACTTTTTTCTTTGCCTTTTTCTTTGCAATTCTCGCAAATGCCCAATCTGTAGTTACGGGAAAAATTACCGATGCGGACGGACAACCAATTCCGAGTGCCAGTGTAACCGTTGAAGAACAGGGAAAAGACGCGATCATGGCTTTTTCCATTTCGAATTCGAAGGGCGAATATAAGGTGACTTTCACTTCTGCCGAACCGAATGTTGATTTAAAAATCAAAGCGTTCAACCAAAAACCACTTCTCAAAACCATTAAAAACCAAACGCAGAATCTTAATTTCAGTATGGAGTCTGATGCCACAGAAATTAAAGAGGTAAAATTAAAAACGAAACTGATCACGAAAAAAGGAGACACAATTTCTTACGATTTAAAAGCCTTCGAAAGCAAAGCAGACCGAACATTGGCCGATGTTTTAAAGAAGATTCCGGGAATTGAGGTCAATACCGATGGCACCGTGCTTTATCAGGGCGAACCCATCAATAAATTTTATGTGAACGGAAAAGACCTTATGGAAGGCGGGTACGGAACCATCAACAATTCTTTGCCGAAAGATGCCGTGCAAAAAGTAGAAGTAATGGAAAATCACCAACCCGTGAAAATCCTTCAGGATAAAGTTCCCTCCGAAAATGCCGCCATCAACGTGAAACTGAAAAAAAGCGTAACGATGACAGGCCGGGGCGAAGCGGGAACCGGTTTTGGCGAACCCTGGCTCTGGAACCTAAAGCTGACGCCAATGTTTTTCGGACAGAAAAACCAGTGGGTCGTCAACTATAAAACAAACAACAACGGCGAAACCGTAGAAAATGAGGGGAATATTCTTTCTTTTGGAAACCGGTACGAAGGCAGACGCGGCAACGTTTCCCAAAACGACTGGCTCAGTGTGGAAAATGCCTCCGCGCCAAATCTCCCGGAAAAGCGATATTTGATGAACAATGTGCATTATTTATCGGCCAACCTGCTGACGAATCCCTTCGAAAATAAAGACTGGGAACTGAAAGCCAACGCCAGTTACACGAACAATGCCGTTTCCCGCGAATCTTACACGGAGACGAACAATTTCCTTTATAACACGAAATATTTTACCAATATTTTAAATCATTTTTATACCGACAAAGCGAAAGGCGAAGTCATCTTTACAAAAAATGCAAAAAAAGGATTTTTTAAGAACGTAACGACTTTCTCTCAGTTCTGGAATGCCGACCGCGCCGTTGTGAACAGAAACGATATCTACGGAAACCGCGACGGAGCCGAGGCTATCGAATCGCCGACCTCTTCTTTTCAAAATTCCCTGAGCACCATTATTCCCTGGAAAGAAAAACTCGTTAACTTCATGTCCTACATTAGTTATCAGGATGACCATCAAACGCTGGAGATTACGCCTTCTTCCTATCTTAAATTTAAGGATTTGGATTCTACAAATAACCAGGAGTTTCTTTTCGAAAACACCGATGCGGTGCGCCAAAATTTAAGAATCAAATCTTTGGAGATCAACCATTCCGCAAGCGTTGGATTTTCTGCGAAAAAATGGACCTTCACACCCGAGGTTGGTCTCAACTTTTCCAATGATCAGCTTACCTCCGTGTTTTCGACTGTAACGAACGGAGCCGTTTCGCCTTATGGCGGGGATTACGCGAACGATCTGAAATACACCAATGTTGTTCCTTACGCCTCTTTGGGCGTGAACTACAAAGGCGACGCATGGTTGCTTTACTCGCAGTTTCCTTTCAATTTTAATAGTATCAAAGCAGACGATGCGGAGCGGAACGTTTCGAAAAACATCAATAAACTTACCTTTGAGCCGTCGTTTTACGCGCAATATTCGTTTGCGTCTTTTTGGAAAGCCAGTGCCAGCGCCAATTTGAACTACAATTACGGCAGCACGAGAGACAGCTACGCCGGCTTTATATTTTCGAGTCCAACCTCGCCTTCTGCGATGTCTGCCAACAATCCAATTCCCGAAACGACGTCGAAATCCGCGGGTTCGAAGATTGAATATCGGAATCCTTTGAACAATTTATTTTTTAATGTGAGCTACCGCTACAGCCTCACCAACCGAAATATTATCGGGAATTCCCTTAATGACGGGTCGGGTTTTATTTTAACCAACTTTACGGAGCGCGATAATCAAAGCAATTCCAGTTCAGCAGGTGCAGAAGTGGGAAAATATTTTCCGAAGTTCAAAACAAATGCTTCATTAAGCTTCAGCAATACGCTTTCCAAATCGGATGCTTTAACTACGGACCAGGCCAATACCGAATATTTCTTTGTGAATAAAAATACGTCGCAGAGTGCCGGCCTGAAGTTTAACAACACCTATTTTTCCTGGATGAGTGTGGATTATAATTTATCTTTTTCCTGGAGCCATCAGGTAAATGTGTTTAACAATTCGAAAAACTCCGGCTTCAACCATAATTTGAGCACGTTTTTTTATCCGCTCGAAAATCATACGATTGGTTTTAACTGGGACCAAATCAATTCCGGGAATAATTTAACGAGCTATAACAATGCTTTCTTCGACGTGTCTTACCAATATACGTGGGCCAAAAAGAAGGTTGATTTTGAAGTTAAATGGATGAATATTGCGAACAGAAAAGTTTTCGAAAGATTTTCAACCAATACAACGTCCGACGACTATACCAGAATGCAGTTGCGTCCAAGCCAGGTGATGTTTGCCGTGAAATTTAATTTTAAATAAATTCCGGCTGTTAACTTTAAATTTTAAAATAATGAGAAAATTTGCGCTTCTTCTGGTCTTTTTTGGTTTGATGGTTTCCGCCCAAAAAACACGCGTGATCTATGAATACCGGTTCCGGCCGGATTCCACGAAAGCAGACAGTTTGAAAACCGAGTGGATGTATCTCGACATCGGAAAAAACGGCTCCAAATATTACAGCAAAAGCAGTTTCGAAAGCGATTCTGTTGTTGCCGCAAGCATTAGGAAACAAATGTTGTTGGGCTCCAAAAGCATTTCGGTGCAAAGAAATTCGCAAGGCGGTGAAGTGACGGATGAGGTGGAAAAAACCTATCCGGATTACCGGATTTATTTAATTTCTACGCTGGGAAACGATTCCTATAAAGTGCTGGAAGACCGAAAGCCGCTCTGGAAAATTTCTGCGGAGAAAAAGAAAATCAGCGATTTTGAAGTTCAAAAAGCCACAGCCGAATTTGCCGGACGAAAGTGGACCGCCTGGTTCACGACCGAAGTTCCCATCCAGGACGGACCCTACAAGTTTTCCGGGCTTCCGGGGCTAATCGTACAAATCTCCGACGAAACAGGGAGCCACAAAATGGAACTGAAAGGCATTAAAAAAATGACCGAAATTCCTGCCGAAGAAATCGAGATGAAAGGAAAAGAAATTCCCTTCACGAAGAAAAAACCGCTCGATGTTACGCGCAAACAATATGTAAAACAACTTCAGCAGTACGAAAACGATCCGGTCCAGGGAATGCGCGCAATCCTGTCCAGACCGGATTCCAAAGTAAAAATAAATATAAACGGTAAAGAAATTTCGGATCCGAAAGAAGTACTTCGCGCCATGGAAGAAAACGCGCGGGAGGAAATGCGGCAGAACAATAATAAGATTGAACTTGTGCCCTAAAAAGAGCCGTTTTCGTGGGAAAACGGCTCTTTTGTTTATAAAAAAAAGCTACATCTCGGTATCTGCACTTGGTCCGTAACTGGCCGGCAGCGGCACATCATTTAAGCGGTAGTAAACGCCTAACTGCGCCCGATGATGCGTAATCTGGTTCAACGCATGGCGCATTGCGCTGTATTTGGTGTAATCTGCGATAATCTGATCGCCCATATTCATCGTCCATCTGCCGTCTAAATCTTCCGGACTCATTTTATCGAGTGTGGCTTTAGATTTTTCGTAGTCCTGCTCGAATTTTTCCTGAAGTTCTGCTTTGGTCTGCAGAAAAGTTGGTTGATAATCGCCGGCTGCGAAATCTAACTTTTCCGTTTTCATAATGTATTCGGGCCAACCGAAAATCTCGGCGATGTGGGTAACGAGCGGCATTAATTTCATGCTCTTTTCATGCGGTGCATATTCATTCATTCCCTCCGGGAAAACGTCAAAAAATTTCTTCGTAATATCATACTCTTCTTGAAACTCGGTTTTTAAGGCGCTTAAAGGATTCATAAGAATTTGTTTTGTATAAAGATAGGTAGCGTGGGGGAAAGTTTAGCCTAAGAAAATATTAAAAAAATATAAAATATTCTTAAAACCTGTAACAAATTTTTTACTTTGTTTACTAATGAATAAACCTTTAAAAATGAAAAAATTTTTCACCCTATTTTTACTGACTGCCTTTTTTGCGATTAACGCACAGGAAACGGCGAACAGATTCTTTTACGAACTCACCTTTAAACCGAAAAAAGATTCGGCGAAACTGGACAAAGTAATGATGATTTTAGATATCACGAAAGACAAATCAATTTTCAGAGATTATACCATGGTTGCACAGGATTCCACTTTAAAAATCCAGGTGGAAAATATGCAGAAATCCGGCGTTTTCAAGGATCTTTCGAAAATGGTAACGATGCCGAAGTTTTCCGAAAAAATTTACAAATTTTATCCGGACATAAAAGTTCAATATGTGGAGCGTATTTCCAGCGGTTTCACCCCCATGAATATCGGATATAACGACGATACCAAATTTGACTGGAAAATTTTGAACGAAAAGGAAAAAATAGGAACGTACAATACGCAGAAAGCCACAACCGAGTTTGGCGGCAGAAAGTGGACCGCCTGGTTCAGTTCGGAAATTCCGCTGCAGGACGGGCCTTACAAATTTCACGGTCTGCCGGGTTTAATTGTGAAGATTGAAGACGACGGAAAAAATTATTCCTGGGAGTTGAAAGGCAATAAAAAAGTGAATAACTTTAGCGAAACTACCTATCTCGAAAGCGTTTCTCCCGGCGGAAATGGTGGGAAGGTGCAGGAAATTGGCCGCGATAAATTCGAGAAAACATTCAACGACTTCAAAAAAGATCCTTTTGCGTCGGCCAGACCGTTACTAAAACCGGAGATGATGTCGCAAAAAATGCCCGGTAGCGAAACCACCATTGGTGATATGATAAAGCAACAGGAAAAAATGCTCAAAGATTTTTTCAGTGCGAACGACAATCCCATTGAAATCGACACAGTGAGTACAAAAACTAAAAAATAGAATTTCTTTACACTAATTATATTTTGAAGCCCTGAAGCAAATGATGTTTCAGGGTTTTTTATGAGTTTAATCATTTACGCGGAAACCTTATTTAGATTAAATTTAAATAACCTATATTTGCAGCACAAAATTAAAGAATTGAGAAGAGATATTTCCAACAAATTATGCTGTTTCCCGAAAGACAAATCGGGGAAGATTTTGGGGTACGAAAACGAAGATCTCGTAATGCCCAATAAAATTATAGAGATGGGTCTCTTGCCCGAAACAGTATTCCGAATTCTTTATCAGGCTCCCTTCAAAGGACCTCTTTACATTGAATTTGGCGAGGAAAAAAGCAGAATTGCACTTCGTGAAGAAGAAGCACGCTTTATCATCGTCGAACAGTTAACTTAAAAATTTCCTAATCATTGCATAAATGATTACTGAAGAAAAAATGCAGGAAACTTCAAAAAATAAACAAATTCTTCTTGTCGGAAATCCAAACGTCGGAAAGTCCACTGTTTTTAATTTATTGTGCAACAAAAAGCAAAAAACGGGTAATTACGCCGGCGTTACGGTCGCAAGCCATTCCGGCCATTACGATTACAGGGGCGAATCTTTCGAGGTGATCGATTTGCCGGGTTCTTACAGCGTTTACCCGACTTCTGAGGATGAAGCCATTTTTTCCAAATATTTAATCGACGAACAGCAACATTACGCCGGCGTGGTTTATATCTTAGAAGCGCTGAGCATCAAAAGAGGACTGCTGCTTTTTCAGCAGATTCAGGATTTAGGAATTCCTGCTTTGCTCGTTGTAAATCAAATTGATCAGGCGGAAAGACGCGGCATCAGCATTGATCTGGAGGAGCTTTCGAAAGAACTCAAAGTGACCGTTCTCTCTACCAATGCCAAACAAAATCAAGGCATCGATGAACTTCGTCAGGAAATTTATAAAAACAGCTTCTCCAAATCCGAAAAGGTTTCCTTCGAAATACCGATGGAGCAGAAAGGATTGGTTTTCAAAATTTTAAGCGAAACGAAGGAAGAAAATCAATATAAAGTCTGGACGCTGCTTTCCTCCGATACTTACCTCGGGAAACTGGAAACCGTTCAGGATCAAATGAATGATGATGCAGTTAAATGCCTTGTTCCCAAAAGATTACAAACGCAGGAAACCATCAGACGCTACCAAAATATAGACCGTATTGTTGGCAAAGTTTTATCGAAAAAACCGCAGTTCAAAGAATTATTAACAGAAAAACTGGATAAGGTTCTCGTCCACCGGTTTTGGGGATATATTATTTTCGGCGCTATTTTGCTTTTTATTTTCCAAAGTGTTTTCTTTCTCGCAGAGTATCCGATGAACTGGATCTCCGATTTTTTCCTTTGGCTTTCAACCTTCGCTAATACGCATCTTCCGGAAGGCCCCATCAATTCCTTAATCGCAAACGGAATTATCCCGGGCTTGGGAGGTATTATGGTTTTTGCGCCGCAGATCGGTATTTTACTCTATTTTCTTTATTTACTGGAAGATTCCGGCTATATGGCGCGGGTGATCTTTTTGATGGATCGTTTTCTTCGGCCTTTTGGTTTGAATGGTAAAAGTATTGTTCCGCTTGTTTCGGGAACGGCCTGTGCCATCCCCGCAATCATGAGTACGCGAAACATCGAAAACGTAAAAGAAAGGCTCATTACCATTTTGGTAACTCCGTTTATGACGTGTTCTGCACGGCTTCCGGTATACAGTATCATTATTGGATTAATTATTCCGAACCGATATTTTGGCGGCATCAGTTATAAAGCTTTGATGTTGATGGCGATGTATTTTCTCGGCTTTTTCACGTCGTTAATGGCGTCGTTGATCCTGAAAAAAATCATCAAAAGCAAAGGAACATCTTTCCTTGTGATGGATTTGCCCTCCTACAAAATGCCGCTTTTCGGGTATGATTTTAAACTTGTTCTCGGCAAAGTTTGGGAATTTATTACCGGTGCCGGTAAAATTATTTTTCTGGTCAGCATCATTATCTGGGTTTTCAGCTATTTTGGGCCGAAACAGAAAGAAGATCAGTTTGTCGCCACCGATGTAAAACTGGAGCAGTCTTACCTTGCGAAAATGGGTAAATCCATCGAACCTGCAATCGCACCGCTCGGTTACGACTGGAAAATGGGTGTAGGCATTTTGACGAGTTTTGTTGCGCGCGAAGTTTTTGTCGGCACCATGTCGACGTTGTACAGTTTGGATGAGGACGCACCGGAAGGTCGCATCATCGATAAGATGCGGGCAGATGTTAAACCGAATGGCGAGAAGGTTTTCAATTTCGCAACCGGGATTTCAATTTTGTTTTTTTACGCCTTTGCCATGCAATGTGTCTCCACCTTAGCCGTTGTTTATAAAGAAACCAAGTCCTGGAAATGGACCATGGCGCAACTCGTCGGAATGTCGGGCTTAGCGTACGTCGCTTCATTAATTGTTTATCAAATTTTGAAATAATGGAATCTTCTTTAATTTTTCAGTATATATTGGTCGCCGTAGCCGTTTTGGCTGCAGGATATTACCTGTTTGGGATCATCAAAAAAAACTTTTCTTCCAAAAAATTTAAAAAAGGGAAACCTGGCTGCGATTCAGATTGCGGATGTTCATAAAACGCCGCGGCCATTTTGTCGGTGGTTGCGTTTCATTCACTTTTTTAATTCGTATTTTTGCACCGGAAAAAAACCTGATTATAAAAATTCAATTCGTTTAAACGACGACTTTTAAAAATACTGTTTTATGTCTTTAATAAAATCAATTTCCGGAATCCGGGGAACCATCGGCGGCAAAGTCAACGAAAATTTAACGCCGCTCGACGTGGTAAAATTCAGTTCAGCCTTCGGAACCTGGCTTCAGAATAATAAAAATAAAAAAGATTTAACGATTGTTGTCGGTAGAGACGCCAGAATCTCCGGATCGATGGTGAACTCCCTCGTTACTGCAACCTTGCAGGGCTTGGGGATTCACGTGGTTGATTTGGGACTTTCCACAACGCCCACCGTAGAAATTATGGTACCCGAACTGAAAGCCGACGGTGGAATCATTTTAACCGCATCCCACAATCCAAAACAGTGGAATGCTTTAA
The DNA here is from genome assembly GCF_021513235.1 of Kaistella sp. 97-N-M2. Lineage (NCBI taxonomy): Bacteria > Pseudomonadati > Bacteroidota > Flavobacteriia > Flavobacteriales > Weeksellaceae > Kaistella > Kaistella sp. 97-N-M2. The sequence continues at coordinate 1,147,524 of NZ_CP090976.1, read as the reverse complement.
AACTTCTCAATGAAAAAGGCGAATTCATTACCGGAGAAAACGGTGCAGAAGTTTTGGCCTTAGCAGAAAGCGAAAATTTCGATTATGCTGAGGTTGATGATTTAGGAAAATATGAAACGCGCGACGACGCTTTCGATATTCACATCCAGCAGATTTTGGATTTGCCTATGGTTGACGCGGAAGCCATTAAAGCCAAGAAATTTAAAGTAGTTGTGGATGCCGTTAATTCTACAGGTGGAATTGCCATCCCGCAGTTACTGGAACATCTGGGCTGTGAAGTTGTGAAATTGTACTGCGAGCCGAACGGACAGTTTCCCCACAACCCCGAGCCTTTAAAAGAGCATTTGGGCGATATCTGCGACCTTGTAAAAAAAGAAAAAGCCGACGTCGGCATTGTTGTAGATCCCGACGTTGACCGTTTGGCTCTGGTTGATGAGAACGGCGATCTTTTCGGCGAAGAATATACTTTGGTTGCTGTTGCCGATTATTTATTGAAAAATAAAAAAGGCGTTGCAGTTTCCAATCTTTCTTCCAGTCGTGCGCTTCGGGACGTCGCAAAAAAGCACGGATCCGAATATTTTGCAAGTGCTGTAGGCGAAGTGAACGTAGTTACTTTAATGAAAGAAAAAAACGCAGTGATCGGCGGCGAGGGTAATGGCGGAATTATTTATCCGGACCTTCATTATGGGCGCGATTCTTTGGTAGGCGTGGCTTTATTTTTGACGCATTTGGCCAAGGAAAACAAAACCGTTTCCGAACTTCGAGCCACTTACCCAAGCTATTTTATGGGAAAGAAGAAGATCGAACTGACGCCGGAGATTGATGTTGATTCGCTTTTAACTAAAATGGAAAAAGAGTATCGAACCGAAGAGGTTTCTACGGTGGACGGTGTGAAGATCGATTTCGAAAAAAATTGGGTTCACTTAAGAAAATCGAATACCGAGCCGATTGTACGAATTTATACAGAAGCTTTTTCGCAGGAAGAAGCCGATGTATTAGGCGATGAAATGATCGCGAAAATAAAAAGTTTGATTTAAAATTCAAACAAATTCATAGTTTAGAAAGATATAAAAATAAGCTGTGACGAAGAAAAACCATCTGTTCCGGCTCGCGGCTGTAATCGAAGTTTGTAGTTCATAAGGTCGTACGTGATTGGCTGTTTTTTAACGATGGTGACTTCAGAACTGATCAACTCTGTTCATTGGCAAGCCGGGATTGGAATTATAAAATTGATAATGTTTATTTTGATTTGGAGAAATAAAATCTTATTTTAGTAATGTTTAATAAAATAGTTTCTTACGATGTTTGCAAAGCAAATTCGAACATTGTAAAGAACGGTGAGAAAATATATTGGAAGAATTTTTTGATAATGAACTTGTAAAGAAGTTCGAAGAAATGGTGGAAAATAATGAGGAATTATACTTCGATACCGAAGAGTATGAAGACATTATTATTTACTATCTGGAAATGGGAGACATTACGTTCGCCGAAATGGCAACGAATTATGCCCTAAAATTACATCCCAACTCCTTAGAATTAAAGATAAAGAAGTTCGAGGTCTTTTTAGAACTCGAAAACTACGTGCAGGCCAAAGAATTAATGCAGGAGTTGAAGGAATCTTCAATGGAAAGCACGGATTTTCTGGTGTGTTGCGCGAAATATTATTCGAATCTGGGGAACCCGCGGCGCGCCATCGAATATTGCGAAAAAGCTTTGGAACTGGAAGAAGAAGAAAATTTTCTGCACAACTTTATTGCCGATGAGCATGTAAATTTAGAAGATCCGTTCAACGCTTTAAAACATTACAAATTGGCTTTAAGTTTCGATCAGAATGACGAATATTCCCTGGAAAATGTAATGTTTACCTACAATCAGCTGAAAAGAAGCGACGAGGCCATCGAGTTCCTAAACGGGTATCTCGACAAGTTTGCTTTTTCCGAAACCGCCTGGTACGAATACGGACAGTTCTACTTCAACCGAAAAAATTACGAAGAAGCCATTAAGGGATTCGATTATCTTTTGGCCATTAATCCACAGTCCGTAGGCGTTTATGCAAACAAAGCCGCGTGTTTTGAAGCCTTGGGAGAATGGCTGAAAGCGGTAGAAGTTTACGAAGAAATGCTGGCCTTGGAATATACCAAATCTTTCACGTATTACAAGATTGGCTTGTGCTACAAAGAAAATAAACAGTGGGTTTTAGCGCTGACCTCGTTTCAAAAATCCCTGCGGGACGACCCGCAGTTTTACCTTTCGATGATGGAGCAGTCCTACATTTACGAGGAAATGGGCAGCATGAAGGAAGCGCTTCATTTTGCCAAAGAGGCGATTTCTTTGAATGATAACAATTTAGATTATCAAAAAAGACTTGCTTTTTTATACATCGATTCCGGAAAGTTTGAGGAAAGTCTGTCGTGCATGAAAACGCTGGTCCATTACGAACCGACGCGCTTTTATAACTGGTACGCCTACTCGGAAGTTTTGATGTTGATCGGCGATTACGAAGACGCCATTACGATTTTGAACAAAGCGACCAAGATGCACAACAGGGCAGAATTGTTCTACCAGCTCAGCAACTGTTATTTCCACCTGAATAACCAGAAAGACGGTCGGAAATCGCTTGCAGTGGCTTTGGATTTAGATCCGAATCTGCTGGAAGATATGAAGCAGAAATATCCTTTTATTAAAGAGGAAGTGGAGAAAAAGAAAAGTAAAAAAAGTAAATAATCAAGAAAAATTTACAAAACGCATCTTTTAAAAGGTGCGTTTTTTTTGTGGCCTGCTTCCCGAAATTCCTTTTCCTGCGGTATTTTTCCGTTTTAAAATAGGAATTTATGTTCCAAAAAAAAACCTTGCCAAAATTAATTGACAAGGTTTCTGTTGAGGTTATAGCAAAATTTATTTTGCTTTCTGCTTTGGTTTCGAAGCATTTCCTTCCAGAGAATCTTTCGCTTCGTTTAATTTTAAAACTACGGTTTCGCCTTCCATCAGTTGTTTGTTCACCAGCATTTCTGCCAACAAATCTTCGATGTATTTTTGAATGGCCCGTTTTAAAGGTCTCGCGCCAAAATCTTTGTCCCAACCTTTCTCGGCGATAAATTCTTTCGCATCGTCGGTCAGTTCCACCGTATAATTCAATTTTTCCAGGCGTTTGTACAACTTTGCCAGTTCCAGATCGATAATTTTCGAGATGTGGTCTTTTTCTAAATTATTAAAGATTACGATATCATCAATTCTGTTCAAAAACTCGGGTGCAAAAGCTTTCTTCAAAGCATTTTCGATCGTACTTCTGGCTCTCGAATCGGTATTTGTTTTCTTCGCGAGGGTTCCAAATCCAACGCCGTCTCCAAAATCTTTTAAATCCCGTGTTCCGATGTTGGAAGTTAGGATGATGATTGTATTTCTGAAATCGATTTTTCTTCCCAAAGAGTCCGTCACGAAACCTTCATCCAAAATCTGGAGCAAAATGTTGAAAACATCTGGGTGCGCTTTTTCGATCTCATCTAAAAGTACTACTGCATACGGTTTTCTCCGAACGGCTTCCGTTAATTGTCCACCCTCTTCGTAACCAACGTATCCCGGAGGCGCACCTACCAATCTCGAAATGGCGAATTTTTCCATGTACTCACTCATGTCGATTCTGATCAATGCTTCATCAGAATCGAAAAGTTCTCTGGCCATTACTTTGGCAAGTTCCGTTTTCCCTACACCCGTTGTTCCGAGGAAAATAAAGGTGCCGATAGGGCGGTTCGGATCTTTCAGGCCGGCGCGGTTTCTTTGGATGGCTTTTACCACTTTTTTCACGGCATCTTCCTGTCCGATTACTTTTCCGTTCAGCATTGTATCCATTTGCGCCAGTTTATCAAGTTCGTTTTTACCCACTTTCGTTACGGGGATTCCACTCATCATGGAAACGACTTCGGCCACACTTTCTTCCGAAACGACTTCTTTCTTTTCTTTCACATCTTTATCCCAGATTTCCTGCGCAAGATTCAGCTCGATTTGTAATCTTTCCTCTTCATCTTTCAGTTTTCTTGCTTCCAGGTAATCCTGTGCTTTTACGGCTTTTTGTTTTTGATCCTTGATTTCTTCGATTTTCTTTTCGTGATCGATTATTTCATTCGGAACTTTCATGTTTTTGATATACACGCGAGAACCGGCTTCATCCATCGCATCGATGGCTTTATCGGGTAAAAAACGGTCGGTAATATATCTTGCCGTTAAATTTACACACGCTAAAATCGCTTCATCGGTGTAAGTGACGTTGTGGTGATCTTCGTATTTGTCTTTAATTTGATGTAAAATTAAAACTGTTTCTTCCACGGAAGTAGGTTCTACCATAACCTTTTGGAAACGTCTTTCTAAAGCGCCATCTTTCTCGATATACTGTCTGTACTCATCTAAAGTTGTAGCACCGATACATTGGATTTCTCCTCGTGCCAAAGCAGGTTTAAACATGTTGGAAGCATCAAGACTTCCGGTGGAACTTCCCGCTCCGACAATGGTGTGCAACTCATCGATGAATAAAATGACGTCGCGGCTTTTTTCGAGCTCGGTCATTATCGCTTTCATCCGTTCTTCGAACTGGCCACGGTATTTTGTTCCGGCAACCAAACTTGCAAGGTCTAGCGTAATCACTCTTTTTCCAAAGAGCACGCGCGATACTTTTTTCTGTTGAATTCGTAAGGCCAAACCTTCCGCAATCGCAGATTTACCCACGCCGGGCTCCCCAATCAGAAGCGGATTGTTCTTTTTTCTTCGCGACAAAATTTGAGAAACGCGTTCGATTTCCTTTTCGCGGCCGATCACAGGATCCAGTTTCCCGTCTCTCGCCAAAGAAGTTAAATCGCGCCCAAAATTATCCAAAGTTGGCGTCTTGCTTTTTCCGGTGCCGAGATTTCCGGTAGGTTTCCGCATCTGGCCGAATTCTTCCCGTTCCTCGTCGTCATCGTAGGCGCTCATTTTAGGATTTTGTCCCGTGTTTTTAAGCATCGCCTGATATTCCTTGCTTACGCTTTCATAATCAATATCATACGAACTTAAAATGTTGGTCGTTGGATCTTCAGATTTATATAAAATGCCTAACAGAAGATGAACGGTATTGATTTCGGAACTTTGGTACTGTCTGCATTCCAGTTCCGAACGTTTTACAGCCTGATCTGCCATTTTGGTGAAAGAAATTTTATCGCTTCCCACCGCTAATGGATTTAAGCTTGTTACCGCTAAAGTTTCTATTTTTCGTTTTATTTGCGTTAAATCTGCGCCCAAACTATTCAAGATTTCCTTTGCCGAATTTTCCGCTTTGATCATTCCCAAAAGGAAATGCTCTGTATTCAGAAATTCGCTCTGCAGACGTCTTGCTTCATTTTTACTGTGTTTGAAAACTTGGTCCAAACCATTTGAAAATTTATGATCCATATTTTTTTCTCAATCTTATTATTAAAGATAATTAAAAGTCTTTAATGCTCTAACCAAAGTTACAAATACTTTACCAAAAATATTTAGTGCCTTTTTGGCAGATATAATTTGAGTATCTCATTGAAAATGATTAGGTTTGTCACCCTAAAAAACCAACTGCAAGCCATTAAATTACAAGTTTTTTCCGATTGAATTGTCGATGGGATTTTTTGATTGTAAAGGTATTTAAGGTTGGATCCAATTTATTTATCAAAGGTTAAAACAGTTTTATGAAAGTGATCGTTTCCGCATTCAGCAATCTTTACACCGATCAAAGAATTGAAAAGGTCTGCGAAACTTTAAGCAAAGAAGGCTACGAAATTTTCCTGATTGGAAATGACTGGGGTGGCGCACCCGAAATGACGCGAAATTATCCCTTCAAAAGGATCAAACAATTTTCAAAATCTTTAAAAACGGCTTATCCGGAGTTTAACTGGAAGTTGTACGGCGAACTCAAAAAAGTGGCTGACGTCGATACCATTCTCTTAGCCAATGATTTAGATGCGCTTTTGCCCAATGTATTGATTTCGAAAAAATTAAATATTCCCCTGGTTTTCGACAGCCACGAAATCTATACAGAAATGCCGGCCATTCAGGGAAAATTTACTCAAAAAATTTGGCGGTATCTGGAAAAAAAGCTCCTGCCGAACCTCAAATACATGATGACCGAGAGCCAAAGCTATGCCGAGTGGTTTTCTGTGAAGTACAGCGTGAAACCGGTGGTGGTAAGAAATATCCCGAGAAAATTTGAAACTCCCGCGGAAATTCCCCTTAATCATCCTAAAATAATTTTATATCAGGGCGCAATTAATCAGTCGCGCGGAATCGGTCAGGCCATTTTGGCGATGAAGTATTTGGAAGGTGTTATTTTTAAAATTGCGGGGGACGGCCCCAAAATTAATGATTATAAAGCGCTTGTTGTCAAGGAAAATTTATCTAGCAAAGTCGAATTTCTGGGAAAAATTGCGCCCACTGAACTTCGCAAGATCACAAAAACGGCAGATGTTGCATTAAGTATTGAAGAAAACGGTGGAGTAAGTTATCTCTATTCCTTACCCAATAAAGTGGCAGACTGCATTCAGGCCCGTGTTCCCCTGGTTTTGATTAATTTCCCCGAAATGATGCGCGTTTATAACCAGTTTAAAATTGGCGAAATCGTAGAAAATCACGATCCTAAAAACCTCGCGGAAAAAATAAAAATTGTGCTTCAGAAGGGCAGGGCTTTTTACCAACCCGAACTCGAAAAAGCGGCCGCGGAACTCTGTTGGGAAAAGGAAGAACCCAAAATTCTGGCCCTGTTTAAAAAGGTAGTTGCAGAGAATTTCTAAAATCGATTTTCTTACCTTTGCACAAAGAAATTTTACAATGACCATTAAAGAAAAACAGCAGGAAATAGTGGACGAGTTCGCCTTTCTTGATGATTGGGAGCAGAAATACGAATACATCATCGATCTTGGGAAAGAACTGAAAGGTTTGCCCGAAGATAAAAAATCCGACGCCAATCTCATCAAAGGTTGCCAGTCGAAAGTTTGGATTGATGCGGATTTTAAAGACGGCAAATTAATTTTCAATGCCGATTCCGACGGAATTTTGCCCAAGGGAATCGTGTCTCTTCTCGTATCCATTTACAGCGGCCATTCTACCCAGGAAATTCTGGATTCGGATTTCGAATTTATTTCCCAGATCGGCTTGCAGGAATTTTTATCGCCCTCCCGCGCAAACGGTTTAATGGCAATGACGAAGCAAATTAAATTTTACGCCGTTGCTTACCAATTGAAAAATTGACGCGTATACTCACATATCGCTTTTCTGCTTTTGGCGATGTTGCAATGATTGCCCCGGTTTTCCGCGAAATTTTGGAGCAAAATCCGGAGGTGGAAATTATATTCGTCTCGAGGAATAATTTCCGGGACCTTTTTGAAGGCATCCCAAATCTCATCTTTAAAGGCGTCGACATCGACGATTACAAAGGCTTTTGGGGCATTAGAAAACTCGCGCACCAATTGACCAAAGAATTTCAGCCCGATCTCATCGCGGATCTGCATAATGTAATCCGCACCAAGATTTTGCTCGGAATCTTTAAAAGAAGAGGTTATAAAATTTCGGTACTCAATAAGGGAAAAGAAGAAAAAGAACATTTAACCGACATTTGGAATCTGGAGAAAGAGCCATTACAGCACACGACAGAAAGATATGCAGATGTTTTTCGGGACCTTGGAATCCAGGTTAAGCTGTCTCACCAATACCGACAACTAGCCGAAACTAAAGCGGGGATCGGTTTGGCGCCCTTTGCACAGCATCGCGGAAAAATGCTGCCTTTGGAAAAATCCTTTGAAGTTGCACGAATTCTTTCTAAAAAACATCAGATTTATTTTTTCGGCGGCGGTAAAGCCGAAGTAGAAATTTTGGATCAGTGGGCCAGCCAAATTCCAAATGCGGAAAATTTAGCCGGCAAACTTACTTTAAAAGAAGAACTTCAAAAGATTTCAGAGCTCGAAACCATGATCTCCATGGATTCCGCAAATATGCATTTGGCCAGTTGGGTAGGCACGCGCTGCGTCTCGGTTTGGGGATCTACGCACTCGTATGCAGGGTTTCTCGGTTATGGACAAAGCGAAAGAGATGTGGTACAGGTGAAAGATCTTACGTGCCGGCCTTGTTCTGTGTTTGGCGATAAACCCTGTTATCGTGGCGATTGGGCGTGTTTGGAAGAAATCGATATTCAGAAGATCGTCGATATTATTTAAAATGCAAAAAAAAATCCTTTCGGTTAAGAAAGGATTTTAAGCTATAAAACTTGATATTTACAGATATTTCTCGCCGTTTTTCACCGCTCGCAAATCCTGAATGTACTCTTTCAGATGCTGATCATTTTCTCGGGGGCAAATTAAAAGTGCTTTATCGGTGTCCACAATAATATAATTTTCCAACCCATCAATCACCACCGCTTTGTTCTGGTTTTTCAATTTGATTAAATTTCCTTTCGAATTGTAGCTGAGGATATGTTTGGATTTTGCGGCATTCTGGTCTTCGTCTTTCTCCGAATTTTCATAAATCGAATTCCACGTTCCGAGATCGCTCCAGCCTAAATCTGCGGGAATAACATAAACGTTTTTCGCTTTTTCTAAAATCCCGTTGTCGATGGAAATCTTATTTACTTTGGGGTAAATAAGGTCAATGCACGGTACTTCTTCGTCTGAATTATATTCGCAACTGTCAAAATTTTGCGTCATTTCGGGTAAGAAAGATTCAAAAGCAGAAATAATGGACTGCACATTCCAGATGAAAATACCCGCATTCCACAGAAAATCCCCACTTTCCAAAAATGTTTTTGCAATCTCCAGATCGGGTTTCTCCGTAAAGGTTTTTACTTTAAAATATTCCGAACCTTTTTTATCCACAAACTGAATGTATCCGTAGCCCGTATCGGGACGTGTGGGATTTATGCCCAAAGTAATGAGGTAGTCGTTTTTTTCGGCCAAATTAAAAGCCAGTTCGGCTTTTTTCAGAAATATGTTTTCCTTTAAAATTAAATGATCCGCCGGAAGGACAATGATGTTTGCCTCGCTGTTTTTTGCGGCAATCTTTTTTGCCATGTAAATATTGCACGCAGCAGTATTTTTCATCATCGGTTCGCCCACGATATTTTCCGAATGAACCTCCGGCAACTGCTGCTCGGTAAGCGAAACATATTCTTTGTTCGTGATGACGTAAATGTTTTCGGACGGAACGATCTTCCGAATTCGATCGTAAGTCTGCTGAATCATGGTTCTTCCGGTTCCTAAAATATCCTGAAACTGTTTTGGGTATTTCTGCGTGCTCATTGGCCAGAATCTGCTTCCGATGCCTCCTGCCATGATAACGCAGTAATTGTTTGATTTTGACATTATTAACTTAATTTTTCTACTCTGGCCAAAGGTTTAAACATGTACTTTTTTTGCGTGTCCAGATTTAAACAAAGATAGTTTTTTTTACGAAGTTCCTCGATGATATACGTGTGCTTTTTGTACACGAACCTTTCTCCTACCATCAAATCCTCGATATAGGAACTTTCGTCTTCATAATTTTCGATGTGGAAATACCTCACGAGGTCCGGACTTGCCATAAAATTGGCTTTCGGCGATTTCGAAAATTTTAAAATAACAGGTTGCAAATCATCAGAAAAGACAGAAATACTTTCCAAAAGCATGATCCTGAAAGTGTTTTTCCATTCCGCGCCGTGGGGAGAAATGCGGTGACCAAAATTTTCGAAAGCAAGGAGGTGCGCCAACTCATGCGTTAACACAAAAAAGAAAAGTTGGGGTTGCAGCGTGGAATTAATGGTAATTTGATGCGATTTGTCCGGCATTTTGCGGTAATCGCCCAGCTTCGAGTTTCTTCCTTTTGTAATCTTGATGTGAATGGCGTGCGCACCAAACCAGGTTTTAAGAAAGGGAAGCGTATTATCCGGCAAATATTTTTCTAAAAGCGAGATCGACATATCAAATCTTCTAAAGAACAGGGGAAGAATTTTTATAAAGATAAGGGAATTCCCGCGTAGAAATTGAGTAATTTGAGGCTAAACAAATAGTTATATTTCGACTGTGCTACAGAACCCTGCGCGTTGGCTAAGTTGTTTCGGGCGTTGGTCAGATCATAGATCGTGGTTCGTCCTGCTTCGAAACTTTTCTGCGCGAAATCCAAAGCTAAGGTGCTGCTTCTTTCTGCCTCCACGGCTGCGAGATAATTCTCGTAGTTGCTTTCCGCATCGAACTGCGCCTGCTGAACATTCTCTTTGATGTTTTGTTTGCTCTGCTCTAAATTATTTTTCGCGATATCTTCATTAATCTTCGTCTGTTCCACCTGCAGCCGCGTTATTCCCTTGTTAAAAATGGGAATGTTCGCCGATAAACCAATCTGCTGGCCGAAATTATCCTTGGACTGCCCAAAAAAGTTTTGTTCGGTCAACGTCACATTATTCACGGGATCGTAACCACGGATGTTCGTCGTTAAAGAATTAAAATAAAAGGTTCCGAATCCGGCGGTTGCCGAAACCGTGGGCCAGAAAGCGGTTCGGGCAACTTCCGTTTGCGCATTGGCGGAGGAAATTCTGCTTTCTGCGGCTTTGATTTCGGGTTGATCGGACAGTGCTTTATCTAAAATAGTTTCGGCAGAGTAGAGCGGAGCGTCCAGCTGATTATCCACCGGCACGTCTACAACGTCGAAATCTTTGTAATTCGGAAGTTGCAGCAGTTGCGCCAGGGCAAATAAACTTCTGCTGACGTTAATCTGCGCTGTCTGGACGTTCTGTTTTTCCCGCGCCAGTGCAGCTGTCGCCTCTGCGAGCACGGTTTGAGCAGTGGTACCAACGTCGGTTGTAATTTTCGACCTGTTATAAACACTTTGCGCATTTTCGAGACTACTGTTGGAAATTTTTACGATTTCTTTATTCAGTAAAACCGATAAATACTGCTGTGCAATCTGTAAAGAGATATTATTTTTAATGGCTTCGGTATCGAACTGGCTGGCTTCCACATCGAACTGCGTTTTTCTGATCTGTTTCGCCAATCTGCCGTAATTGAAAAGAAGCATATTCGCACCAACATTAATATTGTTGTTGAAATTATCGTTTCGAACGGTTTGGGTACCCACCAACTGTTGTCCAAAACTGCCGTTGGATTGCACCGTTCCGTTCACAGATGGTAAATAATCGCGTTTCGCAATGTCTAAGTTGAGATCCTGGTTTTTCTTGTTCAAACCACTTTGCAAAACCTGCAGGTTGTTTTCTAGGGCATAATTCACGCATTCCTGCAGCGTCCATTTCTTCTGAGAAAAAGCAAAAACTGAAAAGAAACTCAGTAAAAAAAGAGCAGATTTCTTCATGATTAATTTTAAAGAATAAGACGACAAATTTGGAAAAATGTTACAAACGACCACATATTTTGCCCTTACGGGTCGATAATGCCAAACTTCCGCATCAGATAAATGGCATTCATGCTTTTTGTAACGCCGTTTTGAAGTTGATAATCCGTTTCGAGTTCGCCATTTATATTTTGAAGTTCGAAGCAGTAATTTTTAATTTTTAACGGAAATCTGTCTTCTATTTTGGTAAGATCCAAATCGTGCGTAGCGATAAGGCAGGAAAACAGCGCTTTGCTCTTCATAAGTTTTTCCAGAAATAGCTCGGAACCCGCGAGTTTGTCCTGAGAGTTGGTTCCTTTTAAGATTTCATCAAGAATAATAAATTGCGGTTCGCCTTTTTCTAAATTTTCTACCAATTTCCGAAGCCGAAGAATCTCGGCATTAAAATAAGAAGTTCCGTCGCTGAGAGAATCGCTCGTGCGCATGGAAGTGAAAAGCTGCATCGGAATAAAACTGAATTCTCTTGCCGCAACCGGACAACCCGCCATCGCCAAAACCAAATTGATCCCCACCGTCCGCAAAAAGGTACTTTTGCCCGTCATGTTCGCGCCGGTAACAATGGAGATTTCCGTGTTCTGCCCGATCGTAAAATCGTTGGATACGACGTGGGGTTGAAATAATAAGGGATGAACGAGTTCTTCTGCTTTAAACTTAAAGCTGCCGTCGTTAATTTTGGGCAAAATGTAGTCGGGATTTTTAAACCTGAAAAGGGCCAGCGAAATTAAAGCTTCAAATTCGGCGAACGCTTCAAACCAAAGCGGTAAATCCTCGCCGATCGCCTCAAATTGCTTTTCAATTTTAAGTGTAAAATTAAGATTCCACAGGAAAAAATTATTCAGAATGAGGCCGATGTTGCTTTGTCCGCTCTCATAATTCCGCAGCAAACGCGCCAGCTTTTCAATTTCTTTGCGCGAAGATTTGCTCCTGCCGGAACGAAGTTTATTTTGAAGGGTTTGGTTTAAGCTTTCCGTAAAATTTTCTTTTTCGATATGGGCGAAAACGTTTAAAAACTGCTCGTACTGCGCAGAATTAAAGGAAAGCTTTTCTTCCAGTGCCAGCATTTTCCGGCGGTAAAGATAAAGTGCGATTCTTGAAATGATGAAAATTCCCGCGAACAATAAACCGATAACTGCTCCGGAAATGGCTGTGAAAAGTGCCAAAATTAAAGTCCCAAACGTTAAAACTGGAACTGCAATGGTAATGATCTTTCCCAAAAGTGGCGAAATAAAAACGGTTTTCGCGTTTTCGGGATGTTTAATTTCACCGCCGATTTCCATCGATTTGGCCAACGTGAGAAAGTGAATGTTCCAGGACGTTTTTTCCGAAAGTTCTGCGATCGATTTCTGACGCAGAATGATCTGGGCTTTCTCTACACTTAAATTCAAAAGAAAATCTTTGAGTTTAGCTTTACCTAAAGGGGTTTCGGCATAATTCAAATAACTGAAGAGCGAATTTTTGCCCAAAATATCCAAATCTTTTGCAAACGGATGTTTATCGAAATCTTCCTCCACGCCCACGCCGGTTTCGAATTCTGTTTTGGTGATGATTTCCGCGCCAATATGAAGGTAATTTTTGTAAAACTGGACTTCCTCTTTTACTTTTAAAAGGAAATATCCAAAAACGGAAAAGGCAAGCGTTAAGAAAATGGCAAAGTATAAATGACTCTGCAGACCGCTTTCGAAGATGAAATATTGTAATAAAAAGTAAGCAATAGCAAGGAAAATTAGAACGCGTGTCCAGCCTAAAAGGGTGAGTTTTTTGTTTAATTTTTGAAGCGTCGTTCTTTTTTCAGAAAGCAAGAGATTTAATTCGTTCATTCGGTTTTAACCTTTTTTCAGTTCGCCAATTCTGCCTACGATCGGCAAGGAAAAAATACCGCTTTTCTGTAAGTAATGTTCGTAAAAAGTTTGGGCTTTTTCCGCATAACCTGGAGTTGGATTTTCTTGATTTTTAAAGTAAAATAAATGTCCCAGCAACTCGAAGTAAGGAATCTGATGACTGCCTTCTTTTTCATTGATGAGCTGCAGAATCTCGGCCGTGGGTTTAGACGCCAGGGTTTCGAAATCCATTTTGAAAGTATCGTTCATATTGGTATCGAAAACGCGTTGAAGTTCCACAATATCGCCTTCGTTTTTGCCGCCGACGATCATTTTGGACAGGAATTCTGAAAATTGTTTTACAATTCGGATGATGTAATCTTTATCGTGTATCATTTTTTTTAAATTAGGGACTACAAAGGTAGAAATTTGACCTAAAGTTTTTAAAGAAAAGCGATTTTTCCACATTCATGTGGAAAAAGGCACCGCAACGTTTCAATGCTCTACGATGGTGCGGCTTAAATAGCAAAATCTTTCAATTAAAAAGTAAGTTTAAGAAAATCTGAAATCGTCAAATTTGCGGAAAACCAGCACTATTGCAAAACGCTGTTATCTGTAGACTCTTCTTTTTTTGTGATCTCGTCTATAATGCCATGTAGTTTTTTAAGTTCTATTCTGCCTCTGTTTTTCTCTCCAAGAAAACAAGTTGTGACAATTATCATTTTTAAGTCGGGAACAACGCATATAATTTGTCCGCCATAACCAACTGCGACAAATGCTTGATGTTCATTTGTTTTTCGTCGCCACCAATAATAACCGTACCCATTTGCATTTGGTAAAACGTCCCAACTATCTAATTTAACTTGTTCTGCTGTAGATTCTACAATCCATTTTTCAGATACAATTTGTTCGTTGCCAAACTTTCCCTTATTGAGAATTAAAGTTCCGAATTTCAACATATCACTTGGTTTCATAAAAAGTTCAGAACCAGCTAAATTTCTATTCAAAACATCTGTGTCCCAATTTTTAATATTTAAGGACAATGGTTTAAACAAATTTATATCTGCAAATTCTTTCAGACTTGAATTTACCAATCTTGAAAGAGCTGCTCCGAAAACTAAAGTTTCGCCAGTACTATAATTGAATTTATCTCCTGGATATTCCTCAAAAGGTAGATCTAACATAAATTTCACAGGGTCTGAAGAAAAACCCATTGCATGAGAAATTTGACTGTTTTCTGCGTAATCAAATCCGCCTTGCATTGTCATCAGGTGTCTTAATGTTACTGTTTTTTTAATGGAATCATGAGCAACTTTTCCTTCCAAATTTGATATGTTTTTAAAAAAAGTTCGTGAGTTATCATATTCAGGAAGAATCTTTAAAACTTTTGTATCAATGTCTGTGAGTAAGCCTTTATCTTTTGCAATTCCAGCCAAAATTGAAGTAATACTTTTTGTTACAGATTTTACATTAAAGATTGTTTCTTTATCAGCACCGTTAAAATAGTGTTCATAAATAATTTTGCCGTCTTTTGAAACAATGAATGAGCCAATAGAAGGAATTGAATCATTTGTTTTCGTTGTGAATTTTTCAAAAAAGTGTTTACTGGTTTCTTTGTTTTTATTAGTCTGTGCTTTTATAACGGGGAAAAGAAAAATAAAAAATAATATGAATAAAATTTTAGTAATTGATGTGTTTTTCATTGTTTGATGTGCGATTATTAGTTCAGATAACTGCCAAATTTGTGCTCCTTTTTTTTGAGTCGGTAAATCGAGCCATTTTTCTGCGAAGGAAATTAAGATACTTATTCGGGGAAATAGGATTTTTAAAAGGTGGAATTTGTGATATAATTTACGCAAAGAAAATATACGCCAAAATCACAGAGGTAATTACGCCTACCAGGTCTGCCAAAAGCATGGCGGTTACGGCATATCTCGTGTTTTTAATTCCTACCGCGCCAAAATAAATGGCGATCACATAAAACGTGGTATCCGAACTTCCCTGTAAAACGGCTGCCAATCTGCCCTGAAAACTGTCAGCGCCGAAAGTTTGCATCGTGTCCACCATCATTCCCCGTGCGCCGGAACCCGAAAGCGGTTTGATTAAGGCGGTTGGTAAACCATCCACGAATCTGGTGTCGAAACCGACAACCGCGGCAACCCACTTCATTCCGTCAATTAAAACATCGAAAACGCCGGAAGTTCTTAAAAGAGAAATCGCGATCAGCATTCCTACCAAATAAGGGATAATTTTCACACACGTCCAGAAACCTTCTTTTGCGCCTTCAATAAAAGCATCAAAAACGTTGATCTTTTTATAAACCGCGCCCAGAACGATGGCAAAAAAGATGAGCAGAATGATTCCGTTGCTCAGCAACATGCTGAAATTATCGAGACCTTCTTTACTTAAACTCACCAGATAAACTACAAGTAGCGCGATAACCGCGGAAATTCCGCCCACATAAGCGAGGACGGCAGGCTGAAGCAGGTTGATTTTTTGGTAAATGGAAACCACGATCATTGCTGCTAACGTCGCAGAAAACGTCGCGATCATACACGGCAGGAAGATGTCTGTCGGCGTCACGGATCCCATCGACGCGCGAATGGCAATAATGGAAACCGGAATCAACGTTAATCCGCCCGCATGCAGACACAAAAACATGATCTGCGAATTGCTGGCCCTGTCTTTATCCGCATTTAACGTCTGCAAACTTTCCATTGCCTTCAGTCCGAACGGCGTTGCGGCATTGTCCAAACCTAAAAGATTCGCCGAAAAATTCAGCAGCATATGTCCAAACGAAGGATGATTTTTTGGGATTTCGGGGAACAATTTAGAAAAGAAAGGCTGAATCAGCCGCGAAAGCAGGTTAATTCCGCCTGCCCGTTCTGCAATGCTCATAAAACCCATGAAAAGCGTCATAATTCCAACCAATCCCAGCGAGATTTTAACGGCGACTTCCGACGTGCCGATCACGCCATCGGTTTGCTGGACGCGATATACTGCGACTTGCGCTTGAGCCGAGTCTTTTTTGTAATGAATTCTGTTTTCGGAAACATCGGGTTTAATAAGTAAGTTTTTCTGTACCGAAGGCGTGAGTTCGCCGGCGTTTTTAGAAGCGATTTGCACGGTATCTCCACTTTTTCCGACCACCATATCGTTATAGATCGCTTTGTAATTGTCGGAAAACAAATATTTAATACTTGCCACCAAAATCGCTACGATAATAAACGCGCTCCAAATCCTGCTTAAAACCATTTCTGAAAATTTTGATAAAAATAGCTAAAAACTTTATTTATTTGGGATTAACGCGCTAATAATGTTGGTTCGCTGCGTTTATTGGTGCGGAAAAGTTCTAGAATAATTTGAGTTGTTGGTCTTTTGCTCCCGTGAAATTTTCTGTAGAAAGTTGGGGGAATTCTTTGTCTGCGAAAAATCTTCTTTTTCCCAGAGCAAACGTGTTATGAATCATTTCGGCGATGTTTCCTTCGCCTTTGTACCGTTCGTGAAATCTTTTGTCGCCTAAATTTCCGCCGCGCATGGAGCGGATCAAATTCAGAACTTTCTGCGCTCTGTCCGGAAAGTTGGCATTAATCCAGTTCACAAAAACGGGTTCCACGGTATCGTTGAGGCGAACCAATGAATATCCGAATTTTTGGGCGCCGGCCTCCGAAATCGATTTCAAAATGTTCAGGCTTTCATCACTCGTCAGTCCCGGAATTACGGGCGCCACCATCACGCCTACCGGAATATTATTTTCCGCAAGCGTTTCAATCGCCTTTAGTTTATTTTTTGCTGTTGAAGTTCGGGGTTCCATCTTCCGGCGGATTTCCTCATTCATCGTCGGAATGCTTAAAGAAACTGAAACCAGATTTTGTTCTGCCAATGGTTTCAATAGATCAAGATCGCGCAGAACGAGGGCGTTTTTCGTCAGGATAGCAACCGGATGGCGGTAATCCAAACAGAGCTGCAGAATTTTTCTCGTGATTTCAAAATGTCTTTCGGCCGGTTGATAGCAATCCGTGTTTCCCGAAAGCATGATGGTTTTGGCGATGTAATTTCTTTTTTGGAAAAATTTTTCCAGAAGTTCCGGCGCGTTTTTCTTCACCATAATTTTTCGTTCGAAATCAGTGCCCGCCGAAAAGCCCCAGTATTCATGCGTTGGTCGTGCTAAACAATAGGAACAGCCGTGCTCACAACCTTGATAGGGGTTCAACGAATAGTCCATGGCGAGATCCGGACTTTTTACCGTATTGACGATGGTTTTCGGAAAAACTTCCGTGAATTTGATCTTCGTGTTTTCGAACTCTTCTTCCTCTGGCTCAAAGGTATACCTCTCGAAACGGTTAATTTCGTTTCGCTGTGCGCCCTGACCGTTTTTGGAATTTTCGAGAGACATTTATATTTAATTCTTATCGCAAAATTAACGACTTCTGGTTGAAATAATCGCTTTCTCAATTACATTTTTATCCACAAAAAAATCCTGTTTCAGAAATGAGACAGGATGTAATTTGGTGTTAAAAATCTTTAGAGCATCGCCAGAAATTCGACGCCATCGTGATAATCATCATCCTTGCTTTTTTCGAAATGGCGATGAAAGTCGGAGTAGTAGTCGTTATAATCTTTACTTTTTTTCGATAAAAACCGTCGGACGCCAAACAGTCCAAGACCGATGAGAAGGCCGATACTTCCTGCCAATAAAATTCCTGTTTCCTTTTTCATAGTAAGATTTTGAGCTAATGATGTATCAAATTTTATTCCTTTGAACCCAAATTAAGTTTAAATTTTGTTAAAACTACAGTTTTGCACATATCGTACCGTAAAAATTAATCTTTACACCGCGCAGCCGCTAAGCCGCATCTCTTTTTTCTTTCGATAAAATTTGGTAGTTTTGACCAAATCCTTCATCAATGAATTTTAAAATTTTTACAATTGGAATGGCGGCCCTCATGTTTGCCTCGTGTGCGCCCCGAAAAATGACCAGTAATTTGAAATATCCCGAAACAAAAAAAATCGATCACTCCGACGATTATTTCGGAACAAAAGTCAGTGATCCTTACCGTTGGCTGGAAGACGACCGCGCCGACGACACCAAAGATTGGGTGCAGCGCGAAGTGGCCTTCACCAATAGTTATTTACAGAAAATTCCGTTTCGCGAAGACATCCGCGCGCAGCTGAAAGACATCTGGAACTACGAAAAAATTGGTGCGCCTTTCAAAGAAGGAGAGTATACGTATTTTTATAAGAACGACGGTCTTCAGGCGCAGTCTGTGCTTTACCGCACAGATAAAAGCGGTAAGACGGAAGTTTTTTTGGACCCGAATAAATTCTCTGAAAAAGGAACGACGTCTTTGGCCGGAGTTTCCTTCAACAAAAAAGGAAATTTAGTCGCTTATTCAATTTCCGAAGGCGGCAGCGACTGGAATAAAATAATTATTCTCAACGCTTTAACGAAAGAAATTATCGACGAAACCATCATCGATGTTAAATTCTCCGGCGCGTCCTGGAAAGGGGACGAAGGTTTCTTTTATTCCAGCTACGACAAACCCGAAGGCTCCGAACTTTCCGCCAAAACAGATACGCACAAAGTTTATTTTCACAAATTAGGTACAAAACAGGCGCAGGATGAGTTAATTATTGGTGGTGAAAATTTTAAACGCAGATACATGGGCGTTGGAGTATCCGACGACGAACGTTTCCAGATCCTCAGCGCGTCCGAAGCCACCAACGGCAACGAGTTTTATATTAAAGACTTAAAAACCAATAAAGATTTTATTCCGGTCCAAAAAGGCTACGAGTTTAATACCAACTTCATCGATTCGAAAGGCGATTTTATTTATGCCTTAACCGATAAAAACGCCCCAAACATGCGTCTCGTGAAATTCAACATCAACAAACCAGAGGTCTGGACCGATGTTATTCCCGAAACCGAGAATGTATTGAGCGTCTCTACGGGCGGCGGCTACATTTTCGCCAAATACATGCAGGATGCCGTAACTTCCGTTAAACAGTTGGACTACAACGGTAAACTGGTGCGAAGCATTGATCTGCCCGGCATCGGAACGGCGGGAGGTTTCAACGGAAAGGAGAAAGAGAACGACCTTTATTATTCTTTCACGAATTATATTACACCAGGAACCATTTATAAATACAATGCAGAAACCGGAAAATCTGAAGTTTATCAGAAGCCGAATGTGAAATTCAATGCAGACAATTACGTGTCCGAGCAGGTTTTCTATACTTCGAAAGACGGCACCAAAATTCCGATGATGATCAACTACAAAAAAGGTTTGAAACGGGACGGCAAAAACCCAACGATTCTTTATTCTTACGGCGGTTTCAACATCAGTCTGCAACCTTCTTTCTCCGTCGTGAATGCGATTTGGATGGAAAACGGTGGCATTTACGCCGTTCCCAACATTCGTGGCGGTGGAGAATACGGTAAAAAATGGCATGACGCCGGCACCAAAATGCAAAAGAAAAATGTCTTCGAAGATTTTATCGCCGCGGCCGAGTATCTACAGGAAAATAATTACACCTCCAAAGAATTTACCGCGCTTTCCGGTAGGTCCAACGGCGGTCTTCTCGTGGGCGCTACAATGACGATGCGTCCCGATATTGCAAAAGTGGCCGTCCCCGGAGTCGGCGTTCTGGACATGCTGCGCTACAACAAATTCACTGCAGGCGCGGGCTGGAGCTACGATTACGGCACCGCCGAAGACAGCAAAGAAATGTTCGGTTACTTAAAATCCTACTCGCCGGTTCATAACGTGAAAAAAGGCGTTTGCTATCCCTCAACCATGATCATCACAAGCGATCACGACGATCGCGTGGTCCCGGCGCACTCCTTCAAATTCGGCGCGGAATTACAGGAAAAGCAGGCCTGCAGCAATCCCGTTTTGGTGCGCATCGAAACCAACGCCGGCCACGGCGCGGGCAGAAGCACGGACCAGGTGATTGGCGAAAATGCCGACATTCTCAGTTTTGCGCTCTTCGAAATGGGATTTAAAACTTTAGTAAAATAATTTTTTGGGCAGACATTTCCGTCCTCCACTCCCGCTTTTTTTTCCGCGTTCCGCGGCCAAAAAAGAGCTCCGTTCAGGCCGGGCTGCGGGGGAAAATTCTTTTGAAATATGACCACTAAAAAAAACTTTCTGAATCTTTTTTCAGAAAGTTTTTTCTCTTTAAAGCAAAATTAAAATCATTATTTTTACGCCATGAAACAAGAGGAAATCTCCGGATTTTATGACGAATACGTTCAAAGACAATTAAAGATTGGCGCGAACGAACGATTAATTTCACTTTACAAAAGACTTTTGAGTTTAGGATTAAAAGAAAATTCGAAAGTTCTCGAACTCGGCTGCGGCGTGGGAATCTTCACGAAATTACTGGTTAAAAAAGTTTCAAAAGGAATTGTAGAAGCCGTCGATTTGAGCGGAAAAAGCGTCGCCGTCGCGAAACAGGAGCTGAAAAAGAAAAAAAACGTCCACCTCGATGTTGCCGACGTGGTAAAATATCAACCCAAAAATTCGGCTTTCGATTTCATTACGTTGATGGATGTCATCGAACATATTCCGCTGGAGCAGCACGGCGAACTTTTCGGTAATCTGGCGCACATTTGCACGGAGCAGACGAGAATCGCCATCAATATTCCGAATCCACAATACATCAGCTATACCAGAGTTCACCATCCCGAAACCTTGCAGTTTATCGATCAGGAAGTAGAACTTTTTCCTTTGATGCAGCATCTGGAAAAACATAATCTGGAATTGGTTTTCTTCGAGAAATACAGTATTTGGGAAGAAGAAGATTATCATTTTATGGTGCTGCGGAAAAAACGGAAATTCGAGTTGAAACATCGTGCCGACCAAAGAAATATTCCCGAAAAAATAGCCAAAAAAGTTTCGGTTAAAATCGACGGAATTAAATACTGGTAATTGGCGGAAGTATTTCCCGAAATTATTCCTTAAACGGCATTTGAATCACTATTTTTGTGGCGAATTATTATAGATGACGGATATAATCAAACTTTTACCGGATCATGTTGCGAACCAGATTGCCGCGGGCGAAGTGGTACAGAGACCCGCGTCCATCGTAAAGGAATTGATGGAAAATGCCATCGATGCGGGCGCCACAAAAGTGGAACTCATCATTCGTGATGCGGGCAAAAATCTCATTCAGGTCGTTGATAACGGCACCGGCATGAGCGACACCGATGCACGCCTGGCATTCGAAAGACACGCAACGTCCAAAATAAGTACGACCGAAGATATTTTCAAAATTTCCACGAAAGGTTTTCGCGGGGAAGCGTTGGCTTCGATCGCCGCGGTTTCTCAGGTAGAACTGCGCACGAAAACGAAAGATGCGAAAGCGGGCACGAATATTTATATTGAAGGCGGCGGTTTTCAGTTTCAGGAGCCCATACAAACCGCGGAAGGCTCGAATTTTTCCGTGAAAAATCTTTTCTATAATGTGCCGGCGCGCCGAAAATTCCTTAAAAATAACAATGTAGAATTTCGGCATATTATCGATGAATTTCAGCGCGTTGCTTTGGCGCACGAAAACACCGATTTCGAACTTTTCCACAACGACGATATTATTTTCCGCCTGCGGAAATCCAATTTACTCCAAAGAATTATCGAGATTTTCGGGCGCAAATTGCAGCCGCTTTTGGTTCCCATCCGAGAAGATTTGGGCTGGATAAAACTGAACGGCTTCGTGGCAAAACCCGAAGGCGCGAAAAAAGTTCGCGGCGAACAGTTTTTCTTTGTGAACGGCAGGTTTTTCCGCAGCGCCTATTTCAATAAAGCCGTTCAGGAAGCTTTCGAAGGTTTGCTGTTACCGGGATATATTCCAACCTTTTTCCTTTTTTTAGAACTGGATTTCGGTAAAGTGGACGTTAATATTCATCCCCAAAAAACGGAGGTTAAGTTCGAAGATGAAAGTCTCATTTTTGCGCTCGTACGTTCTACCATAAAAAGATCGCTCGGAATTTACAATGTGGCGCCGAGTCTGGATTTCGAAAAAGACAGTGCCATCGACGCTTTTGTTCATCAGAAAGGCAACAGCGGAAGTTATAAAAGCCCGGAAATCACCGTAGACCGTAATTACAATCCGTTTACGGAAGAAGTAGTTTCCGCGGGCGAAAAAATTGCGATGACGGATATGTATCAGCAAAACACACAGGCGGAGCCTTCAAAAATAAATCTTTTCGAAGACGAAGATTTCGATGAAGACCTGATGCGCCTGCCGAACGGATACTGGCTTTTCAATAAAAACGGCAAAACTCTTATGCTCGATCTGGGCAGAATGCACCGCCTCGTCGTCAGCGAAAGAAATTCCAGGAAAAAGCGCGGCAACGAAAAGCAGACGCTGCTTTTTTCGCTGGAATATCACATGAATGAAACCGAGAAAAATAAATTCCGGTCCATTAAAAAATTTCTGCCGGATCTGGGTTTCGAGATGGTGATTGCCAATGATAATGTTTTACGCATCGATGCGGTACCGGAGGGCTTAAAAGAAACGCAAGTGATGAAATTCATGGAGCATCTTTTCGAAATTTTAGAGTACAGAACTGAAGACGAATTCCTGCAGTTCTACCAAAATCAATGGAATAAAATCCAAAGTAAATCCAGATTCGATTTCCTGTATAAACACGATGCCGAGCAGGTGATCCGCGACTTTACCGCTTTGGGTTTTCCGGATTATCTGCCCTCCGGAAAGCGCTGCTTTATCGAAGTGCCGCTGGACGACTTAAAAAATAAATTTTAAAAAATATGTTCAATACGCTACCGCCGATTACCAGAAATATTATTATCCTGAATGTTATTGTTTTTGGATTATTTTATTTGCTGAACAGCCAGGCTTTGTATATGAAATTCGCGGCATTTTACCCTTTTTCCCCCTACTTCAGATCGTGGCAGGTTGTTACGCATATGTTTATGCACGGCGGATTGATGCACATCCTTTTCAATATGTTTACGCTGTACAGTTTTGGGCCGGTGCTCGAACGGATTTTGGGCGAAAAAAATACGTCATTCTTTATTTTGTGAGTGGTTTGGGAGCGTTCTTCCTTTTCAACCTGTGGAATTTTATGGAGGTGCAGCAAATCCAGACGAGTTTGAAAAGTTTCGGTTTTGATCTGAATGGGTATTTATCGGGCGAAAGTGTTTCTTTTAAAGGCAATGCCGAGGCAATTGCAATGCAGCAGGGGCTTGTGAATAATTTGCAGTCGATCCTTACGGTACCGATGGTGGGCGCGTCCGGTGCGATATTTGGCGTAATTGCAGCATTCGCGACCTTATTTCCGGATGCAGAGATTGGGATCATGTTCATACCGATTCCTGTTAAAGTGAAATATGTTTTGCCCGTCATTGTTGTCGGGTCCATATTTTTGGGGGTTACGGGAAACGTAGGCGGCATCGCCCATCTCGCGCATGTTGGCGGCGCGCTCGTGGGTTTTCTCTTGGCGATGTACTGGAAGAAAAACCGCTTCCGAATTAATTAAAACGTAGTGAAGATCCTAAGATTTTTTTGGTGTTGATGCACCTCGCAATCATCGTTCTGTTGCTCGGAACTTTGCTGAATGATTACGTTTTGCCGCGAACATTTCCGTGGTTTAATCTGCTTTCGCTGATGTTTCCGGTGTTGATGATTCTTAATATCGTGCTTTGTATTTTCTGGGTAGCGATGTGGAAAAAGAGAGCTGTTTTCTTTCTTCTGATATCATTTATTTTTTTCAAGCCTGTTCAAAGGTGGGTTAATTTTACAACGGAATCCGGTGTAAAACCCAATTTAAAAATCGTGACCATGAACATCAAAAACGGCTCAATGGGAAGGGAAAAACTCTACGATTATCTTATAAGTACAAAGGCAGACATCATTATCGGGCAAGAATGCGGGAGCGAATTAAATATTCCCGGCTACCCGTATAAAACTGACGAGTATCAAATTGTGGCGCTCAATTCCAAATACAGGATTGTAAAACAGGAGAAATTAGCGAAATCCGGAAACGGAAATTCGTTTTACGCCGATATCAACATCAACGGCAAAATCATTCGGATTGTAATTGTTTATTTAAATCCGTTTTCGTTTGATAAGCAAAAGGTGAGACCTGCCGAAGATCTGGAAGAAAATAAAGTAAAGATGAAGTACGTTTTAAAGAGGCTGATCCCAACTTTTAAAATTCATCAAGACGAAGTTTCCGATGTTCGCGAAGCGATCGACCATTCACCTTATCCGGTGATTTTAGCGGGCGATTTTAATTCGGTGCCGAATTCTTACGAATATTATACGCTCGGAAAAGGTTTAACAGATGCTTTTGTGACTGCAGGAAAGGGAAGTGCAACAAGTTTTCACGATTATAAATTTCCGATCAGGATTGATTATATCTTTGTCTCCGAGACCATAAAACCCGTTAGTTATCGGGTAGACCGCAGTATAAAATTATCTGATCATTTCCCGGTAATTGCGGAATTTAAAATTGATTAAAATGAAGAGAGTTCTTTTGCTTGGTATATTGTTATCCCTTGTTTTTTGTGGAAAAAAGGAAGCACGAAAGGAGTTTGCAGTTCAGTCGGGTTCTACCGCTGCGCCCTATGATACGGTGGCTGTGGATTCTTTTTCAACAGGTGCCACCTCTGAAAATATTGCACGGAAGATCAGAATTTCCTCAAAAATGTATCAAGATTCTTTAAAAGCAATTCAGGAAAAAATGATTGCGGAAAAAGTTTTGAAAAATGAAGCCGCCGAAAAAGAGAAAGCCGCCGCAAAACAGGAGGAAGTACAGAAAAAGGCAGAAGCCTTAAAATTAAAGAAAGAAAAAGCAAAGTCTGAAGTCGCAATTCCTTCCGCACAAAACACGACGAATCCATAATTTTTTATATTTGAATTTTAAAAACACCCTTAAATTATGAAAGCATCTTTTTTTACGACAGCAATATTGGCTTTGTTTTTCACTAGTTGCAAACAGACGGAAACTAAGATAGAAACGTCTGAAAATCCGGATGGCAGCGTTACTACAACAACGGTTGAAACTCAGAAATCAACCGCGTTCGACTCTGTAAAAATTAATTCTACCGTCGATAAAGCCAAAGAAAAGTTAAATAAAGCGGGAGAAAAAATTGACGCTGCAGCCAATAAAGCAGGAGACGAATTGAAAAAAGCCGGTGAAGACCTGAAAGATGCTACCGCAAAAGGTGCGGAAAAAGTAGAGCAAGGCGCAGAAAAAGCGAAGGAAGATTTAAGAAAAAAGGATTAATTCCTTAAAATATGATAAGTTAGCGGTTCATCAGCAGTAAAGGATCAATATATTCGCGATCGTTGCTGAGCCGCGGAACTTTATTTTGTCCGCCCAACTTGCCACGTTCTGCCATCCACTGGTAAAAGAGATAAGGCTTGGCAACGTGTACAATGGGTTTTTTCAACGTGATGTTGTTATATCGTTTGGCTTCGTAATCGGAATTGATAGATTTTAAGTGCCCGTCGAAAATTTCGGTAAAACGATCCAGATCTTCAGGTTCAATGGAGAACTGAAAAATCCATTCGTGTGCGCCGCTTTCCCCATCCTTCATAAAAACCGGTGCTCCCGTGAAGTCGGATACGCACGAACCGGTGATTTCACATGCTTTGCCCAGCGCAGTTTCGACGTTATCGATCATCAATTCTTCGCCGAAAGCATTAATATAATGTTTGGTACGGCCCGAAATCTTTATTCTAAAAGGTTTTAAGGATGTAAAACGAACCGTATCTCCAATGAGATACCGCCAAAGTCCGCTGTTGGTGGTGATGACCATGGCGTAATTTTTTCCGATCTCTACCTTTTCCAAGGGGATGGCCTGTAGATTTTTAAGGTCGAAAGTTTCCATGGGAATAAATTCATAGAAAATTCCGTAGTCGAGCATGAGCAGCATTTCGTCGCTGCCGTGCTGATCCTGAATGCCGAAAAACCCTTCGGAAGCGTTGTAAATTTCGTAGTAATTAATATCTTTTCCGATTAATTTTCGGTATTGGTCTTTGTACGGTTTAAAACTGATGCCGCCATGAAAAAAAACTTCCAGATTTGGCCAAAGCTCCGTAATATTTTGGTTACCGGTTTCGGTTAAAATTCTTTGGAGCAAAACCATCATCCAGCTCGGAACGCCGGAAAGGCTACCTACATCTTCATTCCGGACTTCCGAGACGATTGCGCAAAGCTTGCTTTCCCATTCGGACATCAGCGAAACTTTCTTACTTGGCGTCGTTGTAATTTCTACCCAAAAAGGCAGGTTTTCAATCATGATTGCAGACAGGTCTCCAAAGGTGGTATTGAAGTCTTCATAAAGCTCGGAACTTCCGCCCAGGCGCAGATTTTTGTAGAGAAAAAGGTTGTTCTCGGGATGATTGTTGGCGTAAATTGAAACCAAATCTTTACCCGCTTTAAAATGGCAATCTTCTAAACTTTCACTTGAAATAGGAATAAACTTGCTTTTCGCGTTTGTGGTTCCGGAAGATTTTGCGAATTTTCGGATGTAGCCGGGCCAGCTAATATCGGGTTTTCCCTGGCGGGCCTGCTCAATATAAGGTTCGAAATCTTCGTAAGTAACGATGGGAATATTGCGGCGGAAATCATCATAACACGAAATGGCATTAAAGCCGTGAATTTTCCCGTAATCGGTGTTTTCTGCATGATAGAGCTGAGACAGCAATAACCCGTTCTGCGTTTCAATAGGGTGATTCATGAAATTTTGAATCTGATCGATCCGCTGCCTCATAAACCAATTGACCACGGTATTGAAAAGCGCCTTTGTTGCCATATTGACAAATATAATATTTTTCATTTAAAGACCCGTTAAGTTTCTCGCGCGAAACTTAGCTGCACTTTAAAATTTTGGCTTTATCGTCTTTTTTAGGTCATTATTGAACACGAATGTACATTTTTGGTGTTGTGGAATTGCTCAACTTTGATAGTATGGAGAAATGACCTTGCTCAAATTCCACTTAATCCCGCATTTATCACCTTGAAAACGCTGAAGATAGACACCCCATTACATCACTTCCAGAGTGACACTATTACTTTGACGGTGTCCCGACGAAAAATCCAGATCACAAAACCGGGTTCAAGTGAAATATTTTCCCTCCACGCAGTGCAAGGCATTGGTATGCTCGATCTGGTAGAAGAATATGAGTCTGATCTTGATGCATATCACGTTAAACAGCGAAATATCCTGCTGTTTTCCGTTTTTCTAATGCTTGGAGGACTGCTGCTTTTTTTCGCGCTGTTTGCAATCGCTGGAACGCTGCTGATTTTAGGAGGACTGGCTGTTCTTATTTTTTTACGGTCTGGGCGAAAACCACATTTAAAATCGGTTATCCGACTGATCATCGACGGTGTACAGCGGGATTTCGAGTATGACAAAGAAAAAGTGAACTTGCAGGATCTTCGTACGATCGTCCACTTTATTAAAAGCCAAATTAATCTCCAGGCGGAAACAGCGACTTCTGAAGCTGAAGAAAAAGTAATATTGCACAGGATTAAAGCAGATCTCCTTTTGGCGATGGCGAAACGCGAGTTCGTGGAAGAAAAATAAAAATTCCGCCCTTTAAGGAGCGGAATTTTTTATCGACTAAATGTTTCGTTTAGCAGTATTCGTCGTAGGCAGCCTGCAAATTAGCGGCAATTGCGCCAGCCGGATTTCCTTCAATGTGGTGTCTTTCGAGCATATGAACTAACTCACCATCTTTGAAAAGCGCTACACACGGAGAGCTTGGTGGGAAAGGCGCCAAAAATTTGCGCGCTTCAGCTACCGCATCCACATCAAAGCCGGCAAATACTGTTGTTAGATGATCGGGTTTCTTCTCGCCAGTTAAAGAGAAAATGACGCCTGGTCGTGCCGCTCCTGCTGCGCAACCGCAAACGGAGTTGATCATCAAAAGCGTAGTTCCCTCTTTATTAATTGCGTTATCTACAGCTTCCGAGCTTCTTAAGTCCTGAAAGCCTTTATCGGTAAGCTCTGCCTTCATGGGCATTACTAATTCTTCTGGATACATATTTATATAATTTATGGTTTAAAATTCGAATTCAATTTCAAAAAAATTGCTGTTGCAAATTTAATTCTTTTTGAATTATTAAGTTCATCTAAATTAGTGATCAAAATCATTCCAAATTTCAATAACAGTCTTTTTGGCAGAAAAAACCCGAAAACAAAAAATGTTTCGGGTTTCAATCAAATCGATATGCAAAGGTTGAATATCCGTACTATTATTAAGAAAGTAGTTTCTTCGCCATTTCGGAAATGCTTTTTCCGTCGCTTTTTCCGGCAAGTGCTTTGCTCGCCATTCCCATTACTTTTCCTAAATCTTTGGCGCTTTCGGCGCCGGTGTCAGCAATAATTTTCTTTATTTCTGCTTCTAATTCTTCCGCTGAAAGTTGCTGCGGCAGATATTTTTCAATGACTTTCATCTGTGCTTCTTCCACATCGGCCAAATCTTTTCGGTCCTGTCCCATGTACTGGTCAAAAGAATCCTTGCGTTGCTTGATCATTCTCTGCAGGATGGCAATTTCCTGTTCTGCAGAAACTTCGGCACCTTTGGCCTCAGTTTTCAACATAAGAATCTGCGATTTCACGGCTCTCAAAGCGTCCAGAGCTATTTTGTCTTTGGCTCTCATGGCGTCTTTAATGGCGTCGCTGATGATAATTTCTAAGCTCATAATTTTAATTTCAAAGTTTGATAATTGGTCAATTTGATAATGTAATTAGCACATTTTCAATTTAACACATGATCACATTATTAATCTACGTCTTTGTTTAAGAATCTGTTTTCGCGAACCTGCATTTTTCCATCCGTTTCTGTAAGGAAATTATTGATGGTTTGCTCGGAGGCACTGTTGCCGTCTAACGTAATATTTTTACGTCGGAAAGCCGGAATATTGGTGAAATCGCTTTCTTTATCGGAAACCTGATATCTGGAGTTGAATTCTTTCAGTTTGTTTCGGCGTTCCAAAATTTTGTCTGAGGAAGTAGGTTTGGTGATGAAGGTAAAATCATCTTCCGATTCGAATTTTGATAATTCTTCAGTGTTTTCCACTATTTCTTCCTCCACCTTTATTTCAGTTTTTTGAACCGGTTGTGGCTTAATTACTACCTTGGGCTGTGGTGTTTCAGCTTTTGGCTCCTCAATCGGTTCATTTACGAAAAAAGTGAATTCATTTGAAATTTCCTCCGAAAAATTTGTTTGCGGCGGTGCAGGCTTTTTTTCCTTTCTTTCTTCAGTTTCGAAGGTGAAGGATTCCCGCTCTAAAGATTCCGAAACGTCGTTATGATCAAAAGAAAACAGATTCATTTCATTTTCTTCCTCACATGTGTTGAAGGTTTGTTGCGGTTTTTCCTCTTCCAAATCGTAAAAAGTTACCTCTGTGGGAGTTTCGTGCTCAAACGCAGCAGGTCTTGAGGACGTTTTTACTTTAAATTCAGGCGTATTCAAATCATCTTCATCATCTAAAATAAAGAGGCTTTTTCGTGTGAAATCTTCGCGCGTGATCTCTTCTTTCTCCATTTTCTGTTTGAAGGGCGAAGTTCTGGTTGGTTCCATAGAATCTCCCAAGGCGAATTTTATTTTCTCTGCAGATCCGGCATGTTTTTTATCTTCGTTAGAAAAGCCGGTCGCAATCACTAAAACGCTTACAGAATCGCCTAATTCTTCGTCGGTTCCAACACCGAAAATAATATCTGCGGTATTTCCGGCTTCTTTTTGAATATGATCCATGATCACTCCGATTTCGTCCATGGTCACTTCTTCGGAACCACTTCGGATCAAAAGCAATACATTTTTGGCGCCGGTAATTTTGTTGTCATTCAGCAATGGAGAATCCAGGGCTTTTTTCACCGCGTCTTCGGCTTTGTTTTCGCCGGAGGCTACACCGTTAGACATTAATGCGGTGCCGGAATTCGCCAAAACGGATTTCGCATCCCGGAAATCGATATTTACATCGAAATAACCCGTAATAACTTCTGCCATGCCTTTCGCAGCGTTGGTTAATACTTCATCGGCTTTGGAAAAGCCGGATTTAAATCCAAGGTTTCCAAACTGCTGGCGTAATTTATCGTTGTTGATGACGATTAAGGAATCGACGTTATTTCTTAATTTTTCCAAACCGATATCGGCTTGCTCCAGTCTTCTTTTTCCTTCAAAACTGAAAGGAATCGTTACAATTCCGACTGTTAAAATGCCCATGTCTTTCGCGACTTTCGCAATGATTGGCGCGGCACCCGTCCCGGTTCCACCACCCATTCCGGCAGTAATAAAGACCATTTTGGTGTTTTGTCCCATGGCTGCTTTGATGTCTTCGATGCTTTCGATGGCGGCTTTTTCGCCAACATCAGGATCTGCACCGGCGCCTAAACCTTCCGTAATGGTTAAGCCAAGCTGAACTTTATTGGACACTGGATTGTTGTCCAGAGTTTGCGAATCGGTATTGCAGATAACGAAATCTACGCCATGAATCCCGCGCTCGTACATGTGTTTCAGTGCATTGTTTCCGCCGCCACCGACTCCGATTACTTTTATAATTGAGGAATTTCCTTTTGGTAAATCAAACGAAAATCCTGGGGTGTTCAAATTTTCCATATTTGTATAGTTGATAATTGATTAATGATAGGTGATAATGTTGATGAATGATTGATAGATCATCAATTTAAATATTTATTCTACTTCTTCGAAGAATTTTTTTAACGCTTTCCATAATTTTTTGTCCGATGGTGAGCTTGTTTCTTCGTCGCTCCGAGGTTTGAGAAATCACTTCTTCCTCGGTTCTAAATTGTGGCGCTTCCGGTGCTGTCATATTTTGAGCGGGCGTTACTTCTTCTTTCTCGACAATTTCTTCGGGTTGTTCGATGCCGTTTTTCTTGTCGCGAATTTTTAAACTTTCCATTAAAAGCCCGATGGATGTTGCATATTCCGGACCTTTTAAATGTTGGTTCTTGTCGTTGGCAACGTATTCGTTTGCGAAACCAATCCGGCTGTCGAAACCTGTCGTATAATTGGCTAACTGACGAAGGTGACGCAAATTTGAACCACCGCCTGTTAAAACGATTCCGGCGATGAGTTTTTTCTTTTGCTCGAACGCGCCATAGGCTTTTAGTTCGGTGTTTACCATTTCTAAAATTTCTTCAACACGGGCATTAACAACCTGCGCGAGAGTTTTTAAAGAAATTTCTTTGTCGGGTCTTCCGTGTAGGCCGGGAATGGTTACGAAGGTGCTGTCTTTCTCCAGTTCCGGCACGGCAGACCCAAATTTAACTTTCAACTGTTCTGCATGTTTTTCGATAATGGAACAGCCTTCTTTAATATCATCGGTAATAATGCCGCCGCCATAAGGAATGACGCAGGTATGACGAATGATGTTGTCTTTAAAAATTGCAATATCCGTTGTTCCGCCGCCAATATCGACGATGGCAACTCCGGCTTCTTTTTCTTCTTTTGTAAGTACGGATTCGGATGAAGCCAATGGTTCTAAGGTCAGGGCTTCCATTTCTAAGCCGGCTTCGCGAACGCATCTGGCGATATTTCGGATGCTGCCCATTTGTCCCACGACCACGTGGAAGTTGGCTTCCAAACGTTTTCCGTGCATGCCGACAGGTTCCTGAATTTCACCTTCAGAATCAACCTTATATTCCTGCGGAAGAACATGAATAATTTCTTCGCCCGGAAGCATGACCAATTTTTTTACCTGATCTTTCAGTTTTTCAATATCGTCTTCCGTAATATATTGGTCGGGATTTTCCCGCATAATATAATCTGAATGTTGCAAAGAGCGAATGTGTTTGCCTGCAATTCCTACGGTAACTTTGTGAATAGGAACGCCGGAACTGGATTGCGCTTCAGCCACCGCGGCTTTGATGGACTGAATGGTTTGGGAAATATTGTTCACAATACCTTTGTGAACGCCCAAACTTTTTGCCTTTCCAACGCCAAGAATTTCAATTTTTCCGTGCGCGTTTCTTCTTCCAACAATCGTTACAATTTTTGTGGTTCCGATGTCGAGGCCTACTGAGTACTCGTGATTTTCCATTTGTATGTCGATTTGATTTGATTTTTCTTTTTCCGCGTTCTTTAGGTGCGGCTTTATAATTGATCCTTGCGGACTTTCTTATTCTATTTTAACTTTCGCTTTGGGTTTTTTCGGGGCGGAAGTTGTGGTTTTATTTGATGTTGAAGCTTTTGGCTTCGCGGTTTCCTTTTTTACGGTAGTTTTCGGTTTTGCCGGAGTTGTCTTTTTCGCTGCAGGTTTTGTAGCGGCTTTCTTTATTGCAGGTTTTGCTTTTTCTGTTCTTGCGGGATTTGTACCGGTACTTTTGGATGCGTCCGCTTTTTTCTGAGCGATTATGGGCAGTTTCGCGAGTTCTTTATTTCCTACGTTGATGATGCTGTCGTTTTCTGCAAAGTTCGGGTTCAATGTCGTGACGATTTGATTGTCGTATTTCACGGAAATTTTGGTGTATTTTTCCGGTTGCTGGTAAATCAAATATTTTTCAACAAAAGTTTTAAACCCTTTTACTTTAAGGTGAATCCTGTCCAGATCGCCTATTTCGACTTTATAATTTCCCTGGCTTGTTAATAAATTGTAACCACCCTGTTCTTTGGAAATCCCGATGAAATATTTTTTACTGAATTCATCATGATCGATTTTGTTGACGAGATCTGCCAGTTTTTCGTACTCGGATTCTTTTACGTTGCCGGTTACGAGCATGCAGGGATAGGAATAATTTTTCGACGTCGGAAATTCATTTCCTTTTTCGTCCACGTAGAAATCTTTGCCGTCTTTATTGAGCCGGAAAGCCGGAACTCTTTGTTTGATGTCCAGATTGAGGTTTCCGTTTAAATTCAGATATACATTGGCGCTGTCCACGGCCGGAAGCTGATTGAGTTTTTTCTCCAGGTCAGGAATATCGATATCGCCAATTCTTTTCGTAGGATTGGATTTTTTTACGAGGTCTTTTACATCTTTTTCATCAATAAAATAAACCGGATTTTTAGTTTTGGTCAAATTAACCGAAACTTTTTCCATAGGTTTATTATTGAATCTTTTCAACGAAAAACTCAGCAGAAATCCAAAGATGATTACTGTAATTAAAATTTTTAATATTCTGAATTTGTTTTTCATTTTTTATAAATATGAACATACCGTTCACAAAGTTTTTTCTTTTTAATGTTTTGTTTCGCAGAGACTTTCGCTTTTAAGAGTGTTCTCCGTGTTTTTAATATTTCCGTTGATCACTTTTCATTCAACAATTCAACAATACCGTCATATAGCGTGTCGATATTTCCCGCGCCGACGGTTAATAAAACATCGAACTCTTTTTCTTTTATTATGCTGAAGGCATTCTCTAAAGTTGAAACTTCCTTTTTCTGTAATTCTATTTTGTCTAAAAGCCATTCTGAGGTAATCCCCTCAAAATTTTCCTGTAATTCGCGCGCCGGATAAATGTCGAGCAGAATTAATTCGTCGGCTTTGTTTAAACTTTCTGCAAAACCTTCCGCAAAATCCCGTGTTCTGCTGAACAGATGCGGCTGAAAAACCACCAACAATTTCTGGTGCGGATAAAAAGTTTTGATGGAGCCAATCACCGCATTTAGTTCGGTTGGATGATGCGCGTAATCATCAATATAAATTTTTCCGCTGTCGAAATTATGTTTCGTATATCTTCTTTTGATGCCTTTAAAGCTGGCAATCCCACTTTTTAAAGTTTCGAAACCGACACCGAGATTGTTCAGAATTGCGAGGGCAACCGTGGCATTTTCAACATTGTGAATTCCGGGAATTTCCCAGACAAAATCATCAACTTCTTCCGTTGGCGTGTGAAAATCAAAGTAAATTTTATCGCCAATTTCGCGGATGTTATCCGAATAAAAATCAGCTTCTTCATTCACCGCGTAAGTTTTGGTTTCTCTGCCAATGTGAATTCCTTTTCGAACAAAAAGCTGATCGCTGTGCGGAACAAGATCTGCAAAATCCCGGAAACCCTGTTCTATGGTTTCTGTATCGCCATAAATATCCAGATGATCCGCATCGATGGAGGTTACAGCAGCCCAATTTGGGGACAGGTTCAGGAAACTTCTGTCGTATTCGTCGGCTTCGACCACGGAAATTTCGTTGCCGTTAAAAAGGAAATTAGATTTAAAATTCTCCGCAATTCCACCCAAAAAACAGGAGAAAGGCAGATTGGCTTCTTTGCACAAATGCGCGACTAAAGAGGAAGTCGTTGTTTTGCCGTGCGTTCCCGCAATGGCGATGCAGTTGGTGTTTTCGGTGATCAAGCCCAGAATTTTCGCTCTTTTTAAAACCGTAAAACCCTTTTCATTGAAATAATTCAAGATCTCTAATTTCTTAATTGCCGGCGTATAGATAACGAGCGTATTTTCTTTATTTAAATTTTGAATTTTATCGTCAGGAACATCCTCAAAAACAATATCGATTCCTTCTGACACCAGGGCTGAAGTCAGTTTGGTTACGGTTTTGTCGTAACCCAGAACTTTTTTCCCCGAGGCGTTGAAATAGCGCGCCAAAGCACTCATTCCGATGCCGCCGATCCCTACGAAGTAGAAGTTTTGATATGTTTGTAGTGGTTTCATTTCCGTTTTACTGATCTGGTTTTGTCATTCAAAGGGCTTCACCCTTTGCTTTTGATTGCGCCCCTTCGTGGCTTTTTCCTAAATGTTTAAAATCTTTAAAATTTCGTCTACAATTTCTTCCGTGGCTTTGGGCTTGGCAAAAAATTCCAGATTGGCGGACATTTCTTTTCTTAGCGTTTCGTCTTCGCACATTGCTAATAAGGTGGGAAGAAATTTCTCTTTCATGTCCGCGTCTTTTACCATTTTGGCAGCCCTTTTTTCGACCAGCGTCATGGCGTTTTTGGTTTGATGATCTTCCGAGGCAAACGGAAAGGGAACCAAAAGCACAGGTTTTTTCGTCAGGGCCAGTTCAGAAATGGCAATAGCCCCGGCGCGGGAAACAATTATATCTGCTGCGGAATACGTTAAAGCCATATCGGAAATAAATTCACGTAACATGATGGAGGATTCATGAGCGGTAACCGATTCGTCATTCTTCAAATCATTAAAATCCGTTTTCCCGGTTTGCCAGATGAGCTCATAATTTCTTTCTGCTATTTGTCCTAAATTTGCTTTCCAACCGTTGTTTAATGTTCGGGATCCTAAAGAACCACCGACGGAAAGGATCGTCAATTTGTTTGGATCTAGACCGAGTTTTTCTTTGGCTGTTTTGATGTCGATTAAGTCCGTAATGATATTCTTACGAACAGGATTTCCAAGAAAAAAAGTTTTTGTGCCGTGGAAAAACTTTTCCATATCGGGGTAAGCCGTGAAAACAGCTTTGGCTTTTTTGGAAAGAAAGATATTCGTTTTGCCGGGCAGAGAATTTTGTTCCTGCACAAACACCGGCACGCCTAATCTTGCGGCGATATACAGGGCAGGACCACTGGCGAAACCGCCTGTTCCGACGGCGAAATCGGGTTGAAATTCTCTAATGGTTTTTCGGGCTTTAATTAAACTTGAAACTATTTTAAAGGGAAGGTTCAAGTTTTTCATCAAATTTCCGCGATCGAAACCGGCGATATTCAGGCCAACAATTTTATAACCTGCCTGCGGAACTTTTTCCATCTCCATTTTTCCGGTCGCGCCGATGAACAAAAACTCAGCTTGCGGAAATCGTTTTTTGATCTCCTCGGCAATGGCGATTGCCGGAAAGATGTGTCCACCCGTTCCGCCGCCGCTCATTAATATTTTTAGTTTTCTGTTCATTTTTATTTTATTGTTAACTCGCAATTAGTGATAATCAAATTCGAGTAAACGTTCTTATCATTAATTATGCGATATCATTTATTTCTTCGATATTCTGCGTCTTTCCCATACCTTCTTCATCGTAAACCTGGATTCTGGAGCTTACATTTAGGATGATGCCAAGCTGAATATAGGTTACCAACATCGACGTTCCACCATAACTAATCAATGGCAAGGGCTGTCCCGTCACCGGAATTAAATTCACGGCGACGGCAATATTTACGGAAAGCTGCACGAAAATCATTATTCCCAAACTGAGCACGAGCAAACTGCCGAAAAAAGCGGGCATTTTACTGGCGATCATCACGATTCTGATGATCATGATGAGGTAAAGCACAATTAAAAATATTGCGCCAAAAAATCCGTATTCCTCCACAATGATGGCGAAAATAAAATCCGACGCGGACTGCGGAAGCATCTGTTTCAAAGCACTTTTTCCGGGACCCATACCGGTAATTCCACCATGAACGATGGCGGCTTTCGCCTGCATGACCTGATAATTTTTTGCTTTTAAGGTTTCATCCTCAACATCGGTCGTTTTTTTTGTGTTGCTAAAGGTTTCCACGCGGCTCATCCATGTGTGAACACGGTTGCTGCCGATTAAATCGGTTTTCAGGGCCAAGAACATAAACATGCCGATGGCAACGGTGGAAACGCCCATGAAACCTAAAATGTATTTTTTATTTAATTGTCCGATGACCATTACCGCCAACGATACCATTAAAATCATCAACGCGGTAGAACCGTTATCTTTTGCAACCAGGCCGAAAACCAGCATTACCGGACCGAATATGTAGAGAATGTTCTCGATAGGAAGTCGGTCTCTTTTAATTCTTTTTGTTAAATATCTGCAGAGGTAGATGACGAGCAACAAATAAGCAAACGAAGAGGGTTGAAAAGAAATCGGCGTGCCCGGAATTTTAAGCCATCTGGAGGCAGACGCTCCATCGATTTTTTGACCGGTAAACATGGTTAAACACAGAAGCAAAACCATAACGGCAAGCAGAATACTGCTGAGCTTTCCGATGTGTTCGTATTTGAAAAAGCCTACGCCGCGCATGATGGCCAAACCCAGCAATACAAAAAACATGTGTTTGATGAGATGCGAAGTCGTTGTGCCGTTGTTAACGATATATTCCAAATTCGAACTGGCAGAGTACACGGGAAATACCGAGAAGAACGAGATCAGTAAGATCACGCTCCAAAGCACTTTGTCGCCTTTTAACAGCTCGAATTTGTTTTCTGTTTCCTGCATATCCTCACCCCGACCCTCTCCAAAGGAGAGGGAGCTATGGGGCCATTTATTATTTTAAAACTTCTTTTTTAAACTGATTTCCGCGGTCTTCGTAATTATCGAAAAGATCAAAACTCGCACAACTTGGAGAAAGCAAAACCGTGTTTCCTTTCTGGGCGAGCGATTTTGAAACTTTCACGGCTTCTTCCATACTCGAAGTGCTGTAAATCAGTTCGGTTTTATCCTGAAAGAAATCGATAATTTTTTGGTTGTCCAGGCCTAAGCAAACAATGGCTTTTACCTTTTTCTTCACCAGATCTTCAATTTCTGTATAATCATTTCCTTTATCAACACCGCCAACAATCCAGATCGCGGGCTGCTTCATGCTTTCCAAAGCGTAATACGTTGCATTAACGTTCGTGGCTTTACTGTCGTTGATGAATTTAACGCCGTTCATTTCCGCAACCTGCTCCAGCCGGTGTTCCACTGCCTGAAACGTCATCAGTGAATTTCGGATGCTTTCGTTATTGATCTGAAGAATTTTCCCCGCAATCGACGCTGCCAAACTGTTGGCGATGTTGTGATTTCCGACCAGGGAGAGTTCTTCAATCTTCATCGAGAATTCATCGGACAGTTTTACAATCATCTTATTTTCGTTGAGATAACCGCCTTCTTTTAATTTTTCCTTCGTCGAAAAAGGGATCATCTTTGCTTTCACTTCCAGTTTTTCCAGCAGACTCAAACTCATGACATCATCTTTGTTGTAGATGAAAAAATTATCGTTTTCCTGGTTTTCCATTATTCTGAATTTCGCCAGAGCATACTCTTCGTAATTGTAATTGTACTGATCTAAATGATCCTGACTTAAATTCAACAATAAAGAAATATAAGGTCTAAAGTTTTGAATATCATCCAGTTGAAAAGAACTCACTTCCAAAACGTAGTAATCGAAGTTTTCGTCAGCCACCTGTTTTGCAAAGCTTTTGCCGATGTTTCCGCCTAAACCTACTTTCAAATCATCGTTCTTCAAAATATGATAAATGAGCGATGTTGTTGTGGTCTTTCCGTTACTTCCGGTGATGGCGATGATTTTCGCATCTGTAAATTCCGAGGCAAATTCGATCTCCGACGACAGTCTGATTCCTTTTTGGTTAATTTTATAAATAATATCTGCTTTTTTCGGAATGCCGGGGGATTTTATAATCCAGTCGGCCGAAAGAATGCGCTCTTCCGAATGTTGGTTCTCTTCAAACTCAATTTCAGCGTCCGTCAAAAGTTTTTTGAAGTCGTCTTTAATTTGCCCTTTGTCGGACAAAAAGACTTCCATGCCTTTTTTCTTCGCTAAATAAGCTGCGCCGAAACCGCTTTCTCCGCCACCTAAAACAACTATTTTCATTTTTTTTATATTTGTGAACAAGCAGACTTGTTCTACCTAACTTTCAATGTAATTAAACAAATGATTGCAAACAGAACGCCCATAATCACCATTCGGTTCACGATTTTGCTTTCATGATATCCTTCTTTCTGATAATGATGATGAAGCGGCGACATTTTGAACAACCTGTTGTTTTGAGCGTATTCCAGCCCAAATTTTCTTTTTCTGTATTTGAAAACGCCTACTTGAAGCATAACGGAAATATTTTCAATTAAGAAAATTCCGCAAAGCACGGGAATCATAAGTTCTTTCCGTAAAATAATCGCTAAAACCGCGATGACGCCGCCCAGCATTAAACTTCCCGTATCGCCCATAAAAACCTGCGCCGGATACGTATTGTACCAGAAAAATCCGATCACAGCACCCACGAGCGCGAGGGCGAAAATGGTTGTCTCCCCCATATTGGGAAGGAACATAATGTTCAGGTAATCCGCGAAGATGATGTTCCCCGAAACGTAGGCGAAAAAAGAGAGCGTCAGCAGAATGACGACACTTGTTCCCGCGGCGAGCCCATCGATTCCGTCGGCGATATTGGCGCCATTTGAAACTGCCGTTACGATGAAAATCACGATCGGGATAAAAACGATCCAGGACCATTCGTGTGCTTTTTCCGGCGTCATCCAAAATAAAATTCCGCTGTAATCGAACTCGTTATTTTTCACAAACGGAACGGTAGAAACTGTGGCTTTTTCCGTGGGCATAAAGTTGCGTTCTACGTTATTTCTGTTGACTTCTTTCGCATCGGCATATTTTCTTTTTACCGTGATATCCGGATGGAAATACATGGTGATTCCCACGATCAGGCCTAAACCCACCTGGCCAATAACTTTGAATTTTCCGCTTAGTCCGTCTTTATTTTTTTTGATTTTCTTTAAATAATCGTCGATGAAGCCAATCGCGCCCATCCATACGACGGAGATAATGAGTAAAACGATGTAGATGTTCAGGATCCGCGTAAAAAGTAAAACCGGAATTAAAGTGGCTAAAATAATAATGAGGCCACCCATCGTGGGCGTACCTTCTTTTTGTTTCTGGCCATCTAAACCCAGATCACGAACGAGTTCGCCCATTTGTCTTCTGCGCAAATAATTAATGATCTTTTTCCCGAAAATCAGCGCAATTATTAAGGAAAACAAAACCGACATTCCTGCACGAAAAGAGATAAATCTAAACATGCCAAGGCCGGGAATGTGGATTCCGTGGGCTGTACAATATTCGTAGAGGTAGTATAACATGGTTTAGGCTTATTGGTTTATTTGGACATTAATTTTGCTAATTCGACAATCATTTCTTTATCATCAAAATGATGTTTTACGCCGTTTATTTCCTGGTAATTTTCGTGTCCTTTTCCGGCGACGAGGATGATGTCTTTCGGTTCGGCAAATTTAATCGCCATTTTCATGGCTTCTTTACGGTCCGGGATCGACGTGTATTTGCTGAAATATTGTGGCTCAACGCCTGCTTCGATTTCTTTGATGATTGCCTCCGGATTTTCCGTTCTTGGATTATCGGAAGTGATGATGGCCAGAGTCGATTTGCGCGTGGCAATTTTTCCCATTTCCGGGCGTTTTACATGATCGCGGTCTCCGCCACAGCCGAAAACCGTAATCAATCTTTCGTTTTTTGTGCGGATCTCGTTGATGGAATCTAAAATATTATCCAGCGCGTCTGGCGTATGTGCATAATCGATGACGAAGAAAATTCCGCCGTCGGATCTTAGCGTTTCAAATCTTCCGTTTACCCTTTTCAATTGGGAAACTGCCTTTAAAACGTCGTCGCTGTGAAAACCACATTCAACCGTTATGGCATAAGCGAGAAGCAAATTATAGACGTTGAATTTTCCTGTTAAAGTGGTCCAGAATTCTTTGCCGTTAAAATTCAGTAACATTCCATTAAAATCCGCTTCCAAAATCTTTCCGTGGAAATCCGCCATCGTTTTTAAAGCGTAAGATTTCTTCTCGGCTTTTGTGTTTTGAAGCATCACATTTCCGTTCTTATCATCAACGTTCGTAATGGCGATCGCATCTGCAGGCAGCTCGTCGAAAAATCTCTTCTTTGTTTTGATGTATTCGTCGAAGGTTTTATGATAGTCTAAATGATCGTGTGTGATGTTCGTAAAGCCGGCGATTTTGAAATGTAGCCCTTCAGTTCGGTTTTGATGGATTCCGTGGGAAGAAACTTCCATGAAAGCGTATTCGCAACCCAATTCGACGGCTTTTGCCAACATTTGGTTGAGGCGAATTACGTCCGGCGTTGTGTGCGTGGACGGAATAATTTCCTCACCAATCCGGTATTCGACCGTTGAAATTAAAAGCGATTTAAATCCTAAAATCCGGAAAATATCAAATAAAATTGTTGCAACGGAAGTTTTTCCATTTGTGCCGGTAACGCCGATTAAGCTGAGTTTTTCCGAAGGGTTGCCGTAAAAGTTGGAAGCAAGCTGACCTAAAGTTTTCGAAGCATCTTTTACTTTGATGTACGTAACATTTTCATCTAAATTTTCAGGCAAAGTCTCGCAGACAATTACGTTTGCGCCTTTTTCCCGAGAAGAATCGATGAAAGAATGACCGTCGGAAACCGTGCCTTTCACCGCAACATAAAGCGAATCCGCAACAACATTTCGGCTGTCGAAAACGATTTCTGAAACCTCCGGATTTTGATTTCCGATGGTCTCCAAAACCGGGATTCTTTTTAATAATTCTTCTAACTTCATAATTTCTTTATCGAATCTTTTGGATCCTTCCTTTTCTATCTAATTAATTCTGCAACTGCAGATAGATTCTTTGATTTTTATTGATGGCCGTTCCGGGATTCGGAAACTGCTCTTTAATTCTGCCAACACCTTTGTAATCGACTCTGTAGCCTTGGTTTTCGAGCTGCGGAATAATATTTTTTCCAATCAGTCCAACAACCTGGGGCATTTGATTGCCGCTAACGGCGATTTTCACATTTGGTTCGAGCATTTTGCTCAAATCGACTTTTCTGTCCACCAATAATTCTTTCTCGATGTTTTGAGGCGTTTTCAAAAAGGTTTTTCCGGCGATTTCTTTAAAAACCGGGGCCGAAACCGTGGCGCCGTAAAAGCCTTTCGAATTGTCCGGTTGGTTGATCATAACGATGCAGGTATATTTCGGGTTGTCGGCGGGGTAAAATCCTGCAAAACTCGCCTGATATTTTGCAGGACCGGGTTTCCAGTATTCAAACCGGGCCGTTCCCGTTTTTCCGGCCATTTTTAGATTGGGTGTGAAAATACTTTTTCCGGTACCTTTTTCAACAGCTTTCGTCAAAGCGCTTGTCATCATGTTGATGGCTTTTTCGGAAGCCATTTTGTTGACCATGGTGGCGGGTTTTGCTTCGTATAGAACGCGACCGTCTTTCATGATTTTGTCGATAAAAAGAGGCTTCAGCATTTTCCCTTTATTGGCGATGCCGTTATAAAATGTGGTAAGCTGTAAAAGATTAAATCTGGACGAATAACCGTAAGCTAACGACGCCAGAGTGGCGGCGTTCCATCTTTTGCTTTCGGGGGTAACGATGAAGGGTTTGGTGATTCCGGGCAGTTCGATATCCATTTTGTCGAACATTTTCCATCTTCTTAAATGATCCAGGAAAACTTCGGGCTTATCGGCATAATATTTTGTGATGAGTTTTGCAGAACCCACGTTGCTCGATTTCGCCAATACATCAGAAATTTCATAAGTTCCGCCACCATGTCCGTCGGAAATCCGCTGTTTTGCGTAGGTCCAAACGCCGTTTCCCACATTTACCGTGGTGTTTTCGTCGATAAAACCATCGTCCATTGCCGCTAAAAGAGAAACTGTTTTGAAGGTAGAACCGGGTTCTGTGGCGTCTTTTAAGGCATAGTTGTAAGCATCCACATAAATTCCGGGCTCTGTGCGACGAAGATTCACCATCGCTTTTACCTTACCGGTCGCGACTTCCATCACCAGAACGCAGCCGTGTTCTGCATCAAATTTGATGAGTTGTTTTTCTAAAGCGGAGCTCGCGATGTCCTGAATTCTCAGGTCAATTGTGGTATAAACATCCTGTCCATCGACGGGTTCCTGAACTTTCCAGTAATCAATAGGTTTCCATTGGCTGGAATTTACTCGCTGTTCCAAACGTGTGCCGTCCTGGCCGGTTAAATATTTTGAAAAAGCACCTTCCAGACCGGATTGTGCGACGCCATTATCCATGCCGATTGTTCCGGCGCCGATTTGCGT
The DNA here is from genome assembly GCF_021513235.1 of Kaistella sp. 97-N-M2. Taxonomy (NCBI): domain Bacteria; kingdom Pseudomonadati; phylum Bacteroidota; class Flavobacteriia; order Flavobacteriales; family Weeksellaceae; genus Kaistella; species Kaistella sp. 97-N-M2. Next base: position 1,104,627 of record NZ_CP090976.1, on the reverse strand, counting down.
AGTTGCAAGTTCTCTTTTAAAATTTCGGTCGATGATGAAACCTCCTCTGTTTTTTCCTTTCTCGAAGATGGGGAATTTGCGAATGCGGTCGTAATCATCGAAATCCAAACCTTTTACCAAGGTGTAATACTGGTTTTTTGCTTTTTTTTGCTGATCGAGGCGATCGCGGAAATAACTTCTGGGTTTTCCGAACATTTTAGATAGAGAATCGGTGAGCGGCCCAATGTTATTGGAATAAACGGAATCTTTGATGATTTTAAAATCGATATAAACATCGTAACGCATAACGGTGGTCGCCAGAATAGACCCATCTGCTGCGTACAGATTTCCACGGGCGGCTTTCAGCGTCGCTTCGCGGTAATTTTTATTAATGTAATCGTCTTTAATTTCCTGAACGTTCGTGTTTTGCAGGACAATGATTCGGGCCAGAAAAACCATAAATAAGACAAAGGCAAAACCTGCGAAGAAGTAACCCCATCGTAGTGTTTTTGCGCGCTTATTTTCGAATTCATTTTGAACCGCCATCAGTACTGTCTAATTTTATCAATAATTTGTGAGGATGATTTTCTAAGGATAGGAGGGAATCCTGCACCATTTCTTTCCCTAATTCCGATTCTAATTTTACTTTAATAAGCCTGCTTTGTGCGTAGGCGTTGCGCGATTTAAATTCTTCGGTCTGTTCTTTCAGGTCGTTCACCATTTCTATCTTCTGGCTTACGAGGTGATTGCTGTAAATAATAATCATCATGAGAAAAAAAACCAAAAGAAAATATTTGTAATGAATTTTTACCTCATCGCGATTGAGAAAATTGCCTTTTATAATATCTATAAAAGTCAGTTTTTTCTGCGAGCGATAGGTAGGTTTCTTTGCCATTATTTCTTTCTAAGTAATACGTGATCAGCGACAAGTATTTGATTGCGGATTGCTTATTACCAATTTCTTAAATTTTTATTCCAACACGCATCTTTGCGCTTCGTGCGCGGGAATTTTCTGCGATCTCCGCTTCATCCGGGATAATTGCTTTGGTTTGAAGAAGTTCGAATGTCTTCGAAAAATTGCCGTAAATATCTCTTTCCGGTTCGCCTTCGAACATGCCGTTCTTCAAAAACCTTTTCACCAGGCGGTCTTCCAGAGAGTGGTAAGAGATTACGACGAGTCTGCCGTTTGGTTTCAGCATTTTATAAGACTGAACCAAAAGTTCTTTCAACACTTCCAGTTCCTGATTTACCTCAATTCTGATTGCCTGAAAAACCTGAGCGAAAAATTTATTCTGCTTAAACTGCGGAATATAACTGAAGAGATTCTTAAGATCTTCCGTTGTTTCGATGGTTTTTAATTTCCGGTGATGAACGATTTCGCGTGCCAGTTTTCGCGATTCGCGCAGTTCGCCATAATAATAAAGAATGTGCGCAAGCTGTTCCTCTTCATATTCATTAATGATTTTTTTGGCATCCAGATCCTGCATCACGTTCATCCGCATATCGAGGGGCGCATTGCTTCGTGTGGAAAATCCGCGCGATGCTTCATCAAACTGATGAGACGAAACACCGAGGTCTGCTAAAATTCCGTCAACACGGCTCACACCATGCACCATTAAAGAGTTTTCCAAAAACCTGAAATTCTGGTTGATGAGCGTGAACCGCTCGTCGTCGATCGTGTTTTTAAGTGCATCTAAATCCTGATCAAAGCCGTACAGTTTTCCTTTTGGAGAAAGCTTCGTTAAAATCTCCCGGGAATGACCGCCGCCACCGAAAGTAACGTCCACGTAGATGCCCGAAGGATTCGTCACCAAATCATCAACACTTCTCTGCAGCAAAACCGGGTTGTGGTACATACTTTTATTATTAATTTTCTTCGTCTCCAAAGTTGATGTCGCCCATTACTTCTTCGGCTAATTTTGCAAAATCTTCTTCAGACGTGGCGATTACTTTTTCGTAGGCATCTTTATCCCAAATTTCGAAAAGTTCGCCTGCGCTCGTGATTACAATTTCCTTTTTAAGGTCCGCAAAGAATATGAGGTCTTTGGAGATCTGTAATCGTCCGGCGTTATCTGGCTCCACGGTTTTTAAGCCTGCGGTAAACTGGCGGATAAAATCGGCGTTTTTCTTTTGGAAACGATTGAGCTTGTTAATTTTTTCCATCAGCTTTTCCCAGCCTTTCATTGGATAAACCTCCAAACAGGGCTGAAACACAGAACGCTTTACCACAAAGGAATCCCCGCCAAAATTCTCCATCTGTTTTACCAAAGATGCAGGAAGTTTGAGGCGACCTTTGTCGTCCATTTTACATTCATATGTGCCGATGAAATTCTTCATTTGGGACAAATTTATATAAAAATTTCTAAAAGCTCCCACTTTTTCCCACTTTTTGACTTAATGTTAATAAGTTTTGCACCGTAACACTAAATAATTGATTAAAAAGCAGTTATGTTATCCATATATTTTATTTACCAAAACCTCAATAAATTTTAGGAGGTATTCTCAAAAACCTTACTTTTATCAAAACTTAGGTCATTTCAATTCAGTTGGTGTTAATTTTGTATTTTTGCAGCGCTGATAAAGCATTTTTATGAGATTTATTACGAAAAAAGAAAAAAAATTCTCTTTCATAGAAGCTGGAGAAGGGCATCCGTTGATTTTATTACACGGCTTAATGGGCGGTTTAAGCAACTTCGATAAAACAGTTAACTTTTTTTCTGAAAGAGGTTATAAAGTTTTCGTACCCGTGTTGCCGATTTATGATTTGCCTGTTTTAAATACGAACCTTACGACGATTGCAAAATATGTTGCGAAATTTATTGAAGAAAAGACCCAGGAACCTGCAACTATTGTAGGGAATTCAATGGGTGGGCATATTGGTTTGATTTTAACGCTGGCAAGACCGGAACTGGTGAAAAATCTTGTTCTAACAGGAAGTTCCGGGTTGTACGAACGTACATTCGGAGACAGTTTTCCGCGAAAATCCGACAAAGAATATATCCGGAAGAAAACGCAGGAGGTTTTTTACGATCCCATTATCGCCACGGAAGAATTGGTGGATGAGGTTTTTTCTGTAGTTAACGATCGGATGAAAGGCATAAAAACAGTCATGCTTGCACGAAGTGCCATTAAACACAATATGATTAAAGATCTGCCAACTATTACAACACCCGTTTGTTTGATTTGGGGAAAACAGGATAATGTAACGCCGCCGGAGGTTGCGGTAGATATGCATAAATTTCTGCCCAACTCTTCCTTGAACTGGATCGACGAATGCGGACATGCTGCGATGATGGAGAAACCCGACGAGTTCAACGAAATTTTGTACCGTTGGTTACAGCAATTAGAAAATAGAAAAGTGGAAGTTTAAACTTCCATTTTTTATTTAATTAAATTTGAAAAAAAATAACACATGGTTATCAAGACAGCAGAATTCCTGAAAAGCAGTGGGAAATGGCAGGAATGTCCCGAACCAACTTTGCCGGAGTATGCATTTATAGGCCGCTCCAACGTGGGGAAATCCAGCCTCATCAACGCGATGCTGAATCATAAAGATTTAGCGAAAACTTCTCAAACCCCAGGAAAGACCCAGTTAATCAATCACTTTCTTATCAACGAAAAGTGGTACTTAACCGATTTGCCGGGCTACGGTTATGCAAGAGTATCCAAAAGCATGCGAAGAGATTTCGAAAAAATCAATACCAATTACATTCTGAACCGAAAAAATTTGGTGAATCTTTTTGTTTTAGTGGATTCCCGACATACACCGCAACAAATTGATATTGAATTCATCGAATGGTGTGGCGAAAGCGACATTCCGTTCTCAATCGTTTTTACAAAAGCCGATAAATTAAAACCAAACACCGTAAACTCGAATGTAGAAGCTTACCGCGCAGAACTTCTGAAGACGTGGGAAGAATTGCCCGACATGTACGTGACGTCCGCCGAAAAGAAAATAGGCGGCGACGAAATTCTAAATTTTATTACTGCCACGAACGAACTCTTACATAAAAATAAAGTCAAGTTTGAATAATGAACGACATCATTTGGAGAATAGAGCGTTTTGAGGAGCTTTCGGTTAAACAGCTGTATGAAATTTTAAAGATCCGCCAGGAAGTTTTTATCGTGGAGCAAACCTGTTATTACCTTGATGCCGACGGCGCTGATGAGAAGGCCCTTCATCTCTGGGCCGAAAAAGAAGGTAATGTGCTGGCGTACTGCAGGGTTTTCGCACCTAGAGTTAAATATGCTGAATCTTCCATTGGACGTGTACTGACGCACCCAAAATATAGAAATCTACGCCTGGGAAAAACTTTGATGAAAATTGCTCTACAAATTATTCGCACAAGATTTAAAACGGATCGTGTTCGAATTTCGGCGCAGGACTACCTTCTTGCTTTTTACACCGCTCTAGGCTTTGAAAGCACGGGAATATCTTATTTGGAGGATGACATTTCGCACACGGAAATGATTAGGAAATAATCGTCCTAGTGCTTTTTGGCAAGCACGTTTACCGCAAATACCGAAAAGCTCGCAATTGCGGATTCCACAGCGTTTCCGCGAAATACTTAAAAAAGTGGCAATAATGTTTGCTCATAATTTTTGAAATGTTTATTTTTACATATAATCATTTAATTTTAATTATTATGAAAAAACTTTTACTTACTGGCTTCGCGCTGGTTTCAATGGCTGCACAGGCGCAAACCTGGACGGAATATGCAGCCAATGTTCCCGCTGCCAACTCTGGACTAAACAATGTTACCATTGTGGATTCCAATGTTGCATGGGGTACGGGTGTTAACGGTACAGATGGAACCGCATTAAGTGTATTTTCCAAGACAACGGACGGGGGACTGACCTGGACAGGAGGTACAATTAATTTTGGGAATTCCACAACCGGACTAAGTGATTTTACTGCTGCTTCTGCAAATCTTGCATGGGCGGCAGGAAACGGGAGTAGTGCTACAACGAACGGCGTTTGGAAAAGTTCAGATGGTGGAACAACCTGGACAAAACAAGTAGCCTATGGAGCAACATCTTTTCCCGATATTGTTCATTTTTGGGATGCCAACACCGGTGTTACGATGGGCGATCCTGTAGGAGGTTATTTTGAAATTTATACTACAACGAACGGAGGAACAACCTGGACAAGAGTACCCAGTGCCAGCATTCCTGCTCCACAGTCAGGAGAGGCCGGGTATACTACCATCAAAGATGTTTCTGTGGAAGACGGGACCATTTGGTTTGGCACCAGCACTGGTAGAGTTTATAAATCCAGTGATAAAGGACTTACATGGACTGTTTCCTTCACGCCACTTGTAGATTTTGGATCAACAGCTGCAAACGGTGAAATTGCACTTAAAAACGCTAACACTGCGTGGGTAATCGATCAGGATAATTCCCTTTATTCCAGTACCAATGGTGGTGCTACATGGGATTTAATCAATCCTGTCGGAAATGTATACAGCCATATTACCTATGTTCCGGGCACAAGCCAGACCCTGATTTCAGTTGGTTTAGATGTAGTTGGCGTTAATAGAGGAAGTTCTATCAGTACAGATGGAGGTTTAAACTGGACCGATATCGTTTTCACTGGGCAGGCCCTGGATGTAAATGCGCTTTCTACCAGCCAAATTCTGGCGGTAGGATACTCTTCAGCGGTGGGAGGAACCGGCTCCGCGTTCAAATTAAGTCCTCTTTTAGGTACTGTGGATGCAAGCATGAAACAACAGGTGTCGGTTTATCCTAATCCTACAAACGGAGAAGTAAACATTGTTTCTAAAAGTAATGTTAAAAATGTTCAGTTGATGGATATGAATGGCAAAGTGATTAAAAACTTTTCAAGTGTAAATCAATTGAATATATCTTCTGTTACTGCCGGAGTTTATTTATTGAAAATTACAACTGAAGACGGAAAATCCGTTGCAACAAAACTGATCAAAAAATAATTTTCAATATTTTCTATTAAGAGTGGATGAGGTTTCTCATTCACTTTTTTTTGTTCTAAAGGCGTATATGAAATGATTTTAGTAAATTAGCCCTATTAAAAAATTTTATAAATGAAAAGAATATTTTTACTGCTCACTTTCATGATGGGCTTTTTACAAATGAAAGCCGATGAAGGAATGTGGCTTCTAATGATGATTAAGCGGCTTAACGGAGTTGATATGCAGAAACAGGGGTTAAAATTGACACCTGAAGAAATTTATTCGGTAAATAATTCCAGTTTAAAAGATGCCATCGTTCAGTTCGGCGGGGGTTGTACTGCAGAAATGGTCTCAAAAGAAGGATTGCTTTTAACCAACCACCATTGCGGTTACGGAGCCATCGCAGATCTTTCAACACCAGCAAAAGATCACCTGACCAACGGTTTCTGGGCCATGAAAAAAAGCGAAGAACTTCCCTCAAAAGGACTTTCCGTTCGTTTTTTAGTGCGCATGGATGATGTAACAAAACGCATCAATGCCAAACTTAATAACAATATGAGCGCGGACGAAAGAAAAGCCGTGATCGATGCAGAATATAAAGCAATTCAAACAGAAAATTCGGAAAACGGGAAATATGCCGTAGTCGTTAGAGACTTCTTTAATGGAAACGAATTTTATTATTTTGTATATCAGGATTTTAAAGATGTTCGATTGGTAGGAACGCCACCCAACTCCTTAGGAAAATTTGGTGGTGATACCGATAACTGGGAGTGGCCGCGTCATACGGTAGATTTCTCCGTCTTTAGAGTGTACGCCGATGCGAACGGAAATCCCGCAGAATATTCTCCGAGCAACGTTCCGATGACGCCCAAGCATGCTTTGCCAATCTCTCTAAAAGGTTACAAACCCGGAGATTTTGCCATGATCGTTGGTTTTCCGGGAAGAACAAACAGATATTTGACTTCTTACGGAATTGAACAGATGGTTAACAAAGATTATCCGGCATGGGTGGAAGCAAGCAAGCTTGCCATGGATGTGATGAAAAAATATATGGACAAAGATCAGGCGACAAAACTTGATTACGCCTCTCAATACGCGTCCGTAGCAAATTACTGGAAAAACAGACAGGGAACAATCGATGCTGTAATGGCCAACGGTACCATCTCTTCGAAAAGAGCCCTGGAAGATAAATACATGACCTGGGCTTTACTGCCGGAAAATCAGGCAATGTACGGTGGCGTTTTAACAGACATTAAATCCAATTACGCGCAGACTTCCAATAGAAATGTAGAGCGAAATTATTCCTCGCAACTTCAGAGAAACGCGAAATATATTACGCTGTCTTATCAGTTAGGTTCTTTATTGAAAACTTACGCAGATCAGGATGCAAACGGCAGAGCGGCCATGAAAACTAAAGTGACCGACGCGATTGATAAAGTATACGATAAATTGAACACGCAGCTCGAAGGTGAAATGCTGAACTCTATGGTAAATCTTTATCAGCAAAAAGTAAATAAAGATGTTGCTTCTCCTACTTTAATGGCGGCAGATGCTAAAAACCTTTCTTTACTGGCTTTCTCCTCTATTTTTGCGACCAAGGAATCTGCGATGAATTTTGTGAACAATCCAGACCGTTTGAAAATTGACGCAGATCCAATGTTGAAATTAGTGGACGGATTTGTAAATGATCAAAAACTGGCAGGAGACAAATTTGCCAAGGTCGACGAAGCTTTCGCGAAAAACAGCAGAATATTTTTGGATGGTTTAAGAAAATCTCAGCCAGAAAAAGATTTTTATCCAGATGCCAATTCTACAATGAGATTAACCACAGGTTCTATCGCAACTTTGCCGGAAAGAACGGATCGAAAATATTTCGGAATCAGCGAGAAAAATAACTATTATACTGATATTAACGGTATGGTAGCAAAATATAAAAAAGGCGATGAGGAATTTGATCTTCCACAAAGGTTTTTAGATTTGGTTAAGAAAAAGGATTTTGGACGTTATAAAGATAAAAACGGATATATGCCGGTAAACTTCTTATCCAATAATGATATTACCGGAGGAAACTCAGGTTCGCCAATTATGGATGGTTACGGAAGACTGCTTGGTTTAGCCTTCGACGGAAACAGCGAAGCTTTAAGCGGAGATATTATTTTCGATCAGAAATGGCAGAAAACCATTAATGTTGACATTAGAATGGTTCTTTGGACCATTGAAAAATACGGAAATGCAGGACACTTGATTAGTGAAATGACCTTGGTGAAATAATCGCCACGCTATATAAATAAAAAGACCGCTGAATTTTCAGCGGTTTTTTTTACTTTAAAATGGAAACTCTGTTTAAGTTTTTAACCTCTATGCGTTTTCGGTACTTAGCATGCCTAACGCGCCGTAATGCTTCCTGAATTTCGCGATTTTTGGTCCAACTACAGCGCTGCAGTACGGTTGTGTAGGATTTTGCTCGTAATATCCCTGATGGTATTTTTCTGCGGGATAAAATTTTTCTAGCTTCGAAATTTCTGTAACGTATTTTCCCTCATATTTTCCGGAATCTTCCGACTTTTTTAAGGCTGCCTCTGCTCTTTGCTTTTCCGCGTCGTCTTGATAATAAACCACTGACCGGTATTGCGTTCCGATATCATTTCCCTGGCGGTTTAACGTTGTGGGATCGTGCAGAAAGTAGAAGACGTCCATAATCTGCTCATAAGAAATTACAGTCGGATCATATGCAAGTTGAACGACTTCCGCGTGGCCGGTTTTGCCGGAGCAGACCTCTTCGTACGTGGGATTTTCGGTATATCCGCCCGAATAACCGGAGATTACAGACTCGACGCCTTTAAGCAAATGAAAGCAACTTTCTACACACCAAAAACATCCGCCGCCAAAGGTTATATATTCTAATTTTTCTCTGTCCATTTTTTATTTTTTTACTGATTAAATACGCTCCTGCGGTTGGCGGGAGTAAAAATAGGGGTAACAAGTCTTATGATTTTGGCTTTAAGCAAACCATGCCAGTCATTTCTCCCAAACAAGAGCACTGGCGCCAAGAATGGCCGCGTCAGCTTCGTCGAGTTCGCTGAAAACAAGTTTCACTTTATTTCGGAAGATCGGCAGCAAATTCCGCTCCATGTGAAGTTTTGTAGGTTTCAATATAAAATCGCCCGCCTTAATAACGCCGCCAAAAAGAAGAATTGCTTCTGGTGAGGAAAACATGACAAAATTCGCCAGTGCTTCACCTAATTTTTGCCCCGTGTACCGGAAAACTTCAATAGCCGTGGGATCTCCTTTTTTCGCGCATTCGAAAACGACTTTAGAATTAACCGCCTCTTCCAGATATTGGTTAAGCATAGAGTCCGGAAATTCCGCTCGCATCTTTTTCGCCGTGATGGTAATACCTGTGGCAGAAGCATAAGCTTCTAAAGAGCCTTCGGAGCCGGTGCTCCAGTGTTTTCTACCGCCGGGTTTTACAATGGTATGCCCCAGTTCGCCTGCAAAACCGTCGTGACCATAGATTAACTGGCCGTTTGCGATAATTCCGCTGCCTACACCTGTTCCGAGTGTAATCATGATAAAATCCTTCATTCCTCTGGCCGCGCCGAACATCATTTCGCCCAAAGCCGCAGCATTGGCATCGTTCGTCATTTTGCAGGGAACTTCAAATTTTTTCGTCATTAATGATGCGAATGGAACAACCCCTTTCCACCGGAGGTTTGGAGCCTGTTCGATGGTGCCGCGGTAATAATTTGCATTGGGCGCGCCAACGCCAATCCCGTCGAACTGCTTTTGACCGCAATGTTTCATAATTAAAGGCGCAACCTCCTCGTACAAAGCATCGATAAAGTCTTCTGCTTTCGGATACTCATCTGTTTTGATGCTTCCTTTTTCCAGGATTTCACCACGATGGTTTACCAATCCGTATTTGGTATTTGTACCACCGATATCAATTCCTAAGGCGACCTGTCGGGATAAATCTATTAATGACATTCAAAAATATTTAGTGACTAAAAATACAAAAATTAAGATAGCGTCACAAAAAAACTTCTCCAAATAAAATTGAAGAAGTTTGAGTATAAATTGTAAATTCTTACGCCGGGATCTCGCCTTTGTATAAGAATGAAATGATTTCTTTGTTAACTCTCTCTACCATTTCGCTGAAAAGATAAAATGATTCCTGTTTGTAAATCACTAACGGATCTTTTTGTTCGTAAACCGCGCCCTGGGAAGAACGACGCAAATCATCCATTTCTCTCAGGTGTAGTTTCCAGTTTTCATCGATAATGGAAAGGGAAATATTCTTTTCGAAGTCGGTAATCAGGGAATCACATTTCGTTTCTACGGCCTGTTTTAGATCCGTTACGATGGTCATGGTTTTAATGCCGTCGGTAAACGGAACCTGAATCATTTTAAACATCGAACCTTGTGTATTGTAAACATTCTCAATAATAGGGAACGATTTTTCCTTCAAAAGATTAAGCTTCATCTGATAGTCTTCGGAAGCTGCTTTGAAAAGCATATTCGTTAACTCAGGAACCTGTTTTGTTTTAAAGTCGTTTTCGGAAAACGGCGCTTCCATGGTGAAATTTTTAATAATTTCATATTCGAAATCTTTAAAGTCGCCTTCCAGTTTACCGCGCGTTACGATCGATTGAGACACGTCGAAAATCATATTCGAAATATCATATTTCAGGTGATCGCCAAACAATGCGTTCTTTCTTCTTTTATAAATTACGTCGCGCTGTTTGTTCATCACATCATCGTACTCCAGAAGTCTTTTACGAACCCCGAAATTGTTTTCCTCTACTTTTTTCTGGGCTCTTTCGATGGATTTGGAGATCATGCCGTGCTGAATAACTTCGCCTTCTTTATGACCCATTTTGTCCATCATTTTCGCAATTCTTTCGGAACCGAAAAGACGCATTAAATTATCTTCCAACGATACGTAGAACTGAGAACTTCCCGGATCACCCTGTCTTCCGGCACGACCACGCAACTGTCTGTCCACACGTCGCGAATCATGTCTTTCTGTACCGATAATCGCCAGACCGCCGTTTTTCTTTACGTCGCCCTGCAATTTAATGTCGGTACCACGTCCTGCCATGTTGGTAGCGATGGTTACAACACCCGGTCCGCCGGCCATTGCCACGATTTCTGCTTCTCTTGCGTGAAGTTTTGCATTCAACACATTATGTTGAATTTTTCTTAACTGCAAAGCCCGTGATAAAAGCTGGGAAATCTCTACAGATGTAGTTCCCACCAAAACGGGTCTACCGTCTGCGGTTAATCTTTCGATTTCCTCAATTACAGCATTATATTTTTCGCGATTGGTTTTGTAAACCAAATCCTGTCGGTCGTCGCGTACGATTGGTCTGTTTGTTGGGATTACAACTACATCCAATTTATAAATTTCCCAAAGTTCGCCGGCTTCCGTTTCTGCAGTACCCGTCATCCCCGCTAATTTGTTGTACATCCGGAAGTAGTTTTGAAGCGTCACCGTTGCGAAAGTTTGCGTGGCAGCTTCAATTTTTACGTTTTCTTTGGCTTCGATCGCCTGGTGAAGTCCGTCGGAATAACGTCTTCCTTCCATAATACGGCCGGTTTGCTCGTCCACGATTTTCACTTCCCCGTCGATCACTACATATTCGTCATCTTTTTCGAATAACGTGTAGGCTTTCAACAGTTGGCTCAGCGTGTGAACGCGTTCGGATTTCACGGCAAATTCACCAAATATTTTCTCTTTGGCCTCGAATTCTTCTTCTTTGCTTAAATTTTTAGCTTCCAGTTCCGCGATCTCGGTACCGATATCATTCAAAACAAAGAAATCTTTGTCTTCGTTGCCGGCAGACATGTATTCCACGCCTTTATCGGTAAGATCGATCTGATTATTTTTTTCGTCGATAACGAAATAGAGATCTTTGTCTACAATCGGCATATCGCGATTGTTATCGGCCATATATTGCCCTTCGGTTTTTTGAAGCAGTGCTTTGTGACCGCTTTCGGAGAGGAATTTAATTAAAGGTCGGGATTTCGGCAAACCTCTGTACGCCTGTAGTAATTTGAAACCACCTTCTTTTGTATTGCCGTTGGCAATTAATTTTTTTGCTTCGTTAAAGAGTCCGGAAACGGTTTTCTTTTGAATTTCGACAATGCGATCGACGGATGGCTTCAGCACATCAAATTCCTGACGGTCACCTTGAGGAACCGGTCCGGAAATAATTAACGGCGTTCTGGCATCATCAACCAAAACGGAATCTACCTCATCGACAATGGCAAAATTTAATTCTCCCTGAACCAATTCAGTTGGAGAGGTTACCATGTTATCCCGTAAATAATCGAAACCAAATTCGTTATTCGTACCGTAAGTAATACTGGAGTTGTAGGCTTTCCGTCTCGCGTCGGAGTTCGGCTGATGCAGATCGATACAATCGATCGTTAAGCCGTGGAATTGATAGAGTGGTCCCATCCAGGCCGAGTCACGTTTCGCTAAATAATCATTCACCGTAACAACGTGTACGCCGCGTCCGGGCAGCGCGTTTAAGTAAATAGGTAAAGTTCCGACAAGAGTTTTACCTTCACCCGTCGCCATTTCGGCAATTTTACCGCTGTGCAGAATTACACCGCCAATAAACTGAACATCGTAATGCACCATGTCCCATTTAATAGGAGTTCCGGCGGCATCCCAGTGATTTTTCCAAATAGCAGTATCGCCTTCAATAACAACGAAGTCTTTTGTAGCTGCCAATTCCCGGTCGAGATCGGTGGCTTTGACGCGAATTTCTCCGTTTTCAGCGAGTCTTCTGGATGTTTCTTTGATCAATGCAAAGGCTTCAGGAAGAATTTCGTTGAGCACTTTTTCTTCTACCTGATAGGAGTCCTTCTTTAAATCTTCGATTTTTCCGAAAAGCGATTCCTTTTCATCAATATCCGTAGCGTTTTTGATCTGTTCTTTGGTCTCGTTAATCTGAGTGGTGATTTTTGCCGTTGCAGTTTTTAATTTTTCTTTAAATGCTGCGGTCTTGTCTCTTAACCCGTCATCTGAAAGTTCGTTAATCGCCGGTTCAACAGCTTTTATCTTGTTTACTACTTTTTTTACTTCTTTCAGGTCGGTTACATTTTTATCACCCAGAAAACCTTTAAGAACATTGTCTATAAAACCCATATTATTCGCTTTAGGTTTAATGCAGTGCGCATTTAACCATTTTAAATTTTTTTAATTTCTAGAATTTTTCTGAAATATAAAAGCCAATTGTTTTTGGGAACAACCGGCAGTATTTTTTAGTATTCATCCTCGTTCCAGAGGTAATCATCATCAGTCGGATAATCGCTCCAAACTTCTTCTATAGAATCATAAATTTCTCCTTCATCTTCGATTGCCTGAAGATTCTCTACAACTTCCATTGGTGCACCTGTTCTAATCGCATAATCAATAAGTTCCGCCTTTGTCATAGGCCAGGGGGCGTCGCTTAAATAAGAAGCTAATTCTAATGTCCAATACATATAATATAATTTTTTGCAAAAGTATAAAAATCAACGACATAAAAAAGGTTTTTGACGTTGATTTTCAATAAACTTTAATTTTTATTGCTCATTTTTTCAGGAACCATTTTTCAAAAACCATTCCACAAATTTTTTTATGCCATTTTGGAAGTGAGTGGTAGGATGATAGCTAATCAAAGTGCGCGCTTTCGTAATATCTGCGCTGGTTACGAGCATATCGCCAGCCTGAATTGGCAGTAAAATTTTTTCAGCCTTTTTATCCAGATTTTCTTCGAGCGTAGAAAGCATCTCATTTAAACTGATAACCTCATTGCCGCCCAAATTCATGATCTCATAAACATTGTCATGAGTTTCTAAATAATGGAGCGATTTGAAGATTCCATCGATAATATCATCAATATAAGTATAGTCCCGCGCCGTGGTGCCGTCGCCGTAAAAAGGAATTTCTTTTTTGCTGTGAATGAGTTCAGCGAATTTGTGAATCGCCAAATCCGGCCTCTGCCGCGGTCCGTAAACGGTAAAGAAACGCAGATGAATCATATCAATACGATACAGGTGATGGTACACGTGCCCCATGATTTCTGTACACTTTTTCGTTGCTGCGTACGGTGAAATGGGCTGATCTACAAGATCTTCTTCCGCGAAAGGATTTTTCTTATTGTTGCCGTAAACGCTGGAACTAGAGGCATTGATGAATTTTTTAATGCTAAATTCATTGCACAATTCCCACAGATTCAGCGTTCCTTTAATGTTTACCTCTTCATACTCCAGCGGTCGTTCGATTGAAGGGCGGACGCCCGCAAGTGCGGCCAAATGGATAACGACATCAATTTTATGTTTTGAGAAAATTCTTTCTAAACCTTCTTTGTCTCTAATGTCCTGATATTAAAGCTGATAATTTTTGGAGGAGGTTTCGAAAATGAGTTTTTGGATATCCAGTTCTTTTTCGTGGAAAGAAAATTCCAACGTTTTATTGATGGATTCTAAGGTATTTTTAATTTTTATCCGGTAATCGTAGAAGTTATCAAAATTATCTATGTTAATGACAGAATGTCCATTTTTTAAGAGATGTTCCGCTAAATGCGATCCTATGAATCCGCTTCCGCCAGTAACCAAATAGTTCATGATTGTTTTTTCTAAAGACAAATTTAATTAAAATCAAATGATTATTTTTACTGAAATTTAATCCCATGATATTCTCCGGCCAAGTTCTGAAAATGATGACGCAAAACGCGCAGCCTATTCAATATTACCTTAATCTTTCTCACGATCTCATTAACATGAATCAATTGATCGGCAAGGAAATGAAGATCAACCATATTGGTTTTGAATGCGTGAATTGCAGCAACGACGAGAAAATTTACCGCATGGGATTTTGCAAAAAATGTTTTTTCGAAAGTCCTTATGCCAGCGAGACCATAATCCGGCCGGAACTTTCTACCGCTCATTTGGGCGTGGGCGATCGCGATTTGGAAGTGGAGCAGGCAATCCAACTTGCGCCGCACATCGTATATCTCGCCTATACGGGCGATGTGAAAGTGGGCGTAACGCGTGCGACACAAATCCCCACAAGATGGATCGATCAGGGTGCAACCTTCGCGCTGCCGATTGCAAAAACCGATAACCGCTACGAAGCCGGAATGATTGAGGTGGCGATGAAAGAACATCTGGCGGATAAAACAAACTGGCGAAAAATGCTCGAAGATGATTTCGAAGATGATCTCGATTTGGCGGATTTCCGCGAAAAAGTGAAAGATTATTTCCCGGATCAGTTCAAAAACTTTTATTCCAGGGAAAATGAAATGGTTCGTCTCGATTATCCTTACGAGGCGCCGGAAAAAATTACCTCTGTTTCTTTGGATAAAATTCCGAATTTTAAAGGCGTTTTAAGAGGAATTAAAGGGCAATATCTTTCTTTTGAAGGCGGCGATTTCATTAACGTGCGGGCACATGAAGGCTACATGATTGAGCTTGACATAAATAATTGATGCTAAAATATTTAGAAATGGCTTAGATTTTCTATACAGCGAATGATGAAAAAAAAACAGCTTAGAATTTTTTCTATAATTGCCGGAATTATTTTCCTGCTTTTTCTGGTGATTAATTTTGGATTGAATTTATGGCTGAAAAATAACCTGGCAGATTACGTTAAGAATAATACATCCTACCGGGTTACCTATAAATCTCTCGATGTCGATTTGGGAACGGGTAACATCAATTCCACTGGATTAACCATCAACAGCAAAGATCCACAGAACGAAAATATTTTAGGACTTCAGGGAACTATTGATACTCTTTCGGTTTCCCGCCTCGGCATTTACGATGCCCTCTTTAAAAAACGAATTACAACTAGCGATCTCCGCTTGTCCAATCCGCATCTGAATATTATTTTGCCGAAACCTGCCAAAAATAAAGTAGAAAAGAAACAAAATCCTCTTGTTGTTAAAAATATCGCCATTACAAACGGTGATATACAAATCTTTAAGCACTCGAAACAGAAGTTTTTATCCGTTCATCACTTAGATCTCCAGGTAAAAAATCTGAAGATGACCGAAGAAACTAAAACCGAAAAAATTCCTTTTGCCTTTGACCAGTATGAGATTAGTGCAAAAAACCTGTACTTCCGTCCCGATAATGTGTACGCTTTTACCGCGAAAGAGATTGCGACAAAAGCGGGACAGTTAAGCGTAAAAAATCTGGCTTTAATTCCCCTGCTTTCTTACCGTAACTTTACCAAATTTTATCCGAAAAAAAGAAACCTCTTCGATTTTAAAACCGAAGCGATGGATTTTAAAGATTTTGTTTTGAAAGATGATAAAATAACGCTTACCAAAGTTCGCTTCGAAAATCCTGAGCTGAAAATGTTCACAACAAACGTGAGTCCGCAGAAAAAAGACAGAAGTTTCACGTACGATGTTCAGTTAGAAGATGTTTTCTTTAATAATGCCAAAATAGATATTGTTAAGCCGAATGGAAATCCTTTGTTTTCGGCGGGAAATCTGAAGATGAAAATCGAGCAGTTTGTAATGAACGAAGAAACGGCCAGAGGAAATATTCCTTTTCAGTACAACAATTTTAAGATCGACGGTCGAAATCTTAATTATGTTTCGAACACGCAGAATATCAAGGTTGCGGCAATCGCCCTCAACCCAAAAATGGCAGATTTGAGAACGGTTTCCATGAAACCTACGACGTCGGCTTCAGATAAAACCCTGCTGGATTTGGACGCGCAAAATGTGACGATGAAAGTAAATGAGTGGAAATTTGTGGATAACAAACTCAAACTGAATATTCAGAATGTTTTGGTAGACGGCTTAAAAGGAAAAATTGTGGGTGCAGAAAATCCAAAGAAAATAAAACCGAATTATAACGGAATCGCTTTTCCGCTGATCATTAAAAATGTAAGTTTAAAAAATGCCGATCTGGTTTATGATAAAGCCGGTAAGCCTTTGGCTTTTACGGATTTAAATGCTAATATTCAGGATGTTGAGATGAATGAAAACACCGTTAAAAATGGCATTCCCTTTAAAACCGGCTTTTACAGTTTGACAACGCGAAATTTCAATTATAAAACCGAATTCTACAATTTATCTGCGTCTTTGCTGAAGTTCAACAAAAATACGATGCATGTTTCGAATTTTGTGATGAAACCAACTGTGTCCCGCGCTCAGTTTATCCGCAGTATTCCTACAGAAAAAGATTTGTATGACATTAAGGTCGCTAAAATTGATATGAAGGGAAGGTGGGACTTTTTTTCGGATGCAAAATCTCTGGATGCGTCACAGGTAACTTTGGACAGAGTAGATGCCAATATCTTCCGCAGCAAGATCCCGAAAGATGATCTTACCGAAAAACCCATGTACTCCAAATTGTTGCGGAGCATTAAATTCCCAATGTTCATCAATAATTTAGATATAAAAAATTCGCTTTTGGTGTACGAAGAAGATACCAAAAAAAGCGATGGGCCGGGAAAACTCACCTTCAGTAATTTTAATTTGAATGTGAAAAATCTAAACTCCGGCAAGATGAAAGGAAAACCCACAGAAGTTCCCATCACCATCAAGTGTCTCTTTATGAATGCATCGCCCATGAACGTCAAATGGAGCTTTAATACCGCCAGCAGCAGTGATGTCTTTGCCATTTCGGGAAATGTGGCAGATCTTCCCGCCTCGCGAATCAATCCCTTTATTGTTCCTTATTTAAAAATTCAGGCAACCGGTTTAATTTCGGATCTTATTTTTGACTTTAAAGGAAATTACAACGGATTAGGAGGAAGTTTAATCATGAAACACGAAAATTTGAAAGTGTCGGTTTTAAAGGAAACGGGCGAAGAAAACAAATTACTTTCGGCCGTGGCAAATATTTTTGTGCGAACGGATTCGGGTAATTATCCGGAATCTGTTGAGGTGGAAGAAGTGGAGCGCGATAAAACAAAATCCTTTTTCAATCTCTTGTGGCGAGGCATCGAGCAGGGTTTAAAGAAAACTTTAATCGGAAAAAGTGCGCCGAAAACAGAAGAGACCATTCGAAAAACCGTCGACAATACGAAAACAGCGTTGGAAGAAAACAGGAAAGATCTGAAAGAAACCAAAGTTGAGGTAAAGCAGAAAGTAGAAGCCGTTAAAGAAAAAGTTCAGGAAACCAAACAGAAAGGAATTTTCCGAAAAATATTTAAAAAGAAATCCGAAAATTAATTTTCGGATTTTGTTTTAGTTGATGTCGTATTCAGGGTTTTCCTTTATGGGCACCTGACGCAGGAAAAAATCGAATTCTTCGCCGCTGTAATTGCTTTCTGCACCGTACGAATCTAAGATTGTTGCAAGCTCGCCCTCTTTATCCTGAAGCAGATACAAAACCGCGTTATCGTCTGGATTGCTGTCTCCTTCAAATCTATAAGACTTTACAATCACCAGATCTTCGGGTTTGTAAATTTTTTCGTCTTTACCTAAAACCATTTGGTTTTGGTCATTCATACAAATTTCTTTCGTGATTCCTCTTTTGATTAAAGTATTTAAAACCTGCGAGAGTGTTTTTAAGTTGTGATTTCCCATGATGTTTATTTAGGTGACTAAAGCTACAAAAAGAATACCACTGCGGCGGAAACGCGGGCCGAAACTTCAGCAAAACTTTTAATTACGTTAAATTTCTGTTTATTTTAAGGAAATCTGACGGGTTTTCTTTCCTTTTTTTCGTCTGCCCCACCAAATCATAAATCCTGTAACAGGTAAGGAAGCGCAAAGTAAACTTACAATGAATGCAATAATTTTTGTAGGCAAACCTAAAATAGAACCAACATGGATGTCATAATTCGCGGCAACGGCTTTTTCTCCAAAATTTTTATCTTTATGATCGTAGTTGTGCAAAAGTTCTCCGGAATTTTCATCAAAAATAAGGCTCGCATTTTTGTGATAGGAATAAGCCAGATGCTTAACAAATACGGAGAAATTTGGGTGTTCGTGATCGTCCATGTGAGGATGACCAAGATCTACCGAAAACATAAACGAGTCGGGATATTTTTCTTCTACCGTATTAATGACTTTGTCTAAAGTTGTATCGTTTCGCGCTTCGACAGGGGCTTTAGTTGTGATGTGGTCAAAATTTGGATACACGGTGTTACCCCCGGAGAAAATAACGTAAATCGCCGCCTGAATGACGAAGAAAGCGTAAAACAAACCCGTTACGGCAGAAATCAAAGCAAAAATTGAGGTGTAAAAGCCTAAGATGCTGTGCAAATCGTAATTTTTTCTCTTCCAGCTTTTTACATTTTTCCATTTAAAAGAAAAACGTTGCTTTCGCGCAGCTCTGTTTTTTGGCCACCACAAAATAATTCCGGAAATCAGCATTAGAACGAAGATGGCAACCGGAATTCCGACAACATATTTTCCCCAGGATTCTTTAAGGAGGAAACTCCAGTGAATCATTTTCACGATGTTGAAAAAACCATTCTTTTCATCGTAAACTCTTAAAACTTGGCCGGTGTAAGGATTCACGTACGCTAATTTATATACGGGGAACTCATCGAAATAATTCCACGCCGCGGTATTGTGTTCGTACCAGTAGAATTGATAAGACATACTTTTATCCATCGGGATATTTACCCAGTGAATTTTATACTTTTCCTGAACCTGCGCGTCGACGGATTTTTCTAATACCCGAATCGGCAGAATTTGTTTCTGTGCAATATTCTGTTCGTGATGATAAATAACGTCTTTTCGGGTGAAGTTTTCGAATTCGTCTTTGAAAACATATAAAGCGCCGGTCACCGAAACAATGACGATGATTAAACCAATGCCCAGACCAAACCACAAATGCAGTTTGCCCGTCCATTTTTTAAAAAGGCTTTGTTTTTTGATGTGTTGGTGTTTTCTTTTCATTTAAAAAACTATTCCCGATTGTCCGGGAATAGCGGATTTTAGTTATCTTCTTAAAACTTGTAAGTAAAGCTTCCTAAGGCGTTGATCAGTTGCTGCGGGTTTGCAGTGGTGAATCCTACCCAATAGTGCTTATTGGTGAAATTATCTACTTTTACCCCAATTCTGAATTTTTTGGTGTCGTAGAATGCGCTCGCATTCAAAACTAAATATTCTGGTAAAATGAAAATATCTTCGCCAATTACTGTATTATCTGCTCCTAAAGCATTGTTATTCAGCTCTCTGTGGTCATTCGCATAGTTCCCGCCAAAGCCGAATCCCAATCCTTTCAAACTTCCGTCCAGAATTTGATAACTTGCGTAAAGGCTGGCTAACCATGGAGAACCCGCAGTTCCAGGTCTTCTTCCCTGCGTCGCAGCATCAGACTCGATAAATTCCGAATCGTTATAACTTACGCCTCCCACTAAAGAAAGTCCTTTTACCAAATAAGCGTTTACTTCCAATTCTACCCCTTTACTCAACAGTTCTCCGGCTTGGTTTTGAATGGCATTTGCGCCCGCGTAACCGGTGGTGATCAGGGAATTTTTCACGTTGATGTTGTAGTAGCTTAAGGTCGCGTTTAGACGTCCTTTAAATATGCTGCCCCGGAAACCTCCTTCAAATTGATTGGCTTTTTCGGGATCTGATAATAAAGTCGTTCCCGCCAAATCTGTCACAATATAACCATTGCTTTTAAAACTGTTTTGATAGTTGCCAAAAACGGAGAACTTATCTTTAATAATTTCATAAACGACTCCGAATTTCGGGGAAAAAGACGCCTGTTCATAAGGTGCAACTTCGGATGTTCCCAATAAACCACCTTTGGAATTGTTGCTTTCATAACGAACGGCGGCCAAAATATTTAAGCCGGAAAGTGGAGTGAATACGTTTGAGATGTAACCACTATACGTATTTAACTCGTCAATTTGATCATACGTACTTGTTGGTAAATCCTGATAGGCTTTGGTAAGCGTCGTGGCATTAAAATCCGAATAGTTAAAACCTTGTGCAGGAACATCCGGGGATATAAAGCCCTGCGTTAAATACAGATAATGGAGGTTGCTTTTAATATTTTGATAATCAAAGCCAACCACCGTTCTGTTACGCATATTATTTCCAAACCGATAGTCGAAATTGAAATTTTGCTGGGCCTGGAGATAGGTTTTTTTACTGTCTTTGGTGGATTGGTCCGCCCGTTTAACGTAAAGTTGATTATCTGCAGCGTTTACATAAGCGGTAAAATAAGGATTAAATCCGTCTGAAAAAGAAGAAGCGGTGCTCAGATTTGTAGAAGAGCTTATGTGATCATTGATCTTATAGTTTACCTGGCCAAAAAGATTCCGTATTTTGGATGTGGTGTAAAGGCCGTCTCCGTAGTACGATTGTTTGTAATCCAAGCCCAATTTCTCTAAATCCTTCATATTATTAACTCCGACGCCGGGAGTATAGCCGCCATTTTTTGAAAGATAAAAAAAGATTGCTCAGCGGTAGCTTTCGTATCAAACATTTCATACTCTAAACTGAGGTTCAGTTTATCATTTACTTTATAAAGCAAAGACGGCGCAAATGCGATGTACGTGTTTTTCGCATCTGTTTTCTGAAAAGTTCCGGAATTGGTATAGGCAGTATTCACGCGGAACATTAATTTCTTATCATTCGTAACGGGTGTATTAATATCCGCCTGGGCACGGTAATAATTATAGCTACCACCCGTCAACGAGATATTTCCGCCAAAATCAGCATAGGGTTTTTTCGTAACTCTGTTTACGGCACCGCCGTATGAAGTAACGTTACTTCCGTATAAAGTGGCTGATGGGCCTTTTAAGACTTCCAGTTTTTCAATATTTACGGCATCAATTGTTGTGGTTACGGGTGCAACCAAACCATTTCTTAAGGAGTTGTTGGATACGAAACCTCTAAGCGCAATATACGAGCCGCCATCTCCTGCTCTGTTGGTGGGGCTCCACATTTTCTGAATTCCTGTAACATTGCGGTAAGCATCGTCTACGGAATAAATCATCTGATTCTCGAAAAATAATTTATCGACTGTAGAAAATAACTGCGGATTTTCTATCGCTTTTAACGGCATTTTATTCGTGTATTCCGAATCTTTCTTCAAAACGGCATTGATGATGACCTCTTCTATATTTTTAGAATTAATGGTGTCTTTTTCCTGTGCGAATGTGAAAATGGAACCGAGCAATGCTGCTCCTATAATAGCTTTGTTCATGAATATTATTTTTGCAAATGTATTCTTTTTATTTATTCTAAATAAGGTTAGCGCTTATTTTTTTTATTTTTAAAAAGAATTTACGAAGTGTGGATTATGTAAACCATTAATATTCATCGGATTTCGTATATGAAATTTTTTGAAAACAGAATTCCATTCGATGATTTGGAAATCGAAATAAAATATGGGGGATAAACAAAAGAATGGTGGCAACCAAAATGTTTTTGCGGAAAAAGTTATAACGGTCTTTAAAAAAGAGAATTACGAAAACCAGCGATAATCCGCGGGGGAAAAGGGAATTTACAAACAAAATAAAGTTTGCCGTGGCCTTCCACGTAATGATCAGAAACGGCAATTGACCTTTGATGAAGTGCGGAAGATTTCGAAAGATGGTTCTAATTTCTGCTGTATAAGGAACAGTGGTAGAACTTCTCGTTTCACTCCAAGCGATCTAAAAACAAAAAACCCTCTGAAAACTTTAGTTTCAGAGGGTTTAAAGTACCTCGGACGGGACTTGAACCCGTACATTCTTACGAATACAGGATTTTAAGTCCTGCGTGTCTACCAGTTCCACCACCAAGGCAAGTGAAGAGCGAAAAACGGGATTCGAACCCGCGACCCCGACCTTGGCAAGGTCGTGCTCTACCAGCTGAGCTATTTTCGCGATAAAATTTTTTAAAATGTGCTGGTAAAAGCTACAATTATTTTTAAAAAATAGTGCGGATGGAGGGACTCGAACCCACACGCCTCACAGCACCAGATCCTAAGTCTGGCATGGCTACCAATTACATCACATCCGCTTTTGAACTTCTTTTCTTTTTTTTTGTGAGTGCAAATATAAATACTTTTCCCTCTTAAACCAACAAAATTTTACATTTTTTATTTTTTTTAAAAATTTAGACCTCCCGCTTCTTTTTATCTTTTGAATTTATTACTTTTACACCTTTAACAATCAATTATGGAATTACAGGGAATTATAAAGAAATTAGGTGAGGTTCAGACCTTTCCGAGCGGTTTTCAGAAAAGAGAAATGGTTCTTGTAACCGAAGAACAGTATCCGCAACCGATAAGCATCGAATTTCTTAAAGAAAAAGGAGATTTGCTAAATCCCCTAAAAGAAGGCGATAAAGTAAAAGTTTCTATCAATATTGGTGGTAGAGAATGGACTTCACCCCAAGGCGATGTAAAATATTTCAACTCAATCACGGGGTGGAAAATCGAAAATATAGAGTCTGGCGGTGGTTTCGAACCCACACAGGCAGCTCCTTCCTCTTCAGCATCTACTCCGGCACAAGGCGGAAATGTTTTTGAAGAAGACGAAGACGACTTACCTTTCTAGTCTTTAAATAATTAAATTGATAGAAATCCTGCTTTTATAAGAGCAGGATTTCATTTTTGAAAAATGATTTTCCTGAATCCCCACAGTATTTCTTTTCCCGATCCCGAATCCACGCATTCGGAAAGCGGATTACTGGCAGTGGGTGGCGATTTATCGCCGGAGCGGATTTATTTTGCCTATCAATTGGGACTTTTCCCCTGGTTTAATCCGGGTGAAGAAATTTTATGGTGGTGTCCCGATCCCAGATTTGTCCTTTTTCCGCAGGATCTTAAAATCTCAAAATCGATGCGAAAAATTTTGCGCGATGACGTTTTCACTTTTACTGAAAATAAATGTTTTCGCAAAGTTCTGGAAGAATGCAAAAACACCTTCAGAAAAGATCAGGACGGAACCTGGCTGTCCGACGAGCTCATCGATTCATTTGTCGTGCTGCACGAAAGTGGAATTGCAAAAAGCATCGAGGTTTGGCAAAACGAGAAGCTTGTGGGCGGCTTTTACGGCGTACAGATTGGAAATGTTTTTTGTGGCGAAAGCATGTTTGCGAAAGTGAGCAACGCTTCGAAGGCCGGATTCATTCAGTTTATTAAAAAGAATGACAATTTGGATCTTATCGATTGTCAGGTTCATTCGGAACATTTGGAAAGCTTAGGCGCAACCATGATTCCCAAAGCAGACTATTTAAAAATTTTAAAAAGAAACAATGAATCCTGAAAAAGAAAGATGGGTTTTACTAGTGGTCCTTTCCATCATCTGGGGTTCCTCCTTTATCCTCATCAAAAAATCGCTGGAGCATTTTAATCCCTATGAAGTTGGCGCTTTGCGCGTTTTAATTGCGGGAATTTTATTGCTTCCCATGGCGCTGAAAAACATTAAGAAATTTCCGAAAAAACATTTAAAGTGGCTAGTTATCGCCGCGGTAACAGGAAATTTTATTCCCATGTTTTTGTTTCCTATCGCCGAAACCAGGGTCAGTAGCAGCATTGCCGGGATCGTGAATTCGATGATGCCGATATTTGTGATCATCGTTGGGGCGCTTTTCTGGAAATTTTCGAGCACGAAAAGACAGCTCATTGGTGTGGCCATTAGTTTTACGGGCGCCTGCATTCTCGCGTTTTCGGGTGGCCCGAGCGGCGAACTGAAATTGGTTCCGATTGTTTTATTGTTAGTCGCGACGTTGTGTTACGCCATTTCGATGACAACGGTCAAGTCCAAACTTCACGATATTCCCGCGAAAATTCTCTCTGCGTTCGTATTTTCCTTTGTTTTGATTGTTCCTTCTCTCGTCGCATTAATCGTTGCGGGCTTCTTTAATGATCTCGAACCGGACAGAGGTTTGTTTATTGGGCTGGGTTTCGTCAGTTTACTTTCGATCTTCGGAACCGGTTTAGCCATGATGTTAAACTACCGCTTACTTAATATTTCTACGCCGCTATTTGCATCGACAGTTACCTTATTAATGCCTGTTGTTGCTGTGATTTGGGGAATTTTAGATGGCGAAAAACTCACTTTGATGCAGGGTTTTGGTGGAATGATCATCATAGCGGGACTGATATTTTTGCGCGCCAAACCTTCAGATAAAAAATAAAACTGCAAAATCCTTGCGGATGATGCAGTTTGAAATAAATCTAATAAAAAGTAAAAATGAAAGGCGACAAAGATATATTTTGTTTCAACATGATGCAAATTAATTTTTGATATTTTTAAAATATTTTCAAAACAGTCTGCCCTTTTTTTTATTTTCCTAAATTAGCATAATGGTTATCAAAGATTACATTTCCAAAGATTATCCGGCCTTTAACTCCAGCGACCGCATTGAAGACGCGAACGAGATCGCGAAAGATTTCGGTTATTCGCATGTGTTTGTGAAGAAAAAAGGCATTTATCAGGGAGCCTTAAGCCAGTCCTTTTTGGAGGAAAGCCCCGAAGGAAGTCTCTCTACGCTGGAAGTTCATTTTGAAAAGTTTGCCATTTTAGACGACGGTAATCTTCTGGATTCCATTAAGTTGTTCCACACTTTTAGCACGAACGTTATTCCTGTGATTTCCAGAATGGAAAAATATATGGGCTACCTGTCCTGCGACGATATTTTTAACGAGTTTTCCAAGTATCCGCTTTTTTCCGAAAATGGCGCCATCATGATTGTTCAAACGAGTGGAAAACATTATTCCTTCACAGAAATCTGCAAAATTGTGGAGTCTAACAATGCGAAAATTTACGGCTGCTACATCAGTTCGATGGGCGAAGATTTTATGCAGATTACTTTAAAAATAAGCAACGAAAACCTTAGTTCCATCGACGAAACCTTCGAACGATACGGCTACAGCGTGGTTCATAAATATTATGATGACGAAAAAGAAGAATTGTTGAAAGACCGGTTTGGCTTCTTTCAAAAATATTTGGAATTTTAAATGATGAAAAAAAGTAATCCTCTTCTGGAAAGAAATAAAAAACAGTTGGTATTGCCTCTAACCAACAAAACAATAAGAACACGCAGATGACGGCAGCGATATATTCCCAAAAAAACGACCTGGATACCTTTCTGTATCTGAGCAAATTTGTTTCGGAACTCGAGAAGCGGGGCATTCAGCCTATTCTTTATGCAGAAATGGCCAATGCCATGCAGTTTTCCAAAGGTTTTGAGACTTTTGCGGGAAAAGAAGATTTAAAGGAAAAAGGCGTTGATCTGTTTTTCACGTTCGGCGGCGACGGAACCATTGTTAATTCACTTTTATTTATTCAGGATTTAGAAATTCCGGTGGTTGGGGTTAATACGGGAAGACTTGGTTTTCTCGCAAGTTTTACAAAGGACGAAGTTTTTTTTGGAACTCGATGAGATCATCAAGGGAGAAGTAAAAATCAGCCGGCGGTCCGTTATCGAAATCGTTTCTCCGAACAAATCCATGTTTTTCCCTTTTGCGCTGAATGATATTACGATTTCCCGAAAGGAAACGACTGCGATGATCACCGTGGAATCTTATATTAACGGTGAGTTTTTAAATGTTTTCTGGGGCGACGGTCTTATCGTGTCCACGCCAACGGGTTCTACGGCGTATTCTTTAAGCTGTGGCGGTCCAATCATCACGCCAACCAATCAAAATTTCGTTATTACGCCGATCGCGCCACATAATTTGAATGTGCGGCCTCTTATTGTTGATGATGATGTCGAAATCCGCCTTAAGGTTGAAAGCCGCGTCCCGCAATATTCCTTATCGCTCGATTCCCGACTCATCCATATGGAAACGAATGTGGAGATCGTTTTAAGAAAAGCGCACTTCCAGATCCTGCTCATTCACCCCAATAATCTGAGCTTTTACGAAACCATCCGCCAGAAACTGCTTTGGGGAAAAGACAAAAGAAACTAAGAGGTTCCGCATAAAATTCTTAACTTTACATTTCTAAATTTTTTGTAGAAAAATCTTTTAAAATATAAATTATGAGCAGACTTTTTCCGGCAGGCGTTGCCACAGGCCAAATGGTTACCGACATTTTTAATTACGCGAAAGAAAACAATTTTGCGCTGCCTGCAGTTAATGTAATTGGCTCCAGCAACGTAAACGCCGTAATGGAAACCGCAGCCAAACTGAATTCTCCCGTGATTATTCAGTTTTCTAATGGTGGCGCTGCTTTCAATGCAGGAAAAGGTTTAAGCAACGACGGTCAAAAAGCAGCTATTTTAGGAGCTGTTGCCGGCGCAAAACATATTCATACTTTGGCGGAAGCTTATGGCGCGACCGTAATTCTCCATACCGATCATTGTGCTAAAAAATTATTGCCCTGGATTGATGGGTTGATGGACGCGAACGAAGAGTTTTTCGAGCAAACCGGAAAATCGCTTTATTCTTCCCACATGCTCGATTTATCCGAAGAACCCATCGAAGAAAATTTAGATATTTCCTGCAAATATTTCGAAAGAATGGCCAAAATGGGCATGACCTTAGAAATTGAATTAGGTGTTACGGGTGGCGAAGAAGACGGCGTTGATAATACGGATGTTGATTCTTCCAAACTTTACACCCAACCCGACGAAGTGGCCTATGCTTACGAAAGATTAAATGCCATTTCGCCGAACTTTACCATCGCTGCAGCGTTCGGAAATGTTCACGGAGTGTACAAGCCCGGCAACGTAAAACTTACACCAAAAATTTTGGATAACTCGCAAAAGTATGTTCAGGAAAAATTCGGAACAGGAGAAAAACCGGTGAACTTCGTTTTCCACGGTGGATCGGGTTCTACGAATGAAGAAATCCGAGAAGCCGTAAGTTATGGTGCAATCAAAATGAACATCGACACGGATTTGCAGTTTGCTTACACCGAGGGAATCCGCGATTATATGGTGAACAATCTGGAATATTTGAAAACCCAGGTTGGTAACCCCGACGGCGAGGAAAAACCGAACAAAAAATATTATGATCCAAGAGTTTGGGTACGAAAAGGCGAGGAAACCTTCTCTAAGAGATTGGTTGAAGCTTTTGAAGATCTTAACAATGTTGGAACCCTTAATTAATAACTGAAAAACATTTTTTCTGCGCAGGCATTTAAAATTTAGAAACTAAAATATAACTTCATGGCATTCGACTGGTTTAAAAGGAAAACGCAAAACATCACGACTTCTACAGAAGACAAAAAAGATGTGCCGAAAGGCTTGTGGCATCAAACGCCGACGGGAAAAATTATTGAGCACGAAGAATTGAAGGCCAATAATTATGTGTCGCCCGAAGATGGGTTTCACGTTCGGATCGGAAGCAAGGAGTTTTTCTCCATTCTTTTTGATGAAAACAAATTCACCGAACTCGATGCGGGGGTTGAAAGTGTAGATATGCTGCATTTTAAAGATACCAAGTCCTACACCGACCGGTTAAAAGAAGTAAAGGCTAAAACAAAACTAACAGATTCCATCAGAAATGCCGTGGGAACCGTTAATGGAGAGAAAATGGTCATTTCCTGTATGGATTTCAGTTTCATCGGTGGATCTTTGGGTTCCGTAATGGGCGAGAAAATACGCCGCGCCGTAGATTACTGTATCGAAAACCGACTTCCCTACATGATCATTTGCCAATCGGGTGGTGCAAGAATGCAGGAAGCGACCTACTCCTTAATGCAGCTCGCAAAAGTGCAGTCGAAACTGGCTCAGTTGTCGGAGGCAGGCCTTTTATACATCGCTTATTTGTGCGATCCAACTTTTGGTGGAATCACCGCGTCCTTCGCGATGACCGCCGACATCATCATGGCAGAACCCGGCGCCTTGATCGGCTTTGCCGGACCACGTGTGATTCGCGAGACCATCGGCAAAGATTTGCCCGAAGGTTTTCAAACTTCCGAATTTTTGCAGGAAAAAGGCTTTGTGGATTTTATTGTGAAAAGAACCGAGATTAAAGATAAAGTTTCGAAAACAGTGAATCTGCTGGTTCATTCTTAGAAACCGATAACTAATTGATAAAATCTCTCCGCCTTGGGGAGATTTCTTTATGAAAAATGCTTTAAAAATACTTTTTAATACGCTCCGGACTTTAAGTTTCAAGAAAATTATCAAACTTTTGAAATTAACCGTTCCGCATCCGCTCTTTGCAGTTTTGGGCGTATATGCGACGATGAAAAGCTTCGTTATTGCGAAGGAATGCTTTCCTAAAACAAATTCGAGCAGCGGTGTTGGCAATGCTTTCCGTCATGCACTTTGGACGTGTTTGATCACCATGTATTGCAGCAAAGTTTCGTCACCGCGGAAAGCCCTGGATTTTTCTAAAAAAATGACCGATCTTCACGAAGAGCTTTTCCCCAACAAACCTCTGGAAACGAAGATGGATCTGCACAACAATAAAGTCGGGATGGACCTTTATGAAGAATTGCTGCCCGGAATCCACCGCCAGTTTTTTGAAACCAGTTTTTTTATCGACCAACTTTTAGAAAAAACCAAAAATGCCCGAGTGTTAGAAGATGTTGATGCAGATTTAGATAACAATCTGGTTTACTTAAAGGAATAATTTTACGATTCTTTGCGTTGAATTTTATTTTCGTGCAAAAAAAACCTCAACAATGTTGAGGTTTTTATTCTGAAAAGAAATCCGTGATTTATTTTTTTGAAACTTTGTAAAGTTTTCCGCTGTCCGTAATTCCGTAAAGATTGCCGTCCGGGCCATTCAGTACGTCGCGGAATCTTTCTTTTTGATCTGCCAACAACCATTCTTCGCCCACGACTTTATTATTTTCGATGACCAGACGAATGATCTTTTCGCCGCTAAGACAACCTAAAAACAAATTGTTTTTCCATTCGTCCATATTCCCTGTGTAAAACGTAATTCCGCTCATCGAAATGGAGGGATCCCAGTAATAAACCGGCTGTTCCGTTCCCGCTTTCTGCTGAATACCTGCACCGACTTTTTCGCCGCTGTACTCTCTTCCGTACGTTACATCGCCCCAACCGTAATTCTTACCGGCTGTGATGAGGTTCACTTCATCGCCGCCTTTTGGTCCCATTTCCGCGTCCCAAAGTTGTCCTTTTTCATCCATTGCCAAACCTTGTGGGTTCCGGTGTCCATAAGAATAGATTTCGGGTTTATACTTCGCATTTCCAATGAAAGGATTTCCAGCCGCTGCTTTGCCGTCCTTCGTAATTTTCATCACCTTGCCTAAATAAGCCATCGTGTTCTGCGCCAATGGACGTGTTGCCAAATCCGATCTTTCGCCCGTACTTACAAAAAGATTACCGTCTTTGTCGAAAGCCAGTCTGCTGCCGTAATGTTTGTCGCCGTCGTAAGTTGGCGTCGCGCGGAATATCACCTTCGGATTTTCGATCATTTTTTCATCTGCAGAAAGTTTTCCTTTCGCAACAGAGGTGTGATTGCCACCGGAAACGGGTTCCGAAAAACTCCAGAAAATCATTCTGTTTGTAGCAAAATCAGGATCGAGAGCGACGTCCAAAAGTCCGCCCTGTCCTTTATCGTCAACCTTCGGAAAACCTTCAACTTTCATTACGGTTTTTCCGTCTGCGGAAACAATGTTCATAAAGCCGGATTTTTCTGTAATTAAAAATCTGCCGTCCGGAAGATTGATAATCCCCCAGGGTTTTCCTAAATCTTTCGTCAGCACCTGCACATCGTACGGAGCCTGTGTTTTTACACCTTTTACTCTCGTCTGGTTAGCGAATGCAGGTTGATATTCCGGAGAATTTTTATCCACCGTTTCAGGATTAGGAATTTGTCCGCTTTCTATTAAAACTTTGTTATTTTCGGTGGTGTTTTTAGTACTTCCTCCACACGAGGTAAGAAGAGCCAAGCTTAAAAAAGGGAGGCTTTTAGTGAGTAAAGATTTCATTGTTTGTTTTTTAATGATTTGAACATTTAAATTACAATAATTATTCCGAGTAAAATCTTACATTTGAAATTCACGTTATTTATTAACTATGAAAAGAGTTGTTTGTGTATTTTTTCTTTTGCTCTTTAGTTTTCTTTTTTCGCAAAATAAAAGTTTTCTGTACGAACTTAAGTTCAAACCTAATCCTGCCAAAGACAGTATTGCCATGCAAACTTTTATTTTAGATGTTATCGACGGGAAGTCTTTATTTAGGACATTAGAAGATAAAAGGGCAGATTCGACGGCTTCTGTTACGAAACGAAGTAGTTTTATGTCCACTTCCTTTAAAGATTTTCGGAGCGTTTCGAAAGATCTAAAAGAAAATAAAATCAAGAAGTTCATCAATAATTTTCAAAAGCTTTTTTCTATTAAAATTGAAGAAGAATTAAAATGGAAGATTGAGAATGATACGAAAGAAACTTCTTCCATGAAAACGCAAAAAGCAACCACGACTTATGGGGGCAGAAATTGGACTGCCTGGTTTACAAATGAAATTCCGTTGCAGGAAGGTCCGTACATTTTTTATGGATTGCCCGGATTGATTACTGATGTTTCCGACGATGAAAATAATTACTTCTTTTCTTTGATCCAGATTCGCAACTCCGACGGTCAAATTTATGAAAAAGAAAAAGCCATTCCCATAACCTGGAAACAGTACGAAAAATTAGCAAAGGATTACTACGCCGATCCCACCCGGGAAATCAACGGCAAAAACAGAGGAAGTGGAATGCCTGTTTTAAAATGGGTCGACGACCAAGGAAATGAGTTGACACCAAATTTTAAAGAAATGAATGAAAGGGAGCAAGTGGAAATTCGGGAGAATAACAATCCCATTGAAGCTAATCATAAAATTACTTACCCATGAAAATGCTAATTGCGATCTTATTTCTCTTTTTTACATCGTGCACAACTTTCAGTACATATTCTCAGTTTAGTAACGTAGAAAAATGCGAAGATAAATCGTATTTATGCGTCCGGAACGATAGTTTAGATCTTAATTATAAATCATTTGGCGGGTTTCACTTTGCATTGAACTTGAAAGAATATCGGAAAATAAAGATTGCAAAAAAACCAAAATTTAAAAATGTTATTGCTTACGGAAAATCCAACATTTTAAAAGGTGATTATTATCTCATTCTACACAATGAAATTCACCCTGCTAACTTTTTTTATAAGGACACGATTGTTAATAACCGCAGAATCACGATCGCTTTGTCGAAAAGCATTAATTACGATTCTAACCAAAACTTTTTGCTTAATTTTAATGTAAACAAATAAAATTCAGTCTTTTAATTTCCTTATTTTTGCACTATGCAATTTCAACTTCAGTCAGAATATAAACCCACCGGCGACCAACCTCAGGCAATTGAAAAATTGACAAAAGGGTTGCAGATTGGGGAAAAATATCAAACGTTGCTCGGTGTTACAGGTTCGGGTAAAACTTTTACCGTCGCCAATGTCGTGCAGAATACGCAAAAACCAACCATCGTTTTAGCACACAACAAGACTTTGGCCGCGCAGCTTTTCGTGGAATTCAAAGAATTTTTCCCGGATAATGCTGTAGAATATTTCGTTTCTTATTACGATTATTATCAACCAGAAGCCTTTATTGCCTCCACAAACACCTATATCGAGAAAGATTTATCCATTAACGAAGAAGTGGAAAAACTTCGGCTTTCAGCGACGGCCAGCTTGCTTTCGGGTCGAAGAGATGTTATTATCGTGGCGTCGGTTTCCTGCATTTATGGTATCGGAAATCCGAAGGAATTCCATAAATCTCTCGTTTCCATCGAAAAAAACCAGAAAATGACGAGGACAACACTGCTTCATTCCTTGGTAGGAGCTTTATATTCCCGAACATTAAATGAATTTGGGCGTGGGACGTTTCGCGTAAAGGGTGACGTCGTCGATGTTTATCCGGCGTACGCCGACAATGCCGTCCGAATTCAGTTTTTTGGCGACGAGATTGAGACCATTCAGAGTTTTGATCCGGTATCGGGCAACGTGATGGATGTTTTCGAAGAGATGATTATTTATCCCGCCAACCTGTTTGTAACCTCAAAAGAGACGCAGCAAAGTGCCATTCGGGAAATTCAGGACGATATGGTAAAACAAGTGGACTTCTTTACCGATATCGAAAAACCGTTTGAAGCAAAACGCCTGCAGGAACGAACGGAACTCGATTTGGAAATGATGAAAGAGTTAGGTTATTGCAGCGGAATTGAAAATTATTCCAGATATTTTGACGGCAGATTGCCCGGCTCGCGGCCTTTTTGCCTTCTGGATTATTTTCCGAAAGATTTTTTAATGGTGATCGATGAAAGTCACGTAACCGTTCCGCAGGTTCACGCAATGTACGGTGGAGACCGCAGCAGAAAGGAAGTTTTGGTGGAACATGGTTTTCGCCTTCCGGCCGCCATGGACAACCGCCCGTTAAAATTTGAAGAATTTGAAGCCATTCAAAATCAGGTGATCTATGTTTCGGCAACGCCGGCAGATTATGAACTGGAGAAAAGTGGCGGAGAATATATCGAACAGCTTATCCGCCCCACAGGATTGCTGGATCCGATCATTGAAGTTAGGCCTTCCATTAATCAGATCGATGATCTTATCGAAGAAATTCACAAAAGAACCGAAGTCGACGAAAGGGTTTTGGTGACAACTTTAACGAAAAAAATGGCGGAAGAACTTACTAAATATTTCACCAAATTTGGCATCAGAACGCGTTATATTCACTCAGATGTCGAAACTTTGGACCGAATTCAGATCATGCAGGATTTGCGTGTGGGTTTATTTGATGTTTTGGTCGGCGTTAATTTATTAAGAGAGGGACTGGATTTACCTGAAGTTTCGTTAGTAGCCATTTTAGACGCAGACAAAGAAGGTATGCTGCGGTCCCGTCGTTCTATGACGCAAACGGTAGGTAGAGCCGCGAGAAACCTGAACGGTATGGCAATTATGTATGCCGACAAAATGACGACCTCCATGCAGGCTACCATCGATGAAACCATTTACCGTCGTCAAAAGCAAATTGAATACAACGAAAAGCACGGACAGGTTCCGGTGGCGTTAAACAAGAAAATATCCGAAGTTTTGGTGGGCCGAAGCAAAGACTTCCCCGATGAGAAATATACGCAGAAAAATATTTTGAAAGAGGTTGCGGAACAGAAATCGACGTATGGAAGTGCAGATTTAGGAAATTTGATTCAGGAAAAACAAAAAGCCATGGAATCCGCGGCAAAAAATCTGGACTTCATAAAGGCAGCAAAATTACGGGACGAAATCGCGCTCCTGAAAGCTTAAGTCTACCGAATAACGTAATAGTGGCAAGAGCCAAAGCAGCAAAATTTAAATACGATTGCGCAGTTGCTTTCTTGCGATGCGACGCTTATATTTAAAAACTGCAGTCTCGTTGGTTACGTTGGTATTAAAAGGTGCGGGCAGCGAAAATGAGGATAAAATTGGTGTAAGTCATCCGAAAATTTGGGATATTAAAGAAAACCTTGAGGATTAAAATTTATATACTTTATTTTTCGGTTTCGGCGCATTTACTTTTCCGCGAAGTGGTGTTAGCAGGTCCATCAAACCATTTAGTTTAATTTCGTAAATGGTGGAAAGCTGCATACCGAGTTTTCCCGGCGGCATTCCCTGGCGCTGAAACCATTCGAGATAATTAATCGGCAGATCTGCTAAAATCGTTCCCTTGTGTTTTCCGAAAGGCATTTCTACTTTGCAGATTTCCTGTAATATTTCCGGCTTCAAACCTTCACTCATGTTGTGTATTCTAAATGGATAGATCTATTTTTTCTTCTATTTCTTTGGGTTCCGGCAGAATAATCTCGTTTTCCTCATACCCAAACTCATCTCTGTACACCTGAATGAGCAGCACCGTAATTGATACTAAAATTGGCCCGAAGATCAAGCCCATGAATCCAAAAAGATTCAAGCCCAAAATAATTCCAAAAACGGTATTTAAGGGGTGAATGTTTTCCAGTTTCTTCAAAAGTGTGAAGCGCATTAAATTATCGGTGAGGCCGACGACGATTAAACAATAAGCTCCAAGACCCAGACCAGCGCCTGTATTACCCTCCGCGATCATAAAAATGCACACGGGCAAATAAACGATGGCCGCTCCAACGATGGGGATCATGGCCGTAACAACGGTTAAAGCAAATAATAAAACCGGACTTGGTGCGCCAAAAATAAAATACCCGATCAATGCTATTATGCCCTGACCAATTGCAACAACCGGAATTCCGATCGCATTGGCGATGACCATCTTACGGATTTTTTCGCCCAGCAGATTCACATTTGCTTTTTTTAACGGTGCAGAGCTTTTTAAAAGCCTTTCAAACAGATGAGGTTTTTCCAGAATAAAGTAGAGAATGAAATACATGGAAGCAATCACGGTAATCGTGTTAAAAGTTCCGCTTAAGGCACTTGTGGAAAACTTGGCGGCGGTATCTTTCAGTTTTGTGATGTTTTCTTTGCTTAGGATATCAATTTTAACATGCTGGTAAACAAAATCGTGAATTTTATCGATAAATATATTAAATTTTGCCATATACGCATTCGCATTTCCGAGTTTATCGACCAAAAGATCTGCGATAAAATAAATGGGTAAAATCAACACAATTAACGTTCCTACAATAATCACAAGCGAGGCAACCCAAGGTTTCCAGTTACGGACTTCCTGCAGATACAGATTATATTTCCGGGTGATAATGTAAAGCGTAATCGCGCCCAAAATAGACGGTATAAACATGGAAAGATTAAAGCAAATTAAGCCCGCCAGCACGATGATAAGAAGCAAAAGAAAGATCTGCTTTATTTTTACTTCGCTGATTTGGTTTTTAATATTCTGCATAGCAACTATTTATAAAAAGCAACAGAATTTTCTGTTGCTTTCAAAAGTACAATAAAATTGTATTATGATTATAAAATTTGTTTTTCCGTTTGCAAAGGTCTTGGTCTGCCGCAAAACGCGCAGTAGGTGGAGTACATTACAATTAATAAGAAAGGCATTGTGGCGATAAGTCCGATGCCGCAAAGAATAACGCCGGCAACACTGATGAGCAATCCTAAAAACGACGCGCCCAGAAAGACACCGTAATTTTCTTTCGCAATAGAGAATGATTTAGTTAAAGCCTCCGAAAAAGTGGCGTTTTCAAATAAAAGTACGGGGTAGCCTAACATTAGTAGAGGCAATACAAAAAATCCCGGGATCACGCACATCGCAAATGAAATGCCAATAATAATGCTGGAGATTAAACTGTAAATTAAAATATTCACCAAATTTTGTCGGTATCCGATAAAGAGATCTGATAACTGAATGGGTTCTTTAAAATTGTATTTGTTCGCCATATAAATAAGGCCAACGTAAAGCGGCGCGGCAAAAAGCCCTAGCAATCCGGAAAGCCCGTAATAAGTTCTAACTCCGGGAATTCCCCAAATGTTGATGGAGGAAAAATCGCCATCTGCTTCCCGCATTTCTTCGGACAGCGCCATTGAATCAAAACCCGAAAGTGCCTGAATTAAAATTGATGCAAGAATATAAATGACCATCGCTAAAATGGCATATAGAAAAACGCCTTTATACATCTCGAAAGCGTGGGAAATAATGTCGCCCGTACTTTTCTGCGGTCCGGTCGGCTGTTCAAATTCGTTGAAATTGTCCATAATAATAGTTTTAATGTTTCTCAAATTTAAAATATAAATCTGAAATTACAGTAAAATCAGTATTAATTTCTAGTCTATTTCTTTGTAAATGTGTTGATAAAGGGTGTAGATCATCGCGTTCCAAAACGGAAAGGTCAGCAGAAAGCCTACCCCAAATAACAGCAGGCCGCTTAAACTGAAGAGAACCGCAACCGCAATAGAGATAATAACTGTTCCGAGATTTTTTTTCAACCCTTTCACCGTTAAACTAATTCCTTCGAAGGTGTTCAACTGCATGAAAAACATCAGCGGAATTGAAAATAAAGTCACGAAAACCCAAACCAATCCTAAAAGCATAAGCGCATTGGCATAGGTGAAAATAATAATCCAGAACAGATAGAATCCAAAAAACTTAAAGAAATCGAAGCCGAGATATCCTGCAAAAAGATCGTTCATCACTACCGGTTCCTTTAGATCGATTTTTCTGAATATTTTATAAAGTCCAACATTCAAAGGATTAATGAGGGCGAGAAGGAAAAAGAAGGCCAGACCAAAATTACGCGCCTGAGGCAAGCGCGCAATTTCCTCCATTTTTTTATTGAAAGCCGGGATATCGGTTCTTACCAGATCGCTGTATTTGGAAAATTCGTCCCAAAGACCGAAATATTTGAAGAGGTAGATGTAGCCCAGAAAAAAGAGCGCAAAGTAGAGTAAGCTATAAAATAATTGAAAGCGCAGACTTTTAACCCAATATTCAAAGGCTGTTTTCAAAATTTGTTGTGTTCCCGCTTTAATCGGCGCAATGTTTTCCATGGCGCAAAAATAATGTTTTAAGTTTAAAACTCGTCATTTTCTGTTTGCTTGCGGCTTTTCCTTATTTTTGCAGAAATGTTTCCGTCTCACCACGCCAGTTTCGATCGAATGGACGAGCTTTCTCAGCAGAAAGTTCCTTTCTTTTTTATGATCGATTTTCTTGTGGAAAATATTGAAATCATCACCGAAGGTGAAATTCAAAATTCCGGTTTATTTGTTGATTTCCCGAACTTTAAAACCATCAACTCAATGGAAGCGAAAGCCGTTAAATTTCATCTTGAGTCTTTTCCCGAGAATGAAGAAACGTACCGAAAAGGCTTTGAGTTGGTTCAGAAAAATTTGAAACTCGGCAATTCTTATCTCACCAATTTTACCTGCAGATCTGAAATAAAAATTAACCTCACGTTAAAAGAAATTTTTCTGCATTCCAAAGCGAAATATAAAGTTTTGTATAAAGATGACTTTGTCTTTTTTTCTCCGGAAATTTTTGTGGAAATAATTGACCAACAAATCAGTACCCATCCGATGAAAGGAACGATAGATGCCTCAATCGAAAACGCTGTGGAAATTTTGAAGAACGACGAGAAGGAAAAAGCTGAACATTATACCGTGGTCGATCTCCTTCGGAATGACTTGAGCATGGTGGCAAATGGCGTAAAACTCGACGAATTTCAAAGAATTGATTTTCTGAAAGCACCGCAGAAAGATTTGTACGCCATGAGTTCGGAGATCTCCGGAAAACTGAAACCCGAATTTCAAAATAAGATCGGCAGCGTCATGAAAATGCTGCTTCCGGCGGGTTCGATATTAGGAGCGCCCAAACCCAAAACCCTGGAAATAATCCGTGCAGCCGAAAATTATGAAAGAGGCTTCTACACGGGAGTTTGCGGCTGGTTCGATGGCGAGAATTTAGATTCCTGCGTGATGATCAGATTCATCGAAAAAGAAAACGGAAAATTATTTTTTAAAAGTGGTGGTGGAATCACGCATTTGAGTAAATTTGCCGACGAATACGAAGAAATGAAAAACAAGATTTATGTCCCAATTTATTGAAAGCATTAAAGTAGAAGACCAAAAGATATTTCTTTTAGATCTGCACCAAAGCAGGGTTAATAAGACTTTTGAACATTTTGGGAAACAAGGTTCGCTGGATCTTGCAGCTGTTTTCAAAAACCTGGATCATAATGAAGACGGTTTGTACAAACTGAAAATCACGTACGATTTGGACAAAAATGTTCGCACGCAAATGATTCCGTACGCCATCTCCGAGATTGATAAGATTTCTCTCGTAGAAAACAACGTATACGATTATTCTTTTAAGTTTGAAGACCGGAAGGAACTGGAACGCATGAAGCAGAAAGCCAAGGCCGACGAAATTATAATTGTTAAAAACAACCATATTACCGACACTTCTTATTCCAATATTCTATTTAAAAAAGGCAAAGACTGGTACACGCCGTCAACTTATCTTTTAAATGGCGTGCAAAGGCAACACCTTCTTAAGAATAAAAAAATTAAGGAAGCCGAAATCACTACCCAAAATTTAAAGGAATATTCACATTTTCAAATCATTAACGCCATGAATGACTTTGATGATATGTTTATTTATCCCTTGTCTAAAATAACAAATCTGCCCGAAACTTCCGAGTATTTGCAAGTATAGAGCAAGCTTTTTCGTGATCATCAATTGGTCTGTTTTTCGCTATAGAATATTTCCGCTTTTGGAAATTGCTGAAAGGTTATGAAGAAAAAAAATCAGTTCATGTTTCATCTCAATCCAGGTATCCAAATTTTCTTTCTCCTGCTGTTTGGTGCCACCCTTTTTTCTCAGAATAAAATTTCAGGAACCATTACCGATGCCAAAACGCACAAGCCGCTAAGTGGTGTGGAAATTTTCCTCAACAATCATTCGCAAGCCGAAACCATTACCGCAACTTCTCATTTTTCCCTCGCAGGCGATTCCGGAATTTCTACGGCTACTTTTTTAAAAAAGAATTACAAGACCGAAGTACTTACCTTCAGCGATCACCAGTTCGAAAATTTGGAGGTACAGATGCAGCCCGAAAAAACCGAGCAGATTCAGGAAGTCGTGCTCGTCGGAATCAACAAAAAGAAATATAAAAATAAGAAGGAAAATCCGGCTTACGCAATCATGCAGGAAGTTTGGAAACGCAAAAAAACCAATGGCCTAGCTAATTACAACGATTATCAGTACAAAGAATACGAAAAGATTGAAATCGGCCTGAACAACATCGACAGCGCTTTTATGCAGAAAAAAATCTTCAACAAGCTGGAGTTTGTTTTTGATTACGCAGATTCGGCGAACTTCGAAAAAAAACTGACGCTGCCGGTATTCTTTAATGAAACCATTTTCAAGACGTATGGTAAAAATCAGCCGGAAAAAAAGAAAACAAGATTATTGTCGCCAATAAATTTTCCGGATTTAACAATAATGAACTCATCGCTTCGACGGCGAAAAATCAGTTTAAGGAAGTTAACATCTACGATAATACACTCAATTTTTTCAACATCGGTTTTCCGAGTCCCGTTGGAACCGATGGTTTCAGCAATTACGAATATGAATTAACCGACTCTCTCTCCATAAACGGCATCGATTCTTACCTCATCAGGTATGCGCCGAAACGAAAAGAAACGCTGGCTTTTCAGGGAAATCTCTACATTTCGAAAGACACCTATAACGTTGTAAAGGCCACACTGAAATCGACCAATAAGATCAATGTGAATTTTGTGAACGGAATTTATATGGAACTGGAATACGATTCACCCAACGACACTGTTTTTCTGCCCCACCGAACGTATACAGAACTCGAAATGTCCATCTTTAATAAGAAAAAAGATGCAAAAGGCGTGCTTTTCAAAAGGACTGATCTTTACAGTGATTATCTTTTCAATCAAAATTTTGCCGCCTCTTTTTTAACCGATAAAGACCAAACCTTAAGCGATACAAATCTTACAAAACCCGATGAGTTTTGGGAAAAGGAAAGAGACGAACCTTTGCAGGAGTCGGAAAAAAAAGTTTATCAAATGGTATCGCAACTGGAAACCGTTCCGAAGTTTAAAAGAATTGTGAAGATCGTCGAGATTTTGCAGTCCGGTTATATTAACGCCTGGAAAGCCATTGATTTTGGAGATATTTTTTCAATTTACGGAAATAATGTGGTGGAAGGCGACCGTCTTCGGCTTGGCGCACGAACGTATTTTTCCGCGAACGACATGTGGCGGATCGAAGGTTATACTGCGTACGGCTTTAAAGATCATCAATTTAAATATGGCGTGGAAGGGCGATATATGTTTGACCGCGACAATCGCTCCATCATCGGTTTTGGCAGTCGAAACGATGTGATGCAGCTTGGTGCACAACTTACGAATGACGATGGCATTATGACGAGATCGTTTGCGTCCTCTTCCGTTTTTTCGTCCGGAACCAACGCCTCCTTGAGTTTTGTAAAACAGAACAATTTCTTCTTTTCTTTGGAACCCGTGAAGAATTTTGAAGTGCGGATGGATGCCAGTGTGCAGAATATCAGATCCGCCAATCCACTCAATTTTAATCTGGATTTCTACAAGAACGGACTTTTAAAATCAGACGTGAATGATTTTCATACCACCTTCAGCCTTATGGCGACGCCGGGTGCGAAATATTCCCAGTACGGCGTGGACCGGTACGCGTTTACAACACTGTCGCCCACTTTTGTCTTAAAGTTTACGCACGGCTTTGAAAATGTTTTTCAGGGCGATTTCGATTATAACAAACTTCAGTTTTTATACTCGCAACCGTTCATTTTAGGAAATTTGGGGCGGACTGTTCTCAACGTAGAAGCCGGAAAAAATTTCGATACCGTGCCCCTGGCTTTACAGAACATTATCCCCGGAAACCAGTCGTACAGTTTGGTTCCCAACACGTTTGCGCTTTTAAAATATTATGAATTTGTGGCTGACGCTTACACGACGATGAATATTGAGCACCATTTTCAGGGAAAGCTGCTGACGTATATTCCGCTGATTAAAAAACTGAAACTGCGTGAAGTCATTTTTTGGCGCGGCGCTTACGGCACTTTAAGCGAAGCTTCCAAAAATATCAATTTTGAAAACCGCCTTTATTCCGCGCCCGATCAACAAATTTATTACGAATACGGTTTCGGTCTGGAAAATATAGGTTTCGGGAATTTAAAAATTCTGCGGGTTGATTTCAACTGGCGCGGAAACTATCTCGATCGTCCCGATGTGTCAAAATTTGGCGTGAAGTTCGGTCTGCAGATGAATTTTTAAGTTTTCAAAAATTCAAAGTAGCCTTTCAGGACGGCAGCGTTTTCGATCATCGATGTGTCAACTTCCAAAATTTTTGCCTTTGCATCCGGTTTAAAGAAATTATCTAAAACGCGCGACAGGGTATCTTCATCTTCAACTTTCGAATATCCAAAGCCAAAATGTTTCGCCAAAAGTTCCGCGGTTTTATGATGTTTGGTTAAGATAAATTCATCCAGCGCATTGGTAGAATCCGGTCCCGGAATAATCTTAAAAATATCGCCGCCGCCGTTGTTAAAGACGATAATTCTCGTGTATGGCGGAATGTAATTGTTCCACAAACCATTGATGTCGTAAAAAAAACTTAGATCACCTGTCACCAGAACCGTTGGCGTCGCACTTTTCATGGCAAAACCCATCGCAGTGGAAGTCGATCCGTCGATACCGCTTGTACCGCGGTTGCAATACACTTTGTTTCGCTGAAAATCAAAAAGTTGCGCGTATCGAATCGCCGAAGAATTGCTGATGTGCAAATTAATGTTTTGGGGAAGTTTATCTGCCAGGATCTCAAAAAATTTAAAATCAGAATAGGAGGTTCCCGCGCAGTATTCCGTATGTTTTAAATCTTTTTTGTCGCGAAGAACGTCCCACAGGTTATAATAAGAACTGGGCTCAAGCGTAATAAATTTCAACAGTTTCGCAAAGAATTTCTCCGGCGCCATCTTAATTTTTTCCGTGAGGCTGAAAAAAGTATCGGGATGCCAGAACTGATCAACATGCCAGTGATTTTTCGGCTTTGCTTTGCGCAGAAACTGTTTTATTTTTTTTGAAACTACATTTTGCCCAATCGTAATTAAAAGATCCGGCGCATAAGTTTTAAAATCTTTTTCTTCAAAATTAAAGATGTACCGGTCGATATGCGCAAAAAATTTATCGTGTTTTAAATTTGAATTTACTTCTTTTAACACAACAACGCTGTGATTTTTAACAAGTTGCGATAGCTGCATTTCCAGTTCGTCGCTGTAATCGCGCGTGCCCACCAAAATCATGATTCTTTTAGACGTGTTCCATTCGGCGGCAAGATTGGGCGAAAATTCCTCCGACTTTTTCTGGATGGTCTTTTCTACGGGTGGAAAATTGGGAATCTCCGAAACCAACTTATACAGAGGCTCTTCCAGGGGGATGTTGATGTGAACGGGACCTTGTTTTTCAAAACAAAGTTCGATGGCTTTTTTAATTAAAGAAAAATTTTCGTCCTCCGCATTTTCTTCCGAATCTTCCAGCAGCTGAAAATCACCGTAAGAATGCTGTTGATAAAGATCTTTCTGACGGATGGTTTGTCCATCGAAAATATCTACAAAATCCACAGGGCGATCGGCGGTTAAAATTAAGAGCGGTGTGTTTTGATAAAATGCTTCCGTAATCGCAGGATAATAATTGGCGGAAGCCGAGCCGCTTGTACAGGTAATGACTACGGGTTTTTTTAAACTTTTCGCCATGCCCATGCCCACGAAAGCCGCACTTCTTTCATCCACAATACTGTAGCAGTTTAGCTCATCGGTTTCCGAAAAGTGTACCGCCAAAGGGGCGTTTCGCGATCCGGGAGAAATAACAACGTCGAAAATTTCGTATTCTTTTAAAAGGTGGGCTAAGATCTGAATGCTTCGTTTGGAAGAGTATTGTTTCATAAGGAGTATTGAGTTGCAAATTTACTCATAATATCAATTTTAATCTAAAAAATGTTAATTTTACCGCCGAATCTTTAATCAAACAAAATGAAACAGATCCCAAGTGTGGATTTGCGTGATTTCCTTTCGGGTAACCCGGAACGCAAACAAA
Source organism: Kaistella sp. 97-N-M2 (assembly GCF_021513235.1). Taxonomy (NCBI): domain Bacteria; kingdom Pseudomonadati; phylum Bacteroidota; class Flavobacteriia; order Flavobacteriales; family Weeksellaceae; genus Kaistella; species Kaistella sp. 97-N-M2. Next base: position 1,061,322 of record NZ_CP090976.1, on the reverse strand, counting down.
AATTTGTAAATGAAATCGGAAAAGCATACGAAGAAATCGGCTTTGTAGCCCTTAAAGGCCATTTTCTGGACGAGAAACTCGTCGACGAACTGTATGAAGAAGTAAAGCTTTTCTTCGAACTTCCCGTCGAAACCAAAAAGAAATACGAGATTCCCGGCATTGGGGGACAGCGTGGCTACGTGGGATTTGGTAAAGAAACCGCAAAAGGTTTCAAAAAAGGCGATTTAAAAGAATTCTGGCATTTCGGTCAGTATCTGGAAAACGGTTCGAAATACGCCGAAGTTTACCCGGACAACGTGGAAGTACAGGAAAATCCAAAATTCAACACCGTCGGGAAAGAAGCATTCAAAATGCTGGAAAAAACAGGTATTTATGTTCTGCGGGCGCTGGCGCTGCATTTGGGGTTGGACGAATTTTATTTTGACCAATATGTGGGCGAAGGAAATTCAATTTTGAGACCTATTCATTACCCGCCAATCACGTCTGAGCCTGATAATGCGGTTCGCGCAGCGGCACACGGCGATATCAATTTGATTACGCTTTTGATGGGCGCACAGGGAAAAGGTCTTCAGGTGATGAATCACGACGGCGAGTGGATCGACGCGATTGCCGAACCCGATGAGCTCATGATCAATGTAGGGGATATGTTATCTAGATTAACCAACAACAAACTCAAGTCCACCATTCACCAGGTTGTTAATCCGCCGCGCGAAATGTGGGGAACTTCGCGATATTCCATTCCGTTTTTTATGCATCCCGTTGGCGAGATGTCATTAAGTGCTTTGGAAAACTGCGTTGATGAAGATAATCCCAAACTGTATGAAGATACGACTGCCGGCGAATTTCTGCACGAAAGACTGGTAGAACTCGGTTTAATTAAGTAAAAAAACAATTTTTTTAATTCTTACAGGAACGGGCAATTTGTCCGTTCTTTTTTATGCGCTATTTTCAGATGTAAATCTGATGATGTTAAAAATCACCCTTTAGCTTTTCCTTATTGCTGAATCAATTTAAATGTTTTGTAACTTTAAGTTTCTAAAAATCAAATGCCGGCCATTTCCTTTTTAGCATTTCCATAACAATAATTAAAAACTAAATATGATGAGTGCTAATACAAAAAACCTAAGGAATGTAGTTTTACTCGGTCATTCGGACAGTGGGAAAACTACTTTGATTGAGACCATGCTGTACGAAGGCGGGGCGATTAAGCGCCGTGGCAGCGTTCAGGCACGAAATACGGTGAGCGACAATACCGACCTGGAACACGAAAAAGGAAAAACCATTTTTTCGCATCAAATGTTTGTGAACTGGCGGAATAATAAACTTAATATGATCGATACGCCCGGCTTTGATGATTTCGTGGGCGAAGTGATTTCCTCTTTAAAAGTGGCGGATACCGCAATTATCGTTCTCAATGCCGCCAATGGTGTCGAAGTAGGGACGGAACTCGTTTGGGAATATGTAGAGAAATATGAAACGCCGGCAATCTTTGTCATCAATCAAATGGACCACCCGAAAGCCGATTTCGAAAAAACTTTGGCGCAGGCAAAAGAAAGATTCGGTTCCAAATTGATTCCGGTTCAATATCCCTATAATTCCGGTGAAAATTTTAACGCTATTATCGATGCTTTGCGCACGGTGATGTATGAATTTCCGAAAGAGGGCGGCAAGCCGGAGAAAAAATCCATCCCCGAAAGCGAACTCACAAAGGCGAAAGAAATGCATAATGCTTTGGTAGAAATCGCGGCAGAAAATGAAGAAGGTTTAATGGAAAAATATTTCGAGGAAGGCAGTCTTTCCGAAGAAGAACTCGCGAAAGGGATTACGATCGCTTTGGCGAAACAGCAGTTCTTCCCGGTTTTCGTAACGAGCGGTTTAAAAGATATGGGCAGCGGCAGACTGATGGGTTTTATTGACGATATCGCACCTTCCCCCGCGGAACGCCCTGCCAGAAAACTCGAAAACGGTGGCGAAATTTCCTATGATCCCACAGATAAAACCACGATATTTATCTATAAAACAAGTTCCGAACCGCAGGTTGGTATGGTTTCTTACTTTAAAGTTTTAAGCGGGACACTTAAACCCGGCGATGAACTCATCAACGCTAGCAACGGCGAAACAGAACGGATTTCTCAACTTTTCATCGCTGAAGGAAAAGACCGGTTACCGGTGAATGAACTGATAGCGGGAGATTTGGGTGCTACCGTCAAATTAAAAAACGGACATTCCAACAATACCTTAAATGCCAAAGGCGTCGACCGAAAAGTCCGCCCTATGGAATTCCCGGAAAGCCGAATCCGGAAAGCAATTTCGAGTGAATCGTCCTCCGACATGGAAAAACTTGTAAGTGCCTTGCATAAAATCGAAGAGGAAGATCCCACGTTGAAGGTGGAGCAGTCTGCCGAATTGCGACAGACGATTCTCCACGGACAAGGACAACTGCACCTGGATTTAGTAAAACAGCGCCTGCAAAAAGAATACGGTGTGAATATGAATTTTGATAATTCCCGAATTCCGTACCGCGAAACCATTACCGGAAAAGCCGACGCCGATTACCGCCACAAGAAACAATCGGGCGGCTCCGGCCAGTTTGGAGAAATTCACATGAAGGTGGAGAATTACTATGAGGGAATGGAAGAACCAACCGGCCTTAATATCCGTCAGAAAGACATCGAAGATTTGCCGTGGGGCGGAAAACTCGCTTTTTACTGGTGCATCGTGGGCGGCGCCATCGATAACCGCTACATCGGTGCCATTAAAAAAGGTATCATGCAGCAGATGAAAGAAGGGCCGCTAACCGGTTCGCATTGTCAGAATGTTCGCGTTACCGTTTACGACGGTAAAATGCACAGCGTGGATTCGAACGATATTTCGTTTCAACTGGCAGCTTCCGGGGCTTTTAAGGAAGGCTTCCGGCATGCAAAACCTCAACTTCTGGAGCCTATTTATTCCGTAGAAATTTTGTGTCCCGACGGAGATACGGGCGATGTGTTGGGCGATTTGCAAACCCGGCGCGCCTTAATTTCCGGAATGGATTCGGAAGGCCATTACCAAAAAATTTTAGCAGAAATTCCGCTTGCAGAAATGCACGATTACGGTTCTACGCTGCGCTCCATCACGGGTGGAAGAGCGAAATTCACCATGAAATTTTCGGAATACCAATTGGTTCCGCCGAATGTGCAACAGGATCTGGTAAAAAAACATGAAAATTTGCAGGAAGCTTAATCGGCAAGCGTCATTGCGAGCGAAACGCAGTGGAGCGAAGCAATCCCAAGGTTCTAGGATGACGCTTGAATTATGGGATTGCTTCGTCGCTCCTTTTGGTCGCTCCTCGCAATGACGCTTTGAATTATGGGGTTGCTTCGTCGCTCCCTTCGGTCGCTCCTCGCAAGGACGCTTTTTAAATGTAATAAGGTATGAAACCCGGATTTATCTACATTCTCGCGAATAAAAACAACACCACACTTTATATTGGTGTGACCTCCGACCTTCCCAGAAGAATTCTTGAGCACAAGCAGAAAAAATACAAGAAGAGTTTTTCTGCGATGTATAATCTTGAAAAACTAGTTTATTGGGAAGCATTTCAGGAAATTGGTGACGCTATTGTAAGAGAAAAACAGTTAAAGGCGGGTTCGCGCCAGAAAAAGTTAGATCTTATCAACAATTTCAATCCCCAATGGCGAGATTTGTATGATGAGGTCTGCGCTGAATTCACATTTGATAATGGTTTTCCTTGATTTGCGGCTTGTCCTTGCGAGCGAAACGCAGTGTAGCGAAGCAATCCCGAGGTTCTAGGATGACGCTTTGAATTATGGGATTGCTTCGTCGCTCCCTTTGGTCGCGCCTCGCAAGGACGTAAAGCATAAGACAGCCGCGGTTACCGCAATTTAAGCTTCTTCCAGCTTCACCGTAAAATGCCTTAAAATCTCAGATTCCCAAACAATATTGTACCCTTTTTTTATTTCTGCTTTCCGGTCGAAAACATTTTTAATGGCCACGGCAATATAATCCATGTGATTGTTCGTATAAGTTCGGCGTGGAATCGCCAGACGGACGAGTTCGAGTTTTGGATACCGGTTTTCGCGCGTCGCAGGATCGCGGTCGGCCAGCAAAGTCCCGATTTCGACGGTTCGGATTCCGGCTTCGAGATAAATTTCGTTCGCTAAAGTCTGCGCCGGATATTCTTCGCGTGGAATATTTGGTAGAAATTCCAGAGCATCAATAAAAACAGCGTGCCCGCCAATGGGTTTCTGCACGGGAATTCCGAACTCAATGAGTTTGTTTCCGAGATATTCTACCTGAGAAATACGGCTTTCCAAATAAGCGAATTCTGTGGCTTCGTTCAGACCAACGGCCAAAGCATTCATGTCTCTGCCCGCCATTCCGCCGTAGGTGATGAAACCCTCGTAAATAATGGTGAAATTGGAAGCTTCGCGGAAAATATTTTCGTCATTCAAAGCGATAAATCCACCGATGTTGACCAGACCGTCTTTTTTTGAACTCATCGTCATGCCGACACCATAAGAAAAAACTTCTTTCGCGATTTCTTTGATGGTTCGGTTTTCCTGCCGTTTCTCCCGCATTTTGATGAAGTATGCGTTCTCCGCAAATCGTGCGGAATCAAAATAAATCGGAATGCCGTAACGGTCGGAAAGCTCTTTTACGGCTCTGATGTTTTCTAAGGAAACGGGCTGCCCGCCGGAAGAATTGCACGTAATCGTGATTAAACAAAAGGGGATTTTTTCTTTGGGGTGACTTTTATAAACGTTTTCTAATTTTTCTAAATCGATATTTCCTTTGAAGGGATGAAGATCATCCACATCAAACGCTTCATCGATCGTACAGTCCAAAGCGTGGGCTTTTCGGATCTCGATGTGGCCTTTTGTCGTGTCGAAATGGGAGTTTCCGGGAATGACGTCGCCATCTTTCACCAAAACAGAAAACAGAACATTTTCCGCCGCACGACCCTGATGCGTTGGTAAAAGATATTTGTACCCGGTAATTTGCTGTACCGTTTTGTGCAGGGATTCGAAACTTCTGGATCCCGCATAACTTTCATCGCCCGTCATCAAAGCGCCCCATTGCTGGTCGCTCATGGCGCCCGTTCCGGAATCCGTTAAAAGATCAATAAAAACCTGTGAGGATTTTAAATTAAATAAATTAAAGTTGGCCTCTTTCAGCCAGGCGGCTCGTTCTTCGGACGTGGACTGACGAATTTCTTCGATCATTTTGATTCTGTAAGGCTCTGCGTAAGGTAATTTCATGCGTAATAAATAATTGTTAATGAGTAATTAAAAGTCCATACATAAGCGATAAGTAAAATTTTACCTATCGCTTATTACTAATTATCCATTAAAATTATTCGGGTGCTTTGAAGACGTTATCATCTGAATGAAATCCCGCCACACCGCCGCTGACGGCAAATTTCATGGCCTGCGCGGCGCTTACATTTTCCAGAACGACAATATTCGTCGCCAAAACAAAAACAACCCAACCCGAAACGGCGTAGGAATGCGGCAGATAAACCGACACGTAATTCGGAAAACCCACGGAGGACAAATCGCTCTGCGTTAAAAAGCCGATGCGCCAGATGGCGGGATTTTCGGTGGTTTTAATAAGAACCGGTTGGTTAAATTTCTTTTTATCGCCTACAAAAGACGTCATGACATCTTTTAAAGACGTATAAATGAATTTGATACCGGGCGTATGTTCCAGAAGATAATCGAAACTGTCGACCACAACCCGGCCGATGATAAATTTATTCCCCAAATATCCGATGAGCGTGGTGCTTAAAATCACGATGATAAAAGTAATTCCGGGATACATTCGTTCCGAAACGGACGGAATAATATTATCAATGCTCGATACGATGTACCAGATAATCCAGATCGTAATGGCAAACGGCCCGATAATAAGCAAACCTTGGAAAAAGGATTTTACCAATGTATTTACGAGCTGCTCGTGCGTTCGTTTTTGAATGAGGGGAGGTTCTTGCATACAGTTAAAGGAGGACTTTGTAAAAATAGGAAATTTCAGAACGATGTGCAGAAAAAATTAACCGTGAATGGATTCTTTTCTACCGTAAGACTTTATAATTTCCGCTTCGTAGTCCAGCCATTCTTCCCAGCGTTTGTTCACGGTTTCGGGATCTCCCAGTTGGCGCGCAAAACCAATGAAAGTGGCGTAATGGCCCGCTTCGGAAATCATGAGCTCTTTGTAAAAAGCTTTCAGCTCTTTATCTTTAATGTTTTCCGTTAAAACTTTGAAGCGTTCGCAGCTTCGGGCCTCGATCATCGCGGCAAATAGCATGCGGTCGATAATATAATTCTCGCGTGTTCCCTGCACGATGAATTTAAAAAGCTGCCCTACATAATCGTCCTTTCTTTCTCTGCCGAACGTGTAGCCGCGTTTTTTAATGATTTCGTGTACCATTTGGAAATGCTCGAGTTCTTCCTGGGCAATTTTCAGCAACTCGGTGATGATTTCGGGATATTCGGGAACCATCGTAATAATGGTAATGGCATTGGTAGTAGCTTTTTGCTCGCACCAGGCGTGATCGGTCAGGATTTCTTCCAGATTTCCTTCGGCGATATTGGCCCATCTCGGATCCGTTAAAAGTTTCAATTTAAACATTTTCGTCTTTTTATCTTCGGCAAATTTAAAGAATATTAAGATGAAAAGACGCTATGATGCATCGTAAAGTAACTTGCTAAATGATAAATTACGACTATCGTGGCATAAAACTTGAAGAATAGCAAACACATTAAAAAATATATTATGAACACTACATTATTAACAAGAAAATTAGAGCGTTTTGGAATTTTGATTCTCACCTTCTTTTTCAGCGCTTTAGCCTTTGCACAAGAAACAACACCAAGCGTTGATGTTACAACCACATCGTCCAAGACCACCACTACCGAGCAATGGTTTACAAACCCAATTTACTGGGTAATTGGAGCATTAATTTTTATTGTGATCATCGCAATTGTTGCCAGAGGTAACGGTAGAAAAGATTAATCACTTGTTATACTTAGGTATAAATTAAAATCGTCTCAAATAATTGAGGCGGTTTTTTTTCGCAAAAACTCTAAGATCTTCCAACCGAATGTGTCGAGTTTTTTTAGCCCGACGGCGAGCAGAACCGCCAGCAGCACATTCAAAAGATAAATAAATATGAGCAGAATCCACCACGCAAACTCACCGTTCAGCTGAACTACCACGAAATAAACAAGAGACGAACTCATTCCCTGCGCAAAATAAAAGAAGATCGCATTTTGCCCGATGTAGGTAACGAAATTCGGTTTGCTCATTTTCACGCGGTTATACAAAACCATCAACGTTAGCAAAGAAAAGCTGGTCCAGAAAACATATAGCAGTTTCGGCGGAAATTTAAACTTGTTCATCCGCATAAAAAGGTCTTTCCCGAAATCCCAATAGAGAAAGATTAAAATGACGCCTAAGATTCCATAGAGAAATGGCAGCCACTTTGCTGGAATTTTTTTCCTTTCAGTTGGTGCGCAACCAGGAATACGCCCAGATAAAACGCAACATAGCCCACTTGGCCGGTCGGATAATAGTGAGGCAGCAGATTGAAAAGCAGTGTTAACCCAAGACACAGGGCAATAAACCAGTTGATGTGTTTTGAAAAAAATCTCAGCACCAAAACGCCGAAAACCGTCAGTATAAAATAAACTTTCAAATACCAAAAACTTCCCATCACCACAGGGAACGTATCTGCGTTCGTGTATTGATGGAGATACCAGTTGCCCAGATTTTGCCACTGCGGCACATCGGAAATACTTTGTGGAACGTATTTGGCTCCAAATGTGGAGTAAAAATTTTTCATCCAGTCCAAACCGAAGAAATTCAAACCAAAAACCTTGAAGGAATAATCCAGAAAGAAAAGAAAGGTCACGAAAATCATATAGGTGATCTGGAGTTTCAGCAATCGGTAGAGGGTTTTCTCGACTTTGCTGCCGGAAGTGAGGCCGCTGAGCGCATAAAAAAGCGGAACATCGATCAACAAAGACAAAACGCGCAGTTCCGTGGGAACATAATATTGTCCGGACCAAAAAACGGTGTGAATAAAAATTACGGAAAGCGTGGCGATGCCCTTTGCAAAGTCGATGTATAAATCTCTGTTCATAAACGGTGGGAAAAATCAAATTTAATTAAAAAATAGCTGCAATAAGACTTTTGATTTTCGAAAGGGCGATAATAAAGATTAATGTTTATTTTTAGCGGTGTTTTGGAATAACTTTACGACTGAATTTATTTAAAAATTATTTTATGGAATATACTTTTTTTGAGAGCTGGGACGGAATTCTGCGCATTACGGTGACGACTATTTTGGCGTACATCGTGGTGATTATTATGCTGCGGATTTCGGGGAAACGAACTTTGGCAAAAATGAACGCCTTCGATTTTATCGTGACCATTGCGCTGGGATCTATTCTGAGCTCGCTGATTTTAAGCAAAGACACGCCGCTCGCCGAAGGATTGCTGGCTATTGCCTTATTAATTGCGTTGCAATATTGCTTTACGTACATCTCTTTGCGCAGTAAAAAATTTAAAGATCTCATCAGCAACGATCCTGTTTTGCTATTTTACAAAGGGCACTTTTTCAAAAAAGTTTTGCGCGAAGAACGGGTTTCGCAGCAACACATCAACAAATCCGTGCGCGAAGCCGGTTTCCCCAATCTTGATAAAATAGAAGCCATTGTTCTGGAGCCGACGGGAGATATTACGGTGATCAGCAAAAACGAAAATGGACAAGGCGCCAGAGCATTGAGCGGCATCGAAAATTTTCCGCGGGACTAAAGCGAAATGATTTCTTAGCAATCGTTAAAGTATTCATTCTACTTATTTTTAATAATTTGTGTATAATTCAGAATAATTTCTTATTTTTGCACCTCGAATTAACTAACAAAATTTATAAACAATGTTTGCAATTGTAGAAATAGCAGGGCTTCAATATAAAGTTGAGCAAGACCAGAAGTTGTTTGTAAACCGTTTGAAAGGAGATAAAGGAGGAAAAGTTTCCTTCGATAAAGTTCTTCTTACTGTAAACGGTTCTACATCCATCGGCGCCCCAGCTGTAAGCGGTATCACTGTTGATGCCGAGATTTTAGATCACGTGAAAGCGGATAAAGTAATCATCTTCAAAAAGAAAAGAAGAAAAGGTTACGAAAAGAAAAATGGCCACAGACAGTCTTTAACTCAGATTCAAATCACCGGTATTACAGGTTTTGAGAAGAAAGAGACCAAAAACGCGGAGCCAAAAGCGAAAAAAGAAGCAGCAGCAACGGAAGAAGCTCCTGCAGCTAAGAAAACAACAAACAAATCCGACAGCGAAACCGCTGAATAATTTAAACCAAAAAACCTTAAAATAAAATGGCACATAAGAAAGGAGTTGGTAGTTCCAAAAATGGTAGAGAATCGCATTCCAAGAGATTGGGCGTAAAGATTTTCGGAGGACAAGAAGCTATCGCAGGTAACATCATCGTAAGACAAAGAGGTACAACGCATCACCCAGGCTTAAATGTTGGGATGGGAAAAGACCACACTTTGCATGCACTTGTTGATGGTAAAGTAGTTTTTAGAAAAAAAGCAAACGACAGATCATACGTATCTATCGAGCCAAATGCATAATTAAAAAAGCATTCAGAACAATATAAAATCCCATTTCTTTGAGTGGGATTTTTTTGGGCGGACAATTCGCGCTATCCGCTCATACTCCTCAGTCGGCGGCTCCACTGCGTTCCGCCGCCTCCTTGCGGGGTAACCGCTGCTATCGCGGCCGCAGACTGCGCTTTTCAACCAAGTCTGGCTTTTCTATTTCTTCAGATTCACATAATTAAGTATCTTTATGCGAAACTTAGTAAAAAATATGAAGAAGAACCTTTTCTTATCGATGTCTGCGCTGCTCCTGTCCGCGCAAATTTCCCTTACAACTGCACAGACAACAGGTGCAGAAACCCTCAATCCTGTCGTGCAAAACTTTGTTAACGAAACCCAAAACAATTCGCAACTCGAAACGATGGCGCACGAACTTTTGGATAAAATCGGGCCGCGCCTTATTGGCACGCCGGAAATGCTTGCCTCCAACAAATGGACCGCCGAAAAAATGAAATCCTGGGGTGTAGACGCAGATCTGCAGCAGTTCGGCACGTGGAAAGGCTGGCAACGCGGCATTACGCACGTCGATATGGTTTATCCGAGAGTGAAAACCTTAGTCGCAACCCAATTGGCCTGGAGCCCGGCTACCAAAAGGCCCATCGAAGCCGAAGTGGTAATCCTTCCCAATGTTTCATCCAAGACAGATTTCGATCGCTGGCTTGCCACGGCAAAAGGCAAAATTGTCTTAATGGCGCAGTATCAAAAAATCGGTCGTTCCGATGAGCAGATCAAAGAGTTTGCAACACCCGAATTATATGAAAAATTAAAAGCCGAAAAAGACCAGGCTTCAAAAGATTTCCGCGAGTATGTGAAGAACATTGGTTACGATAACAACACGTTACCCGAAGCTTTAGAAAATGCCGGCGCCGCCGGAATCGCCATTTCCAACTGGACCGGAATCATGGGTGCAAACCGTATTTTTGGCGCGAAAACCCAAAAAATTCCAATGTTCGATATAGAACTCGAAGACTATGGAATGCTTTACAGAATGGCACAAAATGGCGAAAAACCAAAACTGAAAATCGAGACACAGTCCAAAGTTTTGCCCGACGCACCTTCATTCAATACCATTGGAATGATCAAAGGCAAAGAAAAACCGAATGAATACGTGATTCTTTCTGCACATCTCGATTCCTGGGACGGCGCACAGGGAGCAACCGATAACGGAACAGGCGTTCTAACCATGTTGGAAACCATCCGTATCCTGAAAAAATACTATCCGAACAACAAAAGAACAATTGTAGTTGGACTTTGGGGCAGCGAAGAGCAGGGCTTGAACGGATCCCGCGGTTTTGTTGCAGACAATCCCGAAATAATGAAGGGCGTTCAGGCGGTTTTCAATCAGGATAATGGAACCGGACGCGTAGTTGATATCAGCGGACAGGGCTTCGTAGATTCATACAAATATATCGGCAACTGGCTGAATGCCGTGCCGAAAAATATTAAAGATCAAATTAAATCTACCTTCCCCGGAAGTCCGGGTGGTGGCGGTTCCGATCACGCTTCTTTTGTGGCGGCGGGCGTTCCGGGATTTTCTTTGAGTTCCCTGAACTGGGGATATTTCGGATACACCTGGCATACGACGAAAGATACTTATGATAAGATCGTTTTTGATGAGGTTAAAAATAACGTCATTCTCACCGCGACTTTGGCTTACATGGCTTCCGAAGATCCGGAATTTACAAGCCGGGAAAAAAGAGCAATGCCCTTAAATGAAAAAGGAGAACCTGCCAAATGGCCGGAGCAGAGAGAACCGCGAAGAAGCAGCAAAGATTATAAATAGAATCTATTATACGACTGGGAAAGTAAATTCCCAGAAGAGCAGATTTAATATCAATAGAGCTGGCTAAAGCCCGCTTTTTGCGTTCGCGATGATTTGGCTTTAGCAAAAATATTTAACAGCAGGTATTTCCATCAAAAAAGCGGCTCCAAATAGAAGCCGCTTATAGTATATCAATTGCAATCGGATAGATTATTTTCAAATTCTTCAGGATTTACCATAATTATAAACTCCTCTGAATGAATTCTGTATCAAACCGGATAGTCGTGCATTCGTGGCAATAAGTTAAAAAATTATCTGCACTTTTAAATAGTATGTATTCACGTTGAAAACTAATATAACTTTGTGGCCGAAAATCTACTTATTCAAAAACGCATCCCAACCCTGCGCATTCAACGGAATCAGTTCGTTGCTTCCTCTTGCGATTAGATAATTTCCCTGCGTTAAATCTACGGCATGACCAACAATTGTAAAATCCGGGTGATTTTTTATTTTTTCAAAATCTTCCGGCGCAATCGTGAAAAGCAGTTCGTAATCCTCGCCGCCGCTCAAAGCACACATCACGGGATTTAAATTCAATTCTTCCGCCGTGGAAATTGTTAGCGAATCCATCGGAATTTTTTGCTCATACAAATGAAAACCCACTTTGCTTTGATCACTCAAATGCAGAATTTCCGAAGATAAACCATCAGAAACATCAATCATCGACGTAGGTTTGATGTCCAGATCCTTCAATGTTTTTTTGATATCTGTTCTTGCTTCAGGTTTCAGCTGTCGTTCCAGAATATAATCGTAACCTTCCATTTCCGGCTGCATTTGCGGGTTCGCCAAATAAACGGAATGTTCCCGCTCCAAAATCTGTAATCCCATGTACGCGCCGCCCAAATCGCCGGTGACGACCAGGAGATCATTTGCTTTCGCACCGCTTCGTTTCACGATGTTTTCCGCATTTTCCAAACCAACTGCGGTAACGCTTAGTACCAAACCGGAAGTAGAACTTGTAGTATCGCCCCCCACCAAATCGACTTTGTACCGTTTGCAGGCCAATGCGATGCCTTCGTAAATTTCCTCCAGAGCTTCCACCGGAAAACGGTTAGAAACTGCCAAACCCACGATAATCTGCGTGGGCGTCGCGTTCATCGCCGCAATATCGCTAAGGTTTACCACAACGGCTTTATAACCCAAATGTTTCAGCGGTACATAACCCAGATTAAAATGAACCCCTTCCGCCAAAATATCCGTGGTAAAAACCACGTGCTGACCTTCGGGATTAATCATTGCCGCGTCATCGCCAATGGAGATTTCCGTAGAAGTATTTTCAAAACTAAAGTTATCGGTTAAATGTTTGATCAGACCAAATTCGCCATAGGCTGAAATAGGCGTCATCTGTGGGTTTTTATCTTCAAGCATAATTTTTAATTTTTTTAAGGTCGAAAATTGTTTCTGAACGTCAGCTTATTCCTGCGTTTTCTCCGGACTGTCTTTTTTCCACGTAAACGTATTTCGTTTATGAAAAGCCTCCACATTTTCCGGTTTAAATGGCAGGTCTTTCAGGTCCTGTCTCGTCAGGATTTTCATGTCTTGTTTTCCAAATTCTTTCATCACCTCCAAAATATCATCCGGTGGCGTGGTAGATTTCCGTAGCATCGTGTCGATCCAAACTCCTGTGGCTTCCGCCGTGGCGCAGTGCGTGCCGTCTGGCATATAAAATTTGTGCACGAACTGATAAATACTCGCGTCTTCCGACATTCCGGCGATTTCTGCGGTCACATATACCGTTTCATCCGGTAAAATTTCTCGAAAAAAAGAATACCGCTCATGCAAAATTACAGGTCCGATTCCCCAGCGGTTCAGCTCTTTCAAGCCCATTTTGTGCGTATTCATAAAAGCCATGCGCGTTTGCGCACAATATTCCACGTAAGACGAATTCGCCAGGTGTTTGTTCGCATCGATATCGCTCCAGCGAACTTCGAATTTATAGTGATAGTCAGACATATTTTAAGGTAATTTTTTTGGGCGCCTTCATCCAGCTTCCACTCCCGCTTTTTTGCTCCTCGTTCCTCGTCACAAAAAGAGCTCCGTTCAAGCTGGGGCGCGGTTTCCGCCTCAATCAAAGCATTATTAATAATTTACAAAATTACGCATTAAACATGGGTTAGAAAAATCGTATTTTTGCAGCAACCACAAAGTCAAAAATGTTAGGCGTTTTATAAATCGCCCGTTGCGAAAATTTCGTAAAAACTTAATGGCTTTGCGTGAAACTTTATCCCATTGAAAAAGAAAAAAATTCTCATCATCGGCGGCGGTGCAGCCGGATTTTTCTGTGCAGCTAACCTCGACGAAAATAAATTCTACGTCATCATCCTGGAGCAAAATTCCGATGTTTTGCAGAAAGTGAAGATCTCCGGCGGCGGCAGATGCAATGTTTCGCATGCGTGCTTCGATCCGAAAGAACTCGTTCAGTTTTATCCGCGCGGCAACAAAGAATTGCTGAGTGTTTTCCATCAGTTTCAGTCGGGCGATACCATGGCGTGGTTCGAGGAGCGAAATGTCCCCTTAAAAATCGAAAACGATAACCGTATTTTTCCCGAAAGCAATTCCTCCCAAACCATTATCGATGCGATGGTGAGCGAAGTAAAAAGCAAAGGCTTTGAGGTGAGAACGCAATCCGTAGTTTCAGAAATCATAAAAGATAACGGCGGATATATCATCAAAACTTCCAACGGAGAATTTAGCGCAGATTACGTTGTTTATGCCACGGGAAGTTCTCCCAGATCTTTAAAACTCCTCAAAAATTTAGGACATCAAATTGTAGAAGCCGTGCCCTCGCTTTTTACCTTCAATATTAAAAACGACACGCTGAAAGATTTAATGGGAACAAGTTTCGCTTATGCCGAGGTTTCCATTCCGCAACTAAAAATGGACGAATCCGGACCCATGTTGATTACGCACTGGGGACTTTCGGGACCCGCAATCCTGAAAATTTCAGCCTGGAAAGCGCGCGAACTGGCCGCTTTAAAATACAACTTCGATATTCATGTCAATTTTCTCGGCATTGATGCCGAAGATGCCGAAGAAATCTTCAAAACCTTCCGACAGCAAAATCCAAAGAAATCCATCGGAACTTCAAAGATATTTGATATTACGACGCGCTTTTGGCACCGCATTTTGTGGCTTTCAAAAATAGATCCGGATAAAAACATCTCCACGGTTTCCTCCAAAGAACTCCAGAGCATTCTGCAGAATCTCTGCAAAAATGTGATGAAAGTCGCGGGCAAATCAACTTATAAAGACGAGTTCGTCACCGCCGGCGGCGTAGAATTAAAAGAGATCAACTTCAAAAATATGTCGTCTAAAATTTTAGATAATTTTTACCTCGCGGGCGAAGTTTTAAATATTGATGCGGTAACCGGCGGTTTTAACTTTCAGGCGTGCTGGAGCGAAGGCTGGATTATTGCGCAGGATCTGAATTCGAAATAAAAGCAATCGTCCTGCAAAATTATAAAGTGAGTATTTATTTTATTACATTTGAGAAAATATATTCAAACAATGAAAAAGTTCTTTTCGATCTTCATTTTGCTTTTAATATTAAGTGCAACCTCCTGCCAAACGCGTGTGGTGAGCCAACAAAAACCCATACAGGCCAATTCGCTGGAGTTATATGAAAAATATACCATCATCACCAATGATGCGAAAGGGTATAAACTTGAGGTTTTGAAACAGGATGATGGAAAAATTTACGGCAAAACAAAACAGGGTGAAGATGTTGTTATTAATAAAAGCGAAGTTCGGGAAATTAAAAAATTAGATTTGCTGTCCAGCGTTGGTATCGGTTTGGCGGCGCTTGCAGCCGTTATTTTTGTCCCTATATAATTTTTTTACAATCGATTTTTGAGGAATTAACGTTAAGGTTGATTCCTTTTTTTTGCTTTAAGACAGTCTTCAAAAAAAGCCAAAACAACTGCTCCGGCTTACCATATTTAATTTCTAAAAAGCTTTCTATTCTTTCATTTTTGCGATCACATCGATTCCACCTTTCGTTTTGTCACCTATTTTACAGATGATTTCTGTATCAAGCGGCAGAAAAACATCCATACGGGAGCCGAATTTAATGAAACCAAATTCGTGGCCGGCCTGCGCGGTGTCGCCTTCATTGCATTTAAAAACAATTCGTCGTGCAACATAACCCGCAATTTGGCGGAATAATACAGTGTGATTGGTCAAACTTTCAACGGCAACAGTTGTTCTTTCGTTTTCTGTGGAGGATTTTTCGTGCCACGCGACCAGGTATTTGCCGGGGTGATATTTTTTATAAACTACTTTCCCCGAAACGGGAAAACGACAAATGTGCACATTTAAAGGCGACATAAAAATAGAGATCTGAATAACTTTTTCCTGTAAAAGTTCGCTTTCGAAAATTTCTTTAATCATGACTACTTTTCCGTCCACAGGCGCAATCACATTTTCGGTGTGGTCCTGAATGTCGCGGTTCGGAACGCGGAAAAACCAAAATACAAGACCATAAATCACCAGAAGCGGAATGATGACCAGAAGGGAATTGTCTTTCAGGAAATAGATGGAAAGGACCGCAACCAAGGCGAAAACAACCGTGGCAACAAGGATGGTTCCTTTGGACTCTTTATGTAATTTCATGCGTGATCTAAATAAATTTTTCTAAAATAAAGTACAAATATACGACAGGAGCACAGATAATAAAGCTATCCAGGCGATCTAAAATTCCACCGTGGCCTGGAATAACATTTCCCGAATCTTTTACACCAAACGTTCTCTTCAACTGGCTTTCGACAAGATCGCCCAGCGGTCCGAATACGGCAACCAAAAGGCCGACGATCATCCAGTTTCCGCGAAGATCAGGATTGTATTCTTCAATAAAAAAAGCCAGAACTAAAGTTAATATTACACCGCCGGCGAAACCTTCCCAGGTTTTCTTCGGCGAAATTTTTGGGGCCATCTTGTGTTTCCCAAAAAATTTTCCTGTGAAGTAAGCGAAACTGTCGCTGCTCCAAATTAAAATGAAAAGGAAAAAGACTTCTAACGTAAAGGTATTGTCTACTGCGGAAAATTTCGGAAGTCCCAAGGTGAAGCCAAACGGAAGAGCCGTGTAGATAACGGTAAAAATAAGTTTGCCGTTGTCGAAGTATAATTCTTTTGAAAATCTGAACAGCGTTACCACCGCAATAGCGATAAGCGAAAGCGCCAGAATTTCGGATAAATTAAAATCGAAATAAAAACCATGCTGAAAAAATCTTTTGGAAAAACGGTAAAACACCAAAACAATCAAGGGAAAAACAAGCCATTTTTCCCAGCTTTTCGGATCAAATTTCATCATCCTCATGCATTCCCAGGCACCCATAAAAAGAAAAAAGGTAATGAGTCCGTAAAATAAATTCTCCTGAGAAAGAAGATTTGGCGAAACTTTATCGAGGAGGTGCGACCCAATTGGCGTGGTACAAAAAATAACAACAAAACCATATAGCAATCCGCCGAAAATTCGCTGCACTAAGTTTTTATCCAAGGTTTGATGATTAATAGTTAAAAAGATTTGCTTTAAAATGCTAATTTAAAGAATTTAGTCTTCGAGCAAAAGTAAGAAAAGTTTGGTATTGTCTTTATTCGGCGTATCGAGTTTGGAATTGCTTCCGCTGATCGACGTTAGATTACGGATGTTCCCGTTGCGTTTAATTTTGCCCATCGCATCGTTCAGATTATTTACAATCTGCGACACATTTGCCATGATGATGATTTTTTGGGGAAGACGCGACGAATGGTAGTGTTGAATATTATTGTAAGACAACATAATACGCCCGTCATAAGCGATGAGATATTCGCACGTAATAAAAGCACAGTCGTTAAAAAGTTCCAGTTCCTTTGTATACGGAACATTTACCACATCTAAAAAGTTCTTTAAGTCTGCATCCCAGCAGAACACAGATTTTATGTCTTCAATCTTTAAAATGTGACTTAAGGTTTGAAGTGCTTCCGCCTCGTCTGCACAATAGTTAAAAAAGCCGCCGGAATGGGTAAAAAGCTGTGCAAACTTGTAATCGAGGTCTGCATTTTTCAGTTGATCGCCAAGTTTGATCAAATCCTGACCATCGTCCTCTTCAGGTTGATTTAATATTTTTCCGACAATTTTTTTAAAAAGACTCAATTTCGATGGATTATGCGATTGTTATTACAAAAATAGAAAATATTTGCCGATATACTGTAAATAACAAAAAAAATCCTGATAAGTTATTTTTCAGATAAAATATCAGGATTTATTTTTTTTAAAGTTGGGTGCCAGAGTCCGGTGCAATGATCACGGGCTCTTCTTCCGGCGTTTCACCTTTGTGCGTATTGGAGACGGGATGTTCCGTAAGTTCCGGATCCCAGGCTCTTTCGCCAAAAATCTCTTCGAGATCTTCGCGGAAAATAACCTCTTTTTCCAATAATTTCGCAGCCAGTGCGTCGAGTTTATCTTTATTTTCTGTCAAAATACGCAGCGCTCTTTCGTACTGCGTTTCAATAATCTTCGAAATTTCTTCGTCGATCATTTTAGCCGTCTGCTCAGAGTAAGGTTTTCCGAAGCTGTACTCGGATTGTCCGGTGCTGTCGTAATAAGAAACATTTCCTACTTTATCATTGAGTCCGTAAATCGTAACCATGGCCTGGGCCTGCTTCGTCACTCTTTCAAGATCGGAAAGTGCTCCTGTGGAAATATTTCCGAAAATGGTTTGTTCTGCAGCCCGTCCGCCCAAAGTTGCGCAGAGTTCATCATACATTTGTTCTGTCGTCGTCAATTGTCTTTCTTCCGGTAGGTACCAGGCGGCACCTAAAGAGCGTCCTCTTGGAACGATGGTTACCTTCAAAAGGGGCGCAGCATGTTCTACCAACCAGGAAATGGTCGCGTGACCCGCTTCGTGGTAAGCTACTCTTCTTTTTTCTGAGGGTTTAATGGCTCTGTTTTTCTTTTCGAGTCCACCGATAATCCGGTCGACAGCATCCAGGAAATCCTGTTTCGTTACTGCCTCGTGGGAGTTTCTTGCGGCAATAAGTGCGGCCTCATTACAAAGGTTTGCGATATCTGCTCCACTAAAGCCGGGTGTTTGTTTCGCGAGAAATTCGCGGTCGATATTTGGTTCCAGTTTAATTTTTGCCAAATGCACATCGAAAATTTCTCTTCTTTCATGCAGTTCGGGTAAGTCTACATAGATGGAACGGTCAAATCGTCCGGCTCGCATTAAAGCCTTATCTAAAATGTCGGCTCTGTTGGTTGCTGCCATGATGATGACGTTCGTGTCGGTTCCAAACCCATCCATTTCTGTTAAAAGCTGGTTGAGGGTGTTTTCGCGCTCATCGTTTCCGCCGGTCATATTGCCCTTTCCCCGGGCCCGACCAATAGCATCAATTTCATCGATAAAAATAATGGCAGGTGATTTTAATTTTGCCTGCGCAAATAAATCCCGAACTCTGGAAGCTCCTACACCGACAAACATTTCTACGAAATCTGAACCGGAGAGGGAGAAGAAAGGTACTTTTGCTTCACCGGCAACGGCTTTTGCCAGAAGTGTTTTTCCCGTTCCCGGAGGACCGACCAATAGAACACCTTTCGGAATTTTACCGCCCAGTTTTGTATATTTTTCGGAATTCTTTAAGAAATCTACCACTTCCTGAACTTCCTCTTTTGCGCCTTCCAAACCGGCAACATCTTTAAAGGAAACCTGTACTTTATCTTTTTCGTCGAAGAGTTTGGCTTTGGATTTACCGATGGAGAAGATTTGGCCACCGCCGCCACCGCCACCGCCACCCATCATTTTGCGGAAAATCACAAAATAAAACAGCGCCATAATCGCGATCCAGAACAAAGCGGTGAAAAGTAACTCGGTCATTGGGTTTTTACCGATGCCGTAATCTTTTTTCGTTGTAATCGCCGGATTGTCCTGTTTTATTTTATCAAATTTTTCGAGAAACAACTGCAAATCGCCGAAGCTTAAATTATAGTCCGGTTTCTCTGCAAAATCGAAGGCATCAAAGGGACCTTTTTCTTTTGCTTTCTGTTTGCTGGCCAGTTCCGTTTTTGCGGCTTTTGTGAGGAAAACATCTGCCTTTTCGGTGTCTTTATAAACCATTACATCTTCCACCTTGCCTTGTTGCATTAAGGCGTAGAAGGCATCTTCGTCAATCGTATTCGACTCCGAATTGCTGTTCATGTTTGAGAAGAAAAAGAGTAGAATGGCACCTATCGCGATAGGAAAAAACCAGTTAAATCCTTTATTATTGTTCATATTTTTTATGTAAGAATTTTTGGCGAAAACCTGCTTTCGTCAAATATCATTAATTTAAATTTTCGATCTTGGTGATTTTTGCATCGCCCCAAAGTTCCTCGATTTCGTAATATTCGCGGGTCTCTCTCTGGAAAACGTGCACGACAACAGAAACGTAATCGAGAAGAATCCACAAGGCGTTTTCATTTCCTTCTACGTGCCACGGGCGGTCTTGAAGGTCGTTTCGTACCTTTTTTTCGATGTTTCCTGCGATGGCAGAAACCTGAGTGTTGCTGTTTCCGCTGCAGATAACGAATGTTTCTGCGACTGAGTTTTCAATTTTTGATAAGTCAAAAATTAGGATTTCCTCTCCTTTTGTATCTTGCATTGCTTCTACTATTTTGTCGATCAGTAGTTGCTTGTCATCTGTTTTATTCATTAAAAATTTTGTATAATCTGCAAATTTATCGTTTTTTTATTTAATTAGTCTGAAATTTACCCCTTCTAACTCTTAAAGTTTTCTTAAATGGTCACAATTATCTATCTGAAAAAATGCGAATCAACCAATGACGCAATACTGCCATTTTTATCACAACATTCAGATGAGATAATGTCCGTTTACACTTTTAACCAAACAAAAGGAAAAGGACAATACGGCAATTCCTGGGAATCTGCAGAAAGCATGAATGTTGCATTATCTCTGGCGATGGGTTCAGACCATTTTAAATTACCCGATCATTTGCTCAATTTTCATACCGCCGTATTATTGGGAGATTTCCTTGCCAAAATGACAAAAATACCGATAGAAATAAAATGGCCGAACGACATCATTATTAAAAACAAGAAAGTAGCGGGACTGCTTGTGGAGAAAAAAATATCCACGGAAATACGTATTTTATTATTGGCATTGGACTGAATGTGTTGCAGCAGAATTTTGATGATCTGCCTAAGGCAGGTTCCTTATTAACGCAAGCCGGATTAGAATGTAATTTAGAAGACCTTACGCTCGCCCTCCACGAATTTTTATGCATGAATCTTCCAAGAGCGATAAAGGAAGAATGTTTATTGGACAAACTTAATCAACAACTTTTTCGCAAAGAGGTGGTTTCCGTTTTCGAGATGAAAGGTTTAAGACAAAATGGCATTATAAAAGAAGTCGATTCCGAGGGATTTCTGTGGGTAGATCTTGAAAACGACGGATTACAGAAGTTTTTTCATAAAGAAATAGAACTGCTTTACTGATTGGCTCTTTTAAAATAAAGGAAAAGCGCCACAGGTCCGAAAAAAAGGTTTGGAAGCCACATGGCTAAAAGGGGACTCAGCGTTTTATTAGCGGAAACTACTTTTAGAACTTCAAAAGAAAATACAAAAACGAAAGCCAGGGCAATTCCGATGGCGAGATTGATGCCCAAACCACCGCGTTTTTTTTGGGAGGATAAAGACAGCGCCAAAAATGTAAGAATAATTACAGAAACCGGCATCGATGTTCGTTGATGCAGTTCATTCAGGTAATTATTAAGGTTGGCATTCCCTTTTTCCCTTTCTCTGTCGATGAATTTGATGAGTTCCGGCGTGGTTTTATTTTGTCCCAGCAAAACATCGGGGAACAGTTCTTCCGGCGGATGTCCAAAACTTTTGGTCATCGAGTTGCCGTTGCCTAGTTTTTCGGTATCATTTTTATTGATGGTTTTCTCCAGGTAATTACTGAGGACGAAATGTTTTTTGTCTTTTTCCCAGAAAAATTCGGTGGCGTTCAACTGATAAATTAGCTTTCTTTTCGCGTCGAATTTCTGGTAGATAAAGCCGGAGCCGCGTTTTTCTTTCTTGTTGTAACTTTTGATAAAAATGTATTCGCTCTTCGAAAGTTGGGTAGAAACTTCCGCGTTGCCCGTAATTTCTTCCCGGTTTACAGCGTTGTAGGTATAAGGTTCGAGCTCGTTTTTCTTCGTATTTGAAATCGGTAAAACATAATGATTTAACAAAAGTGCCAGAACCGCAATTAAGCCCGAGGTTATTAAGTAAGGCCGTGCAAAACGGTGAAAACTGGCGCCGGAGCTGATGATCGCCACAATTTCTGTATTGTTTGCAATTCGGGATGTAAAGAAGATTACCGATATAAAAACCAGAATGGACATGAATGTGATGACCAAATTAATAATCCAAAAGGGATAGAAATTGATTAGAAATTCCGTCACCGTAAATCCGTTCGATTCAATTCGGGGTGCTTTCGCCTGAACGTCGATCACCAGAATAATAATGGTGAGCAGCCCCAGCATAAACCCGAAAGTTCCGAGGTATTTTTTGATGATGTATATATCGAGAATCTTCATGTATTCTATAAATAACTACAGTCTTTGCTTTAAAACAGGTACAACGGAATCTTTCCATTCGTAAAAATCGCCCGCCAGTATATGTTCGCGCGCTACTTTAACCAAATCCAGATAAAAGGCAAGATTGTGGATGGAGGCAATTTGTTTCGCTAAATATTCTTTTGCAACAAATAAATGACGGACATACGCTTTGGAATATTCCGCATCTACATAACTTGTCCCAAACTCGTCTAAAGGCGAAAAATCGCTTTCCCACTTCTTGTTTTTCATGTTCATTATACCATTCCATGTAAAAAGCATGGCGTTTCTTGCGTTTCTTGTAGGCATTACACAATCCATCATATCAATGCCGAGGCCTATGGTTTCCAAAATATTCCACGGCGTGCCGACGCCCATGAGGTAGCGGGGCTTTTCCCGCGGTAAAATATCGGTAACGATATCGGTGATGCGGTACATTTCTTCTTCAGGTTCTCCGACGGAAAGTCCGCCAATGGCATTACCGACCTGATCGCTTTCGGCAATTTTTTCTGCAGAAATTTTTCGCAGATCCGCATAAGTAGAACCCTGCACAATGGGAAAAAAGTGTTGTTTATGGCCATAAATTTCACCGTTTTTTTCATTCCAGTCCGTACATCTTTTCAGCCAGCGGTGCGTCATGTGCATTGATTTTTTGGCTAAATTATATTCGCAGGGATACGGCGTACATTCATCAAAAGCCATAAAAATATCGGCGCCGATCTGCCGCTGAATTTCCATGGAAATTTCGGGAGAAATAAAATGGGTGCTGCCGTCGATATGCGATTTAAATTTTACGCCGTCTTCATTCAGTTTGCGCGATTTCGACAGAGAAAAAACCTGATAGCCGCCCGAATCTGTGAGGATGGGCAAATCCCAGTTCATAAATTTGTGCAATCCGCCTGCCGCCTGCATGATGTCCATTTTTGGTCGAAGATTAAGATGATACGTATTTCCCAAAATAATCTGAGCTTTAATATCGTCTTTTAATTCTCTTTGATGAACCGTCTTTACAGAAGCCACTGTTCCCACCGGCATAAAAATCGGGGTTTGAATGGGTCCGTGATCGGTGGTAATGGTTCCGGCTCTGGCTTTTCCGGTGGTAGTTTGGTTTATTTCAAAAAATGGAGGCATCATATTATCGGGCAAAGGAGGGTACGTTTTGGTTGTCTTTTAATTTTTTTCTATATAATCCCGTGCTGCAGGATCTTTTTGCAGAATGATTTCCTGCGCATTGTTCAGTATCTGTTCCAAATCTCCGGTCGCCATGTAAAATTTATAACTTTCTACAAAGTCTTCGGATTTAATGTTCATTTTTTTTAAAGCCATCCGCGTGGCATTCTCCATATCGGTCCCAGGAATGTAGGTGCTGATCTGATCGTTGGTGGCGAATTCTGCAACAATTTGCGACATCTTATCTTTTTCAATTAAATTTTTCGGTGGATCAATAATTTCTGAACAGCTTATTAAAAATGAAAAAATAATTAAAGTGAACTTTTTCATAATTTTCCAAGGAGGGATTTCCATTTTAAATTTAAGACGCCGAAAACGGCTTCGTGAATAATTCCGCCGTTCATTTTGCTTTCTCCCAGTTCGCGGTTCGTGAAGATGATCGGAACTTCCACAACCTTAAATCCTTTTTTTATGGCCCGAAATTTCATTTCGATCTGGAAACCGTATCCTTTAAGTTTGATGTCATTCAAATCAATGGTTTCTAAAACTTTTCTGCTGAAACAGACAAATCCCGCCGTGGTATCGTGAATGGCGATTCCTAAAATAGTGCGCACGTATTTCGACGCAAAATAGGAGAGTAATACCCGCCCCATCGGCCAGTTAACCACGTTCACTCCTTTCGAATAGCGCGAGCCAATGCTCATGTCTGCATTTTGGCAGGCTTTATAGAGTTTATTAAGGTCTTTCGGGTTGTGCGAAAAATCCGCGTCCATCTCGAAGATGTAATCGTAATTATTTTGCAAAGCCCAGGCAAAACCATGCAGATATGCTTTTCCTAGACCGTCTTTTACTTTTCGAATGCTCAAATGAAGATAATTGGGGTGCAACATCTGGAGTCTTTTTACGATTTCCGAAGTTCCGTCCGGTGAAGAATCATCTACCACGAGAATATGAAAATCCTCCTCCAGCGCAAAAACAGCGGAAATAATGCTTTCGACATTTTCTTTTTCGTTGTAGGTCGGGATAATGACCAGTTTCTTCATCGTATCAATTAATTCGCAAAGATAAACTTTTCCCGCTTTATTGTCCGCCCGAAATAGGGTGGTACACTTTCATTATTTTTAATATGCTTACTTTTGCAAAAAGTTTAAAAATTGGTCAGAATTGCGCAGCAAAACGATTGGGTGGTTTTCATTATTATCGGCTGTATTTTCCTTTACATTTTTATGTTCCGCTCCCTGCAGCGGGACGCTACTGTAAAAGAATTTCTGTTGCAGCAGTTTCCGGATGCCACTAATAATTTTTTGAGCTGGCTTATTATCAGTTTTGTTTTTTCGCTTCTTTTCGCCACTTTTCTCTCTCAATTTATTCCTACCGTACCAAAGGCGGTGAGCGATCTCCACTTTTTTGGATTTGAACTCAATAGGTTCGGCTTCACTTTCTTTTCGGTTTTGGCTTTTTATTTTGTTAGAAACCTGTTCACCTACATTTTTTTTGCCGGCACCGGCACCATAAAAAAATGGCAGATCTTTTATTTTACGGCCGCGAAATTTTACTTTTTTATCTCGATGCTTCTTATCATTTTGTGCGTGGCGGCTTATTTTTATGATTTGGATCATCACCGGCTTCTTCCCTTTTATTTTTGGGGAATTCTGTTTATTCTCTTCTTTAAATTATTGTATTATTTCTTCCATCCAAACGGCATTATGCCGGAAAAGTGGTATTATAAATTTTTGTATATTTGCACCCTTCAAATTGTACCTATATTGGTGCTTTGGAAGATATTGTTCTTTTAAATTTTAATGATGAAAATAAAGTCTATATTGGTTTCACAACCAGCTCCGAACGAATCTTCTCCGTATTTGGAAATGGCGAAGAAGGAAAAAATAAAAATCGATTTCAGGCCCTTTATTCACGTAGAAGGCGTTGATGCAAAGGAGCTTAGAGCACAGAAGATCGATCTGGCACAGTTTACCGGAATTATCTTTACCAGCAAAAATGCGGTAGATCATTATTTCCGCCTGGCAGAAGAGATGCGTTTTACGGTGCCCGATTCCATGCGGTACATTTGCCAGTCGGAAGCGATTGCAAACTACCTTCAAAAGCACATCATTTACCGCAAGCGAAAAATCTCTTTTGGCGAAAAAACCTTTAGCGATTTGTTGCCGCTTTTCAAGAAATTCCCCTCAGAAAAATATCTGTTGCCGGCAGCCGATATTTTAAGTTCAGACGTGCAGAAAGTTTTGGAAACCGCGCCCATCGACTGGACACGTGCAACCATGTACAAAACGGTCTCCAGTGATTTGAGCGATATCAACGTGCTGGAATACGATATGTTGGTCTTCTTCAGTCCGCAGGGAATTAAATCCCTAAGCAGAAATTTCGAAAACTTTCAGCAGGACGGTACTAAGATCGCGGTTTTTGGTACCGCTACAGAACAGGCGGCAGTAGAAGCCGGATTGCGTGTAGACGTGATGGCGCCCAGCAAAGAAAGCCCGTCCATGACCATGGCAATTGAAAAATACATAAGAAATCTGGAAAAATAATTCCGTTTCGAACTTTTTTTAAAACCGTCTTTTTCCTGGATAAAGATGGTTTTACTTTTTAATAATTCTAAATTTACAGGATTTTTCTCTGAAAAGGAGGCAAATTCTGCTTTAAATTACTCCCAAAAATGAACGCTCCGAAAGCAAAAAAAATACCGAATATTCTCGAATTTCACGGCGATAAAAGAACCGACAACTATTTCTGGATGAACGAAAGAGAAAATCCCGCCGTCACCCAATATCTGGAAGAAGAAAACGCCTACTGCAACTTTGTAATGAAAGATACGGAGAATTTTCAGCAGGATCTTTTCGACGAAATGAAAGCCCGCTACAAGGAAGATGATGAAAGTTTACCCTACTTTTTCAACCAGTACTGGTATATCGTGCGGCATGAAATCGGAAAAGAATATCCTATTTTCAGCCGGAAATATAAAAATTTAGAAAACGAAGAAGAAATTTTACTCGATGTTAATATCCTGGCCGAAAACCAGGAGTTTTTGGAGATAGGTAGTGTTGCCGTGTCGCCCAATAATAAGTTGATGAGCTACTCTTCCGATAATATTGGACGAAGAATTTATACCATACACTTTAAAAACCTGGAGACGGGAGAAATTCTTCAGGACCAAATACCTTTTACGACCGGAAAAGCAGTTTGGGCAAATGATAATGACCACGTTTTTTACATTCGAAAAGATGAGAGCCTGCGTGCCTTTCAGGTTTATATGCATCAGTTGGGCACAGATTCATCTCAGGATGTTCTGGTTTTTCATGAACAAGATGAAACTTTTGATGTGAATGTTTTCAAAACAAAATCTTTAGAATACATTTTCATCGCGAGCTCCAGCACGATTTCGGACGAGCACCGTTTTATCCCGGCAGATAATGTTTTGGCGGAATGGAAAATCATTCAACCCCGGATTGATGATCTGGAATATGCCGTAGAACATTATAAAGACGAATTTTACATCATCACCAACGCGGACGAAGCAACAAATTTCAAAATTGTAAAAACCAAAGTTTCCGCGCCGGGCATGGAAAACTGGGTAGAAGTTATTCCGCACCGCGAAGAAACTTTGCTCGAAGGTTTTGAAATCTTTAATAATTTTTTGGTTCTGGAAGAAAGAACCGAGGGTTTGCTTCAGATTAAAATTATAGACCACGAAGCTAATACGTCGCATTATCTGGAGTTTTCAGATCCCACTTACACTGCGTATATTGGGTTGAATTTAGAGTTCAATACCCAAAAACTGCGTTATGGGTATACTTCTTTAACGAAACCGAGTTCGACTTTGGAGTACGATATGAAGGAAAAAACCATCACCGTTCTAAAAGAGCAGGAGGTTTTGGGCGGTAAATTTATCCAGGAGAATTATATTTCCGAAAGAATCTGGGCACCTTCGCGGGACGGGAAAAATAGCGTTCCAATTTCGCTCGTTTACCATAAAGACACGCCGCGATCTGCGGACACGCCATTGCTTTTATATGGATACGGAAGTTACGGACACACCGTTGATGCCAGTTTTTCGAATGTGCGGCTTTCCATCTTAGACCGAGGTTTTGTTTACGCCATCGCCCACATTCGCGGCGGCGAATATTTGGGGAGAGATTGGTATGAAGACGGAAAAATGCTTCAAAAGAAAAACACCTTCTTTGATTTTATAGATGCGGCAAAACATTTGATTTCCGAAAATTACACCTCCGGAAAGCATCTGTATGCGATGGGCGGCAGTGCCGGTGGTCTATTAGTGGGCGCAGTTGTAAATATGGCGCCGGAACTTTTCAACGGAATCGTGGCACAGGTTCCTTTCGTAGATGTGGTGACCACGATGCTCGACGAAACAATTCCGTTAACAACGGGGGAATTTGACGAATGGGGAAATCCGAAGGAGGAAGAATTTTATGATTATATGAAATCCTATTCGCCGTACGACAACATCGAGGCGAAAAACTATCCTAATATATTGATCACCACAGGGTTGCACGATTCTCAGGTTCAATACTGGGAACCCGCAAAATGGACGGCGAAACTTCGGGAACTGAAAACCGATACCAATCTTTTGCTGTTTAAGACAGATATGACGTCCGGCCACGGCGGCGCGAGCGGACGGTTCGAATCTTTAAAAGAAGATTCTTTGGAATATGCATTTTTAATGAAATTAGAAAACAAAATTCATGGAAAATAAAACAGACAATGAACTTTGGGCAGAAGTTGAGGCCTTTTTCGTCGCTAACTTTGATACCGAAAAGCATCCGCAGATCGACACCCTTTTATTTTTAATCGGCGTGCAGGAACTCGGCAGCGGCAAGCAGAAATATACGAAAGACGACAAGGTGAATATTCTGCACATCGCGGTGTGCCGCCTTTTGGAACCCTTTGGTTATTATAAATTTTCGCATTATGACGACGACGGTTACCCGCATTTCGAAGAAGTGGAAAAGCTGCCGGAACTAAAACCGAATGAGCAGCAGATTCTGATGAAGAAGGCGATCATTCAGTATTTTATTGATGAAGAATTGCTATAGCATAAAAAAGACCGGTTAGAAAACCGGTCTTTTTTTATTTAAAATTTCTTCCAGCTGGTTTAAACCCCTTTTAAAACCGCCTTCAAAGCCCATTTCGAGCATTTTAGTCATTTCCTCCAGAGAGTGGTAATGCAGATTAACGGTGAGTTTTGTGCCTTCCTGCACGCCCGTAAAACCGATTAACCAATTTTCCGCAGGCATAGCCGTCTTTTCATTTCCGCTTTCATCGGTAAACGTGCATCGCTGGGAAATGCTACGGTGAAAAGTAATATCATTGAAAGTAACTTTGGAATAATGTCTTTCATTCTCCGGACCAACCATGGCATAGCGCCAGAAACCCTGTGGCTGAAAATCCATTTCTAACGTTTCGCACTTCCAGGGTTTGGGTGCCCACCACTGGTCGAGAAGATCGGCTTCGGTGAAATGCTTCCAAACTTCTTCTACCTCCGCATCGAAGGTTTTCATGACGAAGATTGTGGCAGCTTTATCGTCGATATTAAATGTTATTGTGGTTTCCATTTTCAGATTTTTATCAAATTTAAATATAATTGCCGACACACCAATTTAAAACACGCTGAAAACAAGAGATTTAATGTTAATCTGTTAAAAAAAAGTTTTTTAAGACTGTATACACAATATTTATGCGTTAAAATTGTTTTCATAGTGTTAAAATGAGTAATTTTAACAATTCAAATTCAAATTAAAAATGAACAATAAGTTTATTCCGTTTATTTCAGTATTGATGACGATCTCCATGATCGTTTTCGTGTCTCTGCAGTTATACTGGATTAGGGAATTGTATTCTGCTTTAAATCAGGATTTTTCCAATAAAGTCTATTCAGCTCTGGAATCTTCGGCTCTTAAAACACAGGAAATGGAGGTGGAGAAATACCTGAACCAGGATTACCGAAACTTTGCGAAAAATGTGGTTGACAGCAGCAATCAGCCGACTCAAACCTACATTCAGCAAAATTCGGACTCGGCGAATAAAATGACCATTACCTTCCAGAAAAGCATTGTCGAAAACCAAAACTTCCCTATTTCCCAGAAGGGCGACAGCATCAAGTTCACGAAGCTTTATACCGATGAAGGAATTCTGAAGATAAAAAAGGCGCCCAATACCGCGGAGCCTTTAACCGCGCAACTGAGCAAGGACATCAACAACAATACGTATGCGCTGCGACAATTTGCAAAATTAAGTGCCTCGAATCTTCCCATTGAGCAGCGCGTGCAGGGCAAAATACTGGATTCCATCCTGGCGAAAGAGTTGAGCCTAAATGGCCTGAATACCAGTTTCGGTTTCGCGGTGATGGATAAAAAAAGTGCAGTGACCAAGGTCTCGAACGCGATTTATGAGGATCAAAAAGATAAAAATAATTACACCTATCCTTTATTCACCGATAATAAGGATCGAACGCTTTACACGTTGGCTGTCGTTTTCCCGCGGAAAGATTATTCTCTGGCGAAAAATAATTTACCCATGCTTTTGGGAACTTTCATGTCGTTACTAACGATCTTGGGCATCTATATTATTTCCATCAATTATATGATGAAGCAGAAAAAAATTGCGGAGGTTAAAACAGACTTCATCAATAACATGTCGCACGAGTTTAAGACGCCTTTAGCCACAATTTCAGTCGCCACCGATTCTTTAGCCAACGACAAAATAGCGACGAACCCCAATAAAGTGAAATATTATTCGGCCCTCATCAAACAGGAAAACCTGCGCATGAAGCACCAGGTGGAAAATGTGCTGAACATGAGTAAGTTGGAACGCAATGAGGTGAAATTATTTTTAAAGGAAACTGATGTCCGCTCTTTAATTAAAAGAATTACCGAATCTTTTGGTTTGATTGTGGCACAGCGCAACGGAACCTTAACGCAGGAATTCAATACTGAGCAGTACACCTTTAAAATTGATGAGTTTCACATCTCTAATGCCTTGGTGAATTTGCTGGACAATGCAAACAAATATTCCCCCGAAACACCAGAAATTAAAGTAAAAACCCGTAATGAAGGCAATTGGTATGTCGTTGAAATTTCGGATAAAGGAATGGGGATGGAAACAGACAATAAAGTTCGGATCTTCGAGAAATTTTTCCGCGAGGAAACCGGAAATATTCATAATGTGAAAGGGCAGGGACTCGGCTTGTCTTATGTGAAAAAAATAATAGAACTGCACAAAGGGGTCGTAATCGTAGATTCCCAAAAAGATAAAGGCAGCACGTTTACGATAAAATTACCCATGAATCAGGGTTAACGTTAAGTTGATCACTAATAAAAAGAAAAGGTAAAGGGAAACTTTTAACCGATAATAAAATTAAACCAAATAAAATTATGAGTAACAGGATCTTGTTAGTAGAAGACGACCAAAGTTTTGGTGCTGTTTTAAAGGATTATTTAACCATTAATAATTTTGAAGTTAATCTCGCGACCGATGGGGAGCAGGGTTTGAAAGAGTTTACAGAAAACGAATTCGACATCTGTATTTTCGATGTGATGATGCCGAAAAAGGACGGTTTCAGTTTGGCTGAAGACGTAAAAAGGATCGATAAAAACATCCCGATTATATTTTTAACGGCGCGAAATATGCGCGAAGACATCTTGAAAGGTTACCAGCTGGGTGCTGATGATTATATTACAAAACCTTTTGATACAGAGCTTTTGCTTTATAAAATTAAAGCCATCCTGCAAAGAAGTGCCGTTTTGGAAGACGACGAGCAGGAGCAGTTCAAGATCAGTAATATTTACTTTGATTCGATGTTGAGGCAGTTAAAAGTGAACGATAACGAATATAAACTTTCTCCAAAAGAAAACGAGTTGCTGAAGTTGCTTTGCATGCACAGAAATGATTTTATGCCCCGGGATCTGGCTTTGAGAAAGATCTGGAAGAAAGAAAACTATTTTACCGCCAGAAGTATGGATGTTTACATCGCCAAATTGAGAAAATTACTGCGCGAAGATGATGGTTTGGAGATCATTAATGTTCACGGGGAAGGTTTCCGTTTGTTGGTGAAAAACTAGATTAACGAATATACAGAAAAGCAAAAAGCTCCGAATTTCGGAGCTTTTAATATTTGATCGGACAGTTATTTTGCTTCAACGCAAAACACTCGGTACTGTATGGAGACTGCCGATTTAAAATATTGTTTAATTTTGGATAAATCTGAGGCGGCGCTTTGTTTCGTTAAGTAACTTCCGGCCATCACTTTATAATTGGGTCGTAAAGAAGCGTCGATCTCGACTTTCATATTTGGGAATCTTCTGCGGAAAAACATGCCAACCTCTCTGGCTTCCTCATTGCTTTTTACTACCGCCAACTGAATTTTATATCCCATAATGCGGGGATTTCTTCGGCAAATCTCGGCGCGGCTCAGTTCCCTCTCCGGAATTGTAATTTTTGGCGTCGATTTGGGGGAATCGTCGCTGCCACCATTCCACGCAGGTGTAGAATTGTTCGCAAGATTGGTGGAGCATTTCTCTTCCATATTCACCAATAGATCATCGATTTTTTTGTCCATCGTCATAGATAAAGGAGTTCCGGAAATCGTGTCGTTCTTTACAACCTGTTGGGCGTCAATCGCATTAATTGCAAAAAGCGCGAGGGTGGCAAATATTTTAAGAATATATTTCATCAATATTTATTTTGGGCAAATTTATAACAAATAAAAATTATAGCAACATTTGTAATTTAGAATAGTTACAAATTACCGCCACTCACGAATTGCTCTGTGTTTGTGTTGTTAATTTTCTGTTAAATGTGCTATTTTTGCCAAGTTAAAAGTAAACACATTACAATTTACTAACCCAAGATTTTATAAATGATTAGTTGGAGAAAGCATTACAAAAGAGGTCTTATCGCAATAGGTTTG
Organism: Kaistella sp. 97-N-M2; assembly: GCF_021513235.1. Lineage (NCBI taxonomy): Bacteria > Pseudomonadati > Bacteroidota > Flavobacteriia > Flavobacteriales > Weeksellaceae > Kaistella > Kaistella sp. 97-N-M2. The sequence goes on along the minus strand of NZ_CP090976.1, from coordinate 1,029,138 downwards.
TTGCTGTCGACCAGTGCTTCTATTTACGCTCAGGGAGATGCAAAAAACGGTGAAAAGCTTTTCAAGGCTAACTGTACCGCATGTCACGCTTTAGATAAGCAACTTGTAGGGCCTGCACTTGGAGGCGTTGTAGACAAGGTAAAAACAGAGCAAAATTTAGACACAGATTGGTTACATAAGTGGATAAAAGACAATAAAGCACTACGGGCTTCGGGCGACAAGTATGCCAATGAAATTTTCGAAAAGTTCAACAAAACAGAAATGCTTGCGTTTCCGAATCTTACCGATAAGGATATTGACGACATTTTAGAATACACCACTAATCCACCAGCAGCCGAGCCTGCAGCGGACGCCGCGGGAGCTTCTACCGATACAAATTCTGTTGCAGCGCTTGAAGAAGCACAACGTAACTCCATGAATTCGAAAGTGATTTTGATTTCGTTGATTGCCATCGGTGGTCTTCTGTTCTGGTTGCTGTTGAAATTGCGACAACTTGTAAAACTTCAGCAAAACGAAGAATTAGCCGGCGTTAACGCTGAAAAAGCAATTTCCTTCGGAGATCTTTACAGAAAATACAGTTTCGTTGGGAAAGGCCTTTTGGTGGTACTCGCTGTTTTTGCAGCCTACGGAATCTGGAATTCCCTCATGTGGATCGGTGTCTACAAAGGCTACAAACCGGAGCAACCCATTTACTTCTCCCACAAGATTCACGCAGGAGAAAATAAAATCGACTGTCAGCTTTGCCACTCTTCCGCAAAATATGGCAAGGTTTCCGAAATCCCATCCATGAATGTTTGTATGAACTGTCACCGAAATATTTCTGAATACAACGGAAAATATATGGAGCCAGGAAAAGACAAAGCTTTCTACGACGGCGAAATTCAAAAAATTTATGCGGCCACAGGGTGGGACGCAGCCTCACAAAAATATACCGGAAAAACGCAGCCGGTTGAATGGACCAGAATTCACAATATGCCGGATTTTGTGTACTTCAATCACTCACAACACGTTGTTGCCGGCGAGCAGGCCATTATAAGTTCTTTCAACCAGAAAAATCCTACGGCCAAAATCGATGTAGTTTGTAAAGCCTGTCACGGCCAAGTCGACACCATGAATGTGGTGCACATGGCAAACGACTTTACAATGGGCTGGTGTATCGAATGTCACAGAACGACGGAAGTTGATATGACTAACGGTTATAATAAAGAGTACTTTAAAAATCTACACGAGAAGTTGAAAAAACAATACGGTTCAGGAACCAAGATTACGGTAGATGCGATTGGCGGTCTTGAGTGTGGTAAATGTCATTATTAATAACAAAAAATTAGAAGTATCAATGGCTTCAAATAAAATACAATTCAGAAGTATTCACGAACTGAAAGATCCGAGCTTAAACGGTAAGCTGGCTCTTAAAGAATTTCAGAACGAAATTCCGGTGGACGAATTATTAGCCGACGAAAAATCGAATGATTCTGGAACTTCACGAAGAGATTTCCTAAAACTTTTAGGGTTTTCTACAGCGGCAGTAACTTTGGCTGCGTGTGAAGCACCGGTCATCAAAACAATTCCGTATGTGGTAAAACCGCACGAAATTATTCCCGGAATTCCTAATTATTATGCCACCACTTACTTTGATGGTCATGATTTTGCCAGCGTTTTAGTAAAAACAAGAGAAGGGCGACCTATAAAAATTGAGCCGAATCCTTTGGCAAAAGAACTGGGCAAAACAAATGCCCGCGCGCAGGCAGCTGTGTTGTCTTTGTATGACAACGATAAAGTAAAACAACCTAAACTGGACGGAAAAGACGAAACTTTTGATAAAGTGGATGATTTCGTTTTAAAAGGTTTATCCGAAGCTCAGGCGGCCGGTAAACGAATTGTTGTTTTATCGCACTCATTTCCTTCACCAACCTTCAAAAAATTATTCGGCGAGTTCAAGGCCAAATATCCAACTGCGGAATTAGTTACTTACGACGCAATTCCTCATACTGCTGCTTTAGATGCAGCGCAGGAAGTTTTCGGACAAAGAGCTCTTCCCGTTTACGATTTATCGAAAACACAACTGGTTGTTTCTTTTCAGGCTGATTTCTTAGGCGATTACAGTGGAGCTTCCCTTGAAACTTCTTATGCGGTTGCGAGAAAGCCGGGTCCGAATATGATGAGACATATCCAGATCGAATCGAACATGTCTTTAACCGGAGCAAATGCCGATACAAGAGTTCAGTTAAAGCCAAGTGCGGTTAACAAAGTTCTTATCGAAGTTTATAATGGTCTTAACGGTGGTGCTACAAGCAAAGAAGCCGCGGAAATTGTAAAAGAATTACAGGCAAAAGGAAGCAACGCTGTTGTATTCGGCGACGGGTCGAAAGGCGCGTATGTTTTAGCCCATTTAATCAATCAAAAATTAGCCTCAAATGCTTTAACAGGAAAAGCAAGTTTCCTTAAAGAGTTTGACGGCGCAAGATATCAGGAATTTTTAAGTTGGATGAATTCCGGGCAGGTTGGCGTTTTAATCGCGAACAACGTGAACCCGATTTACTCCAGCAACAGAGGCGAGGATTTTAAAAAATCTTTAGCAAAAGTTCCGTACGTTATCGCCGTAACAGATAAGAAAAACGACCTCTATAAAGCGGCGAAAGCGGTAATTCCGGTCGCCAACTGGTTAGAATCTTGGGGCGATATGACTCCGCAGACCGGTGTGTATACTTTGATGCAGCCTACCATTCAAAAGATCTTTAAGTCCAGACAGATTGAAGATTCCTTACTGGTTTGGATGAACGGAAAAGGAAATCCTGCGAACAACTATTACGATTATTTAAAAGCAAATGCTGCCACAATGATTGGCGGTACAAGTTTCAATAAAGCCCTGTACAATGGTGTGATGGAAGGTGGTAACACCACCGGACTTTCTTATGCAGGCGGTAACGCACAACAGGCGATTACAGAATTAGGAGCCTTCAAAGCTTCGGATTTAGAATTATCTTTATATACGAAAACCGCAATCGGCGACGGAACTCAGGCGAACAACCCTTGGTTGCAGGAATTACCAGATCCAATTACAAGATTAACGTGGGATAATTATTTGACGGTCTCTCCTTCAGATGCAAAAAAACTAGGTTTAGAAAACGACCTTAATGCGAGAATGCAGTTGGGTGGTTCTGTTGTTAACGTAACAGTAAACGGAATTACCTTAAAAGATGTTCCCATATATATTCAGCCAGGACAGGCTGATGGCTCTTTAGGTCTCGCTTTAGGATATGGTAAAAAATTATCCGGTAAAGTAGCGGAAACCGGAGTGAATGCTTATCCTTTATTTGATGGGTTAAATTCAGTTTTATCCAATGTAAAAATTGAAAAAACGGGCGAAGATCACGAATTTGCGGGAATGCAGCTTCAAAATACCTTGATGGGTCGTTACGAGATCGCGAGAGAAGTTCCTTTGGATACTTTCTTAAATGTAACATTTGACGACGAGAAATTAGGTTGGAACAAGCCTTTGGAATATCATACCATCAACGGAGCAATGCCCGCAGGCAAGATTGACCTTTGGGATGCCTTCGATGATGCCGACGGTCCTCACTTTAATTTATCAGTAGATTTAAATTCATGTACAGGTTGTGGCGCTTGCGTTATCGCTTGTCAGGCAGAAAATAATGTTCCTGTTGTCGGGAAAGATGAAGTAAGAATGTCCCGCGATATGTTCTGGTTAAGAATTGACCGTTACTACTCTACAGATATCCCTGCTGATGTTGATACGAACAAAGACAGCAAACTATCTCAGGAAGAAGCCATTGCGGCAGACCTGAATGTTCCGGGAATGTATGGTCATTTTCTTGATAAGGAAAGCGGTATCTTAAATCACCCGGCGAATAACCCCGATGTTATTTTCCAGCCGGTAATGTGTCAGCACTGTAACCACGCGCCTTGTGAAACTGTTTGTCCGGTAGCGGCGACTTCACACGGTAAGCAGGGGCAAAATCAAATGGCTTATAACAGATGTATCGGTACAAGATATTGTGCGAACAACTGTCCGTATAAAGTTAGAAGATTCAACTGGTTTACTTATAACCTGAACGATAAGTTCGACTTCAATCAAAATAATGATTTAGGAAGAATGGTTTTAAACCCCGATGTTGTTGTAAGAACTCGTGGGGTAATGGAAAAATGTTCGATGTGTATGCAAATGACTCAGAACACTATTTTGGAAGCGAAGAAAGACGGACGAGTTGTAAAAGACGGCGAATTCTCTACTGCATGTGTTAACGCATGTCCTACGGGAGCCTTTACTTTTGGAGATATGAACGATAAGACTTCCAAAGTAAGAGCGCTTTACAGCACGAACAGACGATATACTTTGCTGGAAGAAATTGGTACGAAGCCAAACGTTTTCTACCACACCAAAGTAAGAAACAGAAAAGAAAATAACGTTTAAATAATAAATAGGTAAAAGATGTCAGGACACTACGAAGCTCCGATAAGGGAACCTTTAATTATTGGTCATAAGACTTATCACGATATCTCAGAAGATATCGCAAGACCTATCGAGGAAAGAGCAGGAAAATTATGGTGGGTTTCCTTTTGGATCGCCTTAGCCCTTTTCCTTTATGGATTCGGTTGTATCGCTTATACCATTGGTACCGGTATTGGTGCATGGGGACTAAACAGGACCAACAACTGGGGATGGGATATTACCAATTTCGTTTGGTGGGTAGGGATCGGTCACGCCGGAACCTTAATCTCTGCGGTACTCTTGTTATTTAGACAAAGATGGAGAATGTCCGTTAACCGTTCTGCGGAGGCGATGACGATTTTTGCCGTTGTTCAGGCAGCGATTTTCCCTGTAATTCACATGGGTAGAGTTTGGGTAGGATACTGGGTTTTCCCTCTACCAAATCAATTTGGATCTTTATGGACTAACTTTAACTCTCCTTTACTTTGGGACGTATTTGCAATCTCAACCTATTTCTCCGTATCAACCGTATTTTGGTTTATGGGGTTAATTCCTGACTTTGCGATGATCCGTGACCGTGCAAAAACACCATGGACGAAAAGAATCTACACCTTCCTTGCTTTTGGATGGGGTGGTAAAGCAAAACACTGGCAGCGTTTCGAAGAATTATCCTTGGTATTGGCCGGTTTGGCGACGCCTTTGGTATTCTCCGTACACACCACGGTATCCTTTGACTTTGCAACATCGGTTATCAAAGGATGGCACTCCACAATCTATCCGCCGTACTTTGTTGCCGGCGCAGTTTTCTCCGGATTTGCAATGGTACAAACCTTATTGTTAGTAGCAAGAAAAGTTTGTCACCTTGAAGATTATATTACCATGTATCACATCGAAATCATGAATATCGTCATCATCATCACCGGTGGTATGGTAACAGTGGCGTATGGTACAGAGTATTTCATCGGCTGGTATTCAGGTTCCAGATACGAAGATTTCACCTATCTTTCTCCAGGTGCAGCAACCGGTCCTTACTGGTGGGCGTTCTGGGCATTGATTACCTGTAATTTAATTGTTCCTGCATTATTCTGGTTCAAAAAAGTAAGAACAAATATTATCGCAACCTTTATTATTGCCTTAATTATTAATATCGGGATGTGGTTCGAAAGGTTTGATATTATCGTAATCAATATTTCCCGCGATTATTTACCAAGTTCGTGGACGATGTTTAAACCCTCGATTATTGACGTTGGAGTGTTCTTAGGAACAATAGGATTTTTGGAGTACTGTTTTTATTATACGCAAGAACGTTCCCTGTAATTGCACAGGCAGAATTGAAGACTATTTTGAAAATATCAGGTGAAACTTATAAAGCAAAAGAAGAAGAAGATGAGCACCACTAAAAAAGTATTTGGTATTTATGCCGACGATGACGATTTGTTAAACGGTGTACACGCTTTTAATGACAAAGGAATTGCGATTAACGAAGTCTATACTCCGTTTCCGGTTCACGGTCTGGACAAAGCTTTAGGTTTAAGAAAAACAAGAATCTCAGATGCTGCTTTTATTTACGCAGTATACGGATTAACAATAGGAACTTTGGTTACCTGGTATACTATGAACCATGACTGGCCGCAGAATATTGGGGGTAAACCGGCTTTCGACTGGGCACACAACATGCCGGCATTCGTGGTTCCAATGTTCGAACTGATGGTTTTCTGCGCAGCTCACATGATGTCGCTTACTTTTTTGATAAGAAATAAAATGTATCCGGGATGCCCGCCTCAAAACCCAGATCCGAGAACTACGGATGATAAATTCATGATGGAATTTTTAACTGACGACGTTGATGCAGTTAAACAAATCCTGATGGATACCGGAGTTGAAGAAATAACTGTAAAAGATGCGTAAAATGATGACAAAGAATATAATTAAAATTACAGCAGTCTTAGGCTTTGCAGCATTTTCCTTAAGTTCTTGTAGCAAAGAAAATCCACCTTTGGTTTATTTTCCCGATATGTATTTTCCGGTCGCGTATGATCCTTTAATGAAAGCAAGCGACGCTTATTCTGACCGTGAAAACGAAATCCCTGCATTTGTTAAGAACAACGGCGCCACAGGATTAGGTCCTGTTAACGGTACCGTTGCTCAAAATAAAGATGGCGTTGATGATATGGCGATGAACACTGCGATGGCTCCCGACGAATACAACGGAGGCTACGACGCTTCAAAATTAATCGCTTCAGCACCGTTAAATTCGGCTAATCAGGCCAAAGATATCGAAAGAGGTAAAGGCTTGTACGATAAAACATGTGCCGCCTGCCACGGAACTGGTGGAGACGGGCAAGGTCCTATCGTAGTAAGTGGAGCTTATTCCGGTGTACCAAAATATGCGGACAGAGACATTACGGTTGGGTCGGTACATTACGTCCTTACCAACGGAAGAAACGCAATGGGTTCCTACGCGGGACAGCTAACACCTGGTGACCGATGGAGAGTTGCAATGTATGTAATGAGTGCCTTTAAAGGAGGAATGAATCCTGCAGCAGCACCCGCATCAGCTACAACAGATACCGCCACAGCTCCGTCATCCGCCGAGCCTGCCTCCGGAAGCGCCACAGCAAGTGTAACGACTAGTCCTAAAAAATAAAAAGTATTAAAAAATGTATAGTTTTTCACCTAAATTAAGATTATATTCAATCATATTCATCGTTCTGGGATTAGTGCTTTTCGGAGCAGGTTATTTGATGAACCACGGGATGGATGATGCCCGAATTGAACATATGATGGAGGCAGCGCATGCCGGCGGAAATCACGCTCCTGCCAATTCAAGTGAAATGGTGGGTCCGCAGGATCATGCGGCACATTTGGAACACGCAAAACTCCAGGTTCATAATCAGCCTCTGGCAGCCATTCATACGGTAGCCGTATTTTTGTTTGCGCTCAGCTGTTGTGCCCTCTTTTTCTACAGCATTCAAAATGCTTCGCATGCGGGTTGGTCGATTATTATTTTACGGGTGATGGAGGCTGTAGCTTCGTTCATTCCCTATGCCGGCGCACTTGTTGTGATTCTTATGGTTTTAAATATTACGCACGTAGGTCATATTTTCCATTGGATGGATCCCGAATTAACCACACAAGGAGATAAAAATTTCGATCCTATTCTTTTCGAAAAGAAGCGATTTCTAAATATTCCTTTTTACGCAATCCGAACCTTAATTTATGTGCTTGGAGCCTCATTCTTCGCCTGGAAACTGAAATCTCTTTCCAAAAAAGTAGATGAAACCAAAAGCAGAAAAGACTACGCGAACTATTACAGCTGGAACATCGGCTATATCGCTTTCTTCGGGTTTGCTTCTGCAGCCTGGGCTTGGGATTGGTTAATGAGTATTGATCCGCACTGGTATTCTACCATGTATATCTGGTATGCTATGGTAAGTGCATGGGCCTCCTCTTTAGCAGTAATTATACTCATCTGTGTTTATTTAAAGAAAAAAGGAATTCTTCCGCAGTTTAACGATAATCACCTGCACGACCTTGGGGTTTACCTGTTCGCTTTAAGTATGCTTTGGACGTATACCTTCTTTGCGCAGTTTATGTTATATTGGTATGCCAACGTTCCGGAAGAGGTAAATTATTTCTTTGGCCGCTTCCAGTATTACAAAAGTATCTTCTTTATTATTTTGATAATGAACTTCTTAACGCCGTTAGCGGTTATGGTAAGTTCCAGCATCAAAAGAAATTATACCGTAGTATCTGTGATGGCAGTAATCGTAATCTGCGGACAGTTATTGGTGTATTTCAATATGGTAATGCCCGGAACTGTTGGTCCGTTCTGGAAGACTCCGGAAGTATTATTACTAAACGTCGGTTCCATTCTATTTGGATTAGGATCATTTATATTTGTGGTTTTAACCGCACTTTCGAAATTACAACTCATTCCTGTGGGAAATCCTTTCTTGAAGGAATCGAAAATATACGAATATCCGTTCTAAACAGGACCACCTATTCTTTCAATTTATAATCCCGGCGCTATGTCGGGATTTTTGTTAAATTTGTATAAACCACCAATTATGAAACGAGTTTTGTTTTTACTGCTTTTTGGCTTTATTGTACTGTCCTGCAAAAAGGATCACGTCGATGCAACCACAACCCGCACGTTGCAGTCCAGCATTAACGATATGGCGTCCAGTTTAAATACTTTGCAGCAGGTAAAATTTAATGAGGCACTGTATATTCTGAAAACTTTTGGCGTCGAGGCGGAAGGTGATGAAAGCGAACTCAAAGCTTTAGGAAAAATTATTAACGGCAAAAAAGTACCGGATATTTTGGTGCTCGCAGATCAGGTTGCACAAAAAAACGGCATCGAGTGGACCAGTACCGGTCCGCCGTCTTTAGGAGAAATGAATATTTTTGGCAATGACCTTGCAAAAGAATCAGATCCGAACGACATTTCCGCGAGTTCATTAAACATTGCGGCGAACCCGATGGCGGTTGACAGCATTTTAGGTCCGAAATCTTTGCAAATTGTGCCGCGACTCGTAGATGCATCAGGCAAAGCGATTGCGTTTTCTGGCGCTGGTTTAGAAGCGGTTCTCGAAGTTTTCAGCAATGGCAACCGGATCCTGACTTCAAAAAATTTAATGCAGGACAATAATTTCAAAGGTTTTAATTTGAGATTTGCCTCGCTGCCCGCCCAAAAAATAGTCGATAATAAAATCGACATCACCGTTTCGGTTAAAACCACAAAAAAAACATTCAAAATGTCGAAAATCGGTGTAGTTGTTAATCCAAAGGCTCTTTTGATGCCTGCGGGAAATCCTGCCGAGAATCCGGCCAATGTAACCGTGGAAGATCCAACCTTAAATCCAGCGGTAACCACGCCGGATGCGGCAACACCAACCGTCGCGGCTTCCGGAGATCCCAAAAACAGCGTAACTCGTTTTTTAAACAGTCTGAGTACGCAGAACTTGAAAGGGGCCTACGATACCGCCGACAATCCGAACTGGGGTTCTTATGAGAATTTCTCTAATCCTACTTCCGGATTTGGCGGTGTGAAAAGCATCAACGTGAAAAATATATCCACTACCAGCTCCACGGCAAACGCTGCCAGCGTAAACGCAACCTACGATGTAACCGATAAATCCGGCAAAACAACTGCTTTGCAGGTTACATTTGGTTTAAAAAATATAAACGGCGAGTGGAAGATCGCGAGTTACAAAATCAACTAATATGAGCCACCCCGACCTTATCCGTCAACTGGAAAATACCATTGAGAATATTGCGGATTTTCCGAAACCGGGAATTCAGTTCAAAGACATCACGCCTATCTTTCTCAATCCTAAATTGTACGAAGACGTCATCGAAGACCTCGCGAATTTCAGCCGTGGCAAAGTTGACGCCGTTTGTGGCATCGAAAGTCGCGGGTATCTTTTTGGTATTGCCATTGCCGTCGCGCTACAAGTACCTTTCATACTTATTCGAAAAAAGGGGAAATTGCCGCCACCCTTCGTTGCGCAAAAATACGATCTCGAATACGGATCTTCCGAAATTGAAATGCGAACAGGACAGATAAAACCCGGACAAAGAATTCTGGTTCACGACGATCTTTTGGCAACCGGCGGGACAACCGAAGCTGCGGCCAGGCTGGTTGAAAAACAGGGCGCAATCGTTTCGCAGTTCAGTTTCCTAATTGCGTTAAAAGCGCTGAACGGCGATCAAAGATTGCAACCCTTTAACGCCGAAATTTATTCTCTTCTAAACTATTAAATACATATAAACGCTTTTATATGAAGCGATTATTTAACTGATTGGACCGTAAATTTTAAAAAAAATGTTTTTTCAGACATAATTTTGTAAATCGTTCAAAAACAGTTAAATTTGCACTTCAATTTTTATTAAAATTATGGCAAAACAAGCATCGCACACGAGCAAAAAAGAGATGGAAGGGAAGGAAACTGTAGAGGTTTTCAAAGACCTGGACCGAGGTGCACTGGATACTGAAAGGTTTGTGGAGAAACACGCAAAAACGCTAATGATTGTTTTCGGCGCGTTGGTTTTGGCAGTATTGGGCTATTTTGCTTATCAACAATTTTATGTTGGACCAAGAAATGAAGAGGCGACGCTAAGTTATCTTGCTGCGCAGAAAAATCTGGCAGACGGGAAAGACGAACTGGCTTTAGGTGGGAAAACTGCTGCAAATCCAGGCTATGTAGGAACTTACAACGATTATTCCGAAACCAAAGTTGGAAAACTTTCCGCGTACAACGCTGGCCTTTTGAAATTTAAAGAAGGGAAATACCAGGAAGCGTACGATTTACTGGATAAATTTTCCTCTAAAAATGACGTTTTAATGGCATTGAAATATGGCGCAATGGCAGATTGCCAGGCAAATCTTAATAAAGATGACGACGCGCTGTCGCTTTTAGATAAAGCCACTTCCGCTTCAGACGATCCTTATACTTCTTACTATTTTACAAGAAAAGCCGGATTGGTTGCTTTGGCCTTGAAAAAGAAGGCAGAAGCTAAAAAATACTTCTCCACCATCGACGAAAAATATCAGGATTACGATAACGGTATGTCCGATTCCTATATCGAAATGGTAAAATATTACTAAACAAAAATAACATAAAATGGCAACTGTAAATCTTTCAGATTACAAACCATTACAAATTAATGATGCCGGTTCTTTTAGAATTGGCATCGTTGTTTCAGAATGGAATGATTTTGTAACCCATAATCTCCGCGATGGCGCGCTGGAAGTGCTTAAAGCAGAAGGCGTAAGCGAAAAAAACATCAAAATTTTTAAAGTGCCCGGCGCTTTTGAGCTCAATTATGCCTCCATGCAGTTGTGTAAAGAGGGAATTTTCGATGCTGTTATCGCCATCGGATGTGTAATTCGGGGCGAAACGCCGCATTTCGATTATGTGTGTTCCGCGGTTGCACAAGGCATTAAGGACTGCAATATTTTAACAGATGTACCTACAATTTTTTGTCTTTTAACCGATGATACCAAGGAACAGTCCATCGCGAGAAGCGGCGGAAGTCTTGGCAATAAAGGAATTGAAGCCGGCGTCACCGCTTTGCAGATGATCGACTTCAAAAAAAATCTTTCCGAAAGAAAGGCATATATCGGTTTTGGTACTTTGTAAATCTTTTGAACGTTTCTCGCCCGGCATATCGATTAAAAGTTAAAAAATGGACATCAAAAAAATTAAACCGTTTCTCTACCTCGGAATTTTCTATCTGTTTATTTCCCTTATTTTAAGAGTTATATTCTTCTTTCATCCCATTACCAATGCCAGTTTCGGCTTTTTTGAAGTCATTAAAATCGTAGCGGTGGGTTTGCTCACCGATATCTTGGTTTTTGTTTTGGCGAGCAGCATTTTGGCTTTGTACTTTCTCTTTCTTTCCAATTCCAAATACAAAAAACCTTACGGTTATATTATTTTCGGCCTCTTCGCCCTGGCTTTTATATACACGGCATTTGTCCCCGGAAATATTTTCAGACAGTATGGCGGTGCTTTTCCAAAAATAGCCATGTCTTTTATCGGGCTAAAAACCGTGCTTTTCGGTTTGATGCTTTTCCTGCCCCTGCAAAGAATTAGAATCCGTAACGTTCTGTATTTTATCACTTTATTTCTTTATGTGATGGCGATTATTTTTAATGGCGTCAGCGAATATTTTTTCTGGAATGAGTTCGGTGTCCGTTACAATTTTATCGCCGTTGATTATTTAATTTATACGAATGAGGTCATCGGCAACATTATGGAAAGTTATCCCATTATTCCGCTGTTTTCAGCGATTTTAGGATTAACGTTAGCGGTGACGTGGGTGATTTATAAAAAGACAAAAAATGAACTTCTAACGCTGCCAAGCTTCAGGCAGAAATTGATTCTTCTCAGTACGTTCATTCTTTTATGTAGAATTAGTTTGCTTGTGGTTCCGAAATTAGATGCTTTAAAATCGGAAAACACGTTTTCGGAACAGATTCAGGCAAATGGATTACCGAAATTTTATCATGCTTTCACCCATAACGAACTCGATTTTTTTCAGTTTTATCCTACCTTAAATCAGGAAGTTGCGGAAAAAACATTTTTAAAACAGTTTAATCCACCAACATTAAGAAGAACTATAATTTCTTCAAATCCCGAAACCCGCAAAAATGTAGTTTTAATTTCCATTGAAAGTCTGTCTGCAGAATATCTTGCGCACTACGGAAATACGAAAAACATAACGCCGTTTCTGGACAGTTTAGCCGACAAATCGTTGATGTTTACGAATGTTTATGCAACGGGAAACCGAACCGTACGCGGTTTGGAAGCCTTAACGCTATGTATCCCGCCCACCGCCGGAGAAAGCATCATCAAAAGAGAAAACAATAAAAATAAGTTTACAACAGGAAGCGTCTTTAAATCAAAGGGCTACGACGTGAAATTCCTCTACGGCGGTTACAGCTACTTCGATAATATGGAGGATTTCTACAAAGGAAACGGATACGATATTGTGGACCGAAATAATTTTATCCCGAAAGAAATAAGTTTTTCAAACGTTTGGGGCGTGGCTGATGAAGATATGGCAAAAAAGGCCATTCAGGTGATGAATGCTGAAGCAAAGTCCGGAAAACCCTTCTTCAACCATTGGATGACGGTGTCGAACCACCGTCCGTTTACCTATCCCGAAGGTAAAATCGATATTCCCGGCGATGCGAAATCCCGCGATGGCGGTGTGAAATACACTGATTATTCGTTGCGGAAGTTCTTCGAAATGGCGAAAAAGCAGAGTTGGTACCCAAATACTGTTTTTGTAATTATATCGGATCATTGTGCGTCCAGTGCGGGAAAGACGGAACTTCCAATGGATAAATACCGGATTCCTGCGATGATTTTTTCTGAAGGCTTTATCGCGCCACAGCAGTTTAATCAACTGATGTCCCAGATTGATGTGATGCCCACGCTGTTTGGCCTTTTGAATTTTAACTACGAATCTCAGTTCTTGGGTCAGGATGTTTTCACAGAAAATTTTCAGCCCAAAGCCTACGTAGCAACCTATCAGGATTTGGGTTTGATTAAAGATAATTATCTCACCATAATTTCGCCCACAAGAAAAGTAAAACAATATTCTTTGACATTACAAAAATCTGATTTGCCCGATAATTTTAAACTTTTCTATGATGAAACGCTGCTTCAAAAAAATACCGGCTATTTAGTTAATGAAACGGTTTCTGCCTACCAGTCGACGAGTTATTGGCTGAAAGAAAACAAGTTAAACAAATAAAAATTTTCGTAATTTTAATTCTAAATAAAAAAACAAAAATATTCAGTATGAAATGGACAAATAACAGAAGCGGAAACGTTGATGACCGGCGCGGAAGTGGCGGTGGTGGCGGAATGATGGTGGGCGGCGGTCTTGGTACCCTTATCATAGCTGCGATTATATTTTTTCTGGGTGGTGATCCCTCGGCCATTCTTTCTTCAGGATCGGGCCCTGCACAACAGACCGAACAACGCGATCTAACGGCGGCCGAATTAAAAGTAAGCGATTTTGTCTCCATGGTCACCGCGGAGACCGAAAGAACCTGGACGAAAGTTTTTCAGGAAAACGGCATGCAGTACCGCGCACCGAAGGTTGTAATGTTTGAAAACGCAACGCAGTCGGGCTGTGGTCCTGCCCAGGCGGCAATGGGACCTTTCTACTGTCCGGCGGATCAAACGGTGTATATGGATATGAGTTTCTTTAAAGAGCTCGAACAGCGCTTCGGCGCCAAAGTCACGGAGTTTTCCATTGCATACGTTATGGCGCACGAAATTGGTCACCATGTGCAAACCTTACTGGGCACAACTCAGAAAGTGGATCAGTTACGCGCGAGCGGCAGATATTCGGAAGCAGAAATGAACAGGGTTTCTGTAGCAACCGAACTTCAGGCAGATTTTTATGCAGGATTGTGGGCGAAACAAACCGATAACCGCGAGCAGTTTCTGGAGCCGGGAGATATCGAATCTGCAATTTCGGCAGCCGAAGCAGTTGGCGATGATAATATTCAGAAACGTTCTCAGGGTTATGTGAATCAGGAGGGCTTTACGCACGGCAGTTCGGCACAAAGAAGAGACTGGTTTATGAAAGGATACAACACGGGAGATATTCGCCAGGGCGATACTTTTGACGCATTACTTAAATAATTAATTTCCCTTATAAAAATGTAATTCCCGAAATTTTTCGGGAATTTTTGCTGTAAAAAAGCCGTAGCGTTTAAAACGTTACGGCTTACTTAATTATATAAAAAGATAATTTTTAGTTTTGATTTGCAGAATTCTCTACGGATGTCGACGCCTGATCAACTTTGTTTTGAACCTGAGAAGCAACATCTGAAGCTTTTGATTTTAAATCGCTTCCAAATTTACTGAAGTTGTCTTTCGCTGTATTCAAAGTATCTTTTACGGCTTGTTTTTCTTCTGCTGTAGAATTTTTATATTTCCACCATGCTAATGCTCCAAGTCCTAATAAAGCTAAAAGTCCATTTTTTTTAGTGCTCATAATTTTAAGTTTTAAGTGTTTTTGAAAAATTTAAATTGATACGTTCTTAATGGTAAAAAACGTGCCACAGATTTATTTTAAAACATAAAATTATGTTAAAAGGAGTGATTTTCACTTTATGTTGAAGTAGTGCAGATTCCTCTTTTATGATTAAGATCTGTTTCAGACGTAAAAAACTCTGCCTAAATGGGCAGAGTTAGATTTAGATTTTATCAAGATTCTATCCTAAATACGGATATTTGTAATCTTTTGGAGACACGAAAGTTTCTTTAATACTTCGTACAGAAACCCATCTCATCAAATTCATTTTAGAACCGGCTTTATCATTGGTTCCCGATGCCCGGGCGCCACCGAAAGGCTGCTGTCCTACCACTGCGCCAGTTGGTTTGTCGTTGATGTAGAAGTTTCCGGCTGCATTTTCCAAAGCTTTGTAAGCTTCATCAATCGCATACCGATCTTGGGCGAAAACAGCTCCCGTTAAGGAATATGGAGATGTTTCATCTACCAATTTCAATGTTTCTTTCCAGTCCTGATCTTCGTAAACGTAAACCGAAAGAATGGGTCCGAAAATTTCTTCCGTCATAGACTCATATTTTGGGTTGGTTGTTAAAATAACCGTCGGTTCTACAAACCAGCCTTTTGTGTCGTCACATTTTCCGCCAAATAAAATTTCGGCATCTGCGGATTTTTCTGCTCTTTCAATATAACCTTTACATTTTTCGAAAGAATTTTTGTCGATAACTGCGTTTACGAAGTTGGAAGGATCTTCCGGACTTCCCATTTTTACGGTTTTCAACTGGGCTTCCATTACTGCTTTCACGTCGTTCCAAATGGATTTCGGAATATAGGCTCTTGAAGCTGCGGAACATTTTTGTCCCTGATATTCGAATGATCCTCTAACCAAACCAGTAGCCACGGCTTCAACATTTGCGGAAGGATGCGCCACTACAAAATCTTTTCCGCCGGTTTCGCCCACAATTCTAGGATAGGTTTTATACTGATGGATGTTGTCACCGATCATCTTCCACATTCCCTGGAAAACTTTTGTGGAACCTGTAAAATGGAGACCTGCAAAGTCCGGATGCGACATTACTTTTTCTGCGGTATCTTTTCCGTCTGTAAATATCATATTGATGACGCCGGCAGGTAAACCCGCTTCAATAAGGGCTTCCATAATAACTTTTGCAGAAAGAACCTGCTTGTCAGACGGTTTCCAAACCACCACATTTCCCATCATCGCCATACAAGTTGGAAGGTTTCCGGCGATCGCCGTAAAGTTAAATGGTGTTACCGCAAAACAAAAACCTTCTAAAGGTCGGTACTCAGAGCGGTTCCAGATTCCACTGTCGGAAACCGGCTGTTCGCTATACATTTCCGTCATAAATTCAACATTGAAGCGGAGGAAATCGATAAATTCGCAGGCTGCATCAATTTCTGCCTGATGAACATTTTTACTCTGCCCAATCATCGTGGCTGCATTTAAACGGTCGCGGTATGGTCCCGCGATGAGATCAGCCGCTTTCAGGAAAATAGCAGCACGGTGTTCCCACCCTATATTGTTCCAGTTTTCTTTCGCTGCGAGCGCAGAAATGATGGCATCGTCAACATTTTCCATGGTTCCTTTGTAGTAAAAACCCAGATCATGTTGGTGATCCTGCGGAGAACTGATGGCCACTTTACTATCACTTTTTACTTCCTTGCCATTGATGATCATAGGAATTTCCGCCTTCTCTTTCCACATCTTTTTGTAGGTGGAAATTAAGGATTTTACTTCATCGGAGCCTGGTTCATAAGTTCTTACCGGCTCGTTGACTGCATAAGGAACTTGCGAAATCGCTTTTGACATATTTTTATTCTTTATTAATTATTTTGTGAATGTTACAAAGTTAAGGCAATTAAGGCAATGTGCCAAAATTCCATTTTGCGTTGATTTATGGTTTAACAAGAATTTTTTCGCAGACTACTTTGCTGAGGATTTTTCTTACTCCATCGACGTTGACGGTCATCGACGAATCATATTTTTCGATTTCCAGAATTTCGATCTTTTTACCGAGCTCCAGATTTTTGACGTTCAGGAAGCTCAGAAAATCGTCATCAGATATCGTTACCGCAGTGAAAACCACTTGATCTCCAACTTTACAAGCACTTAATTTTTTTAAATGCAAGGCGATAATATTGCCTTCTTTATCGGGAATCGGTTCGCCATGCGGATCGAACTTAGGATAGTTCAAGATTTCGTCCATTTTATCAAAAAACATATCAGATTGTATATGCTCTACCTGTTCCGCGATTTCATGGACGTTTTCCCACCCAAAATTCATTTTTTCCACCAGAAACATTTCCGTAAGGCGGTGTTTGCGTACGACCAGGGCTGCCTGGGTTTTGCCCGAATCTGTGATTTTAAGAGGTTTGTAACTTTCGTAGATTACCCATTTCTTCTCCGCAAACTTCTTCATCATGTTATTTACACTGGGCATTTTTACATTCAGAAACTTGCTCAATTCGTTGATGGTTACGGTACTTTCTTCATTAATTAAATGGAAAATTGCTTTAAGATAATTTTCTTCTGTAAGTGAGATCATAAAAGATAGATTAAAAACCGTACAAATCTAACATTTATATCACACAAAAGAAAACTCATCCAAAAAAGGATGAGTTCGCAATTAAAATAAAAATTGAGTATGAAGAATAAAGAGAGAACTGAAAATAAAAAGTGGCTATTAGTTTTTTCTGACTTCTGTACCTCAAAGATGATCATATTAGCGCTGTAAAGGCTGGGTTATTTCAACGTATTTTCCGTGGTCCTTTCACGTTTTTTTTCTATTTTTATTTCATGAAATTTTCCTTTAAAAACGACTATTCCGAAGGTTGCCATCCCAGAATTTTGCAGGCGCTGGCCGAAACAAATTTAATGCAGCAGAATGGCTACGGACTCGACGATTATTGTCTGCAGGCGGAGGACATCATCCGGAAAAAAATCAACAATAAAAACGCTAAAATTTATTTTGTCTCGGGCGGTACTCAGGCTAATTTGATTGTGATTTCCGCTTTTTTGCGGCCGCACGAAAGTGTGATCGCTGCCGAAACCGGTCATATCTTCACCAACGAAACCGGCGCCATCGAAGCGACGGGTCATAAGGTGCACGGCGTACCCACATCGGATGGGAAACTAACTGTAAACCACATTCAGGAAGTTTTAGACCATCATCAAAATAAACCCCATCAGCTAAAACAAAAATTGGTCTACATTTCAAATTCCACGGAAGTCGGAACAATTTATTCCAAGGACGAGCTGCAGCGCTTATCAAGCTTTTGCAGGGAGCACAATCTTTTTCTTTTTATGGATGGTGCGCGTTTGGGAAATGCATTAAGCGCAGAGACCAATGATGTAAACCTGGAAGACGTTGCCCGACTTTGCGATGCTTTTTATTTAGGCGGAACTAAAAACGGCGCGTTAATCGGAGAAGCGATTGTAATTAATAATCCTGCGCTTCAGGAGGAATTTGGATTTCACATGAAACAAAAAGGTGCGCTCCTCGCCAAAGGCCGGTTTCTCGGAATTCAGTTTCAAGAACTTTTAAAAGATGAACTTTATTTTGATCTGGCTAAAACCGCGAACACGCAGGCAATGAAAATAAAAAAAGTTTTCGGCGAGCAAGGTTTTCATTTCCTTGCCGAAACCTTTACCAATCAAATTTTTCCGATTTTAAAAAATTCAGAAATAGAAAAACTGAGCCGAAATTTTGATTTTTATGTGTGGAAAAAAATAGACGCAGAAAATTCAGCCATCCGTCTGATTACGTCCTGGGCGACAAAAGATGATGTGGTGGAGGAATTTATACGGGAGGTGAAAAATTTAAAATAAAAAAATTCGTCCACTTTTAAAAGGGACGAATTTTATATAATGATGTAAAATTATGTACTACAAATCTTCGAATTTTTCTACAATTTTCTGAGAAACTCCCGTCTTGCTGAATCCACCGTCGTGAAAGAGATTTTGCATCGTCACTTTTCGGGTAAGGTCAGAGAAGAGGCTCACACAATAATTGGCACAGTCTACCGCATCTGCGTTCCCTAAGGGAGACATGCTGTCTGCAAAATTAAAGAATCCACTGATGCCTTTTACACCGGCACCTGCTTTTGTTAAGACTGGAGACTGAGAGATGGTGTTAACGCGAACTTTTCGGTCGCCCCAATAATATCCGAAACTGCGCGCAATGCTTTCGAGGTAGGATTTGTTATCGGCCATATCGCCATAATTCGGGAAAGTTCTTTGAGCTGCAATATAAGTTAGCGCCAGGATGGATCCCCATTCGTTCATAATGTCTTTATCCCAGGCCGTTTTCATTACTTTATGGAAGGAAACTGAGGAAACGTCCCAACCTTTTTCCAGGAAGTCATAGTTCAGATCGGTGTAGGTTTTACCCTTTCGAATATTTACAGACATGCCGATGGAATGCATAATAAAATCAATTTTACCGTATTTTTCCTGCGCATGGGCGAAAAGTTTTTCCAGATCTTCCATCGAGGTGGCATCAGCGGGAATAACATCCGAACCTGTCTTCTTTGCAAGTTCATCAATTTCTCCCATTCTCATTGCAATTGGAGCATTAGAAAGAATAAATTCTGCACCTTCTTCGTGGCATCTTTCAGCAACTTTCCAGGCGATAGACTGATCGTTTAAAGCACCGAAGATGATTCCTTTTTTGCCTTTTAGTAATCCGTACGACATAATTATAAATTTAGTTGAGACAAATTTAAAATATTTTATGAGATAACGCCTAAAAAAAGAGAACCATAACTGGTATGGTTCTCTTTTTTTCTACTGATCAAAATTTTAGTTCGTTGTTTTACGAACTTCAGCTTTCGCATCTTCGGACCAGTCTTTCGTTTTTTCCCATGCATCGGATACGGCGTCTTTTGTATCGTCCCAAGCATCAGCAATATTTTCTTTTGCTCTGTCCATCCATCCTTCTGCAGTGGGTTCTGTATTTTTGTCTCTTTGCTCACGGATGTAGTCTTTCGCGCGGTCGGCGTAATCATTTACAGTCCATTTCGCATCGTTTACCGTGTTTTCTGCTTTGTTATAATCTTCTCTTTCCATAATACTATTTTTTAAGGTTAAAATTGAATAATTTAATTTGATATAACGGTAGATACAAGATCTATTCCTAAAATATTTAAGAGGATGTTAAATAATTACTAAATATTTCCCAATTTCCTTATAGATGCGATTAAAAGCATTGCGGGTGCGTCAAGCTTTGAAATTTTCGTAATTTTATTAAAAATATTTTACAAATGACAGAAAGAATACGTTGCGGGTGGTCTGAAAAGGATGATTTGTACCGGAAATACCATGATGAGGAGTGGGGTAAGCCGGTTTACGACGACGAAACCCTATTTGAATTTTTGATTTTAGAGAGTTTTCAGGCGGGACTTTCCTGGCACACTATTTTAAAGAAACGCTACAATTTTAAAAAGGCTTTCGATAATTTCGATTTTCAGAAAATTGCAGAATATTCCAACGAAAAAATCCTAGAATTGATGGCTGACAGCGGAATAATACGGAACAAACTCAAAATCCTGGCAACCATCAACAATGCGCAACGTTTTCAGGAAGTTCAAAAAGAGTTCGGCACATTTTCAAAATATATTTGGGGCTTTGTGGACGGAAAACCTTTAATTCATCATCCACAAACCTTACAGGATGTCCCCGCAACTACTGAAATTTCGGATGCATTAGCAAAAGACCTGAAAAAAAGAGGTTTCAAATTCCTGGGCTCCACCGTGGTTTACGCGCACATGCAGGCGACAGGAATGGTGAATGATCATCTTGTGGATTGTTCATTCAAAAATAAATAAAAAAAGAGCGGCCAATTTCTTAACCGCTCGCTTTCCTTGATTTCCAGGCCGTGCAAACTGTAATCCCCGTTTTTTCTATTTCCTGAATATTTTTAAAATTGACTTAAATCTTACAATATTTCCTATTTATTACTTAATAATCCGCTCCAACACCCACTCGATCATATTTCTTTCGGAAGCTGCGTGGTCGGCGGAAAATTCGCCTCTTCTTCGGTTTGCAATCACAGAATTTACGGTGATCGCTTTGTGGCCCAATAATTTCGAAAGTCCATAGATTGCAGAAGTTTCCATTTCAAAATTCGTCACACCCAGATCATTTAATGTTTCCAAAAACTGATCGTCCAGCGCTTTTAGCCGCAGCTGTCGGCCTTGTGGCGCATAAAAGCCGGGGAAAGTCGCGGTATTGCCATGGTATTTTGCGTCTTTGTAATATTCTCCCATTTCTTTAGACCAATCCGAAAAATACAACATCGGTTTAATTTTATGGTACGGAAATTTCGCCATAAAATTTCGGGAAAATTCATTTTCGAAGGCGTAATCCTGATAAAAATGCATTAAACCATCAAGTCCTACAACGTTTTGCGTCACCAACATATTATCGACTTCAATTTCGGGATTAACACTTCCACACGTCCCCATTCGAAAAAGTTCCAGAGCAGTATGTTCGCTTTTAAATTCCTTATTTTTAAGATCGATATTTACCAGGGCATCAAGTTCGTTCATTACAATGTCGATATTTTCGGTCCCGATCCCCGTAGACATTACTGTAATTCGCTCCCCGCGCAAAGTTCCTGTATGGGTATAAAATTCGCGCTTGTTCTTTTTGATTTCAATAGTGTCGAAATATTTCGAAACTTTCGGAACACGATCTGGATCTCCCACTAACATTATTTTTCCCGCGATATCTTCGGGCAATAAATTCAGGTGGTAAACACTTCCGTCCTCATTCAGCACCAGTTCCGATGCAGCTAATTTATTAATCATAGTTCTTTTTTTGTATTCTTACCTATTATTTGGGCAGCTTTTTCCGCCCTCCGTTCCCGCTTTTTTGCCGTCACGTTGTGTCGGCAAAAAGAGCTCCACTCAGGTCGGGCTGCAATTCCGTTCTTCCTAATATCTCTTGTATTTGATCGAATTTTTGTTCCTCCTCCTTCATCCATCACCTAAGATCCATTACCGATCGCCCATCATCGACCCTCATCAGCCGCCAACCCGTTTCGTCTTATAACCCATCTCCTTCAAGATCGTCATGATTTTGTCGCGGTTGTCGCCCTGGATGACGATAATCCCGTCTTTTTCCGATCCGCCAATTCCGAGCGTGGTTTTAATTTTCTTCGAAATTTTCTTCAGTTCTGCGTCCGGCCCTTCAAAACCTTCGATGAGTGTTACCGGTTTTCCGTGGCGGCCTTTTTTTTCGAATTTACAGGTGAGGGGTTCTTGCTGCACAAATTTTTCGACAGGTATTTCAAAATCCTGTTCCTCGTGCTCCGGAAAAATATTTTTTAGCTGATCTCTTAAATCCATCAAACAAAATTACTAAAATTTATATTGCGTGCGGTGTGCTGAGGATTTTACCGCGCGATTCTTTTCTGACTGTAATATTTGTGATGCAAATCATAAAAAATTCATAAAATCTGTATTAGGTTCGGTTGGTTCAGAACTAGTTCGTATTTTTGCACGCTAAGCATAAATTAATGGTTGAAATTGAGAAAGATTTATTTTGCGATATGGTTAAATTTTATGGAAATGCCTTTCATTTACCGCCTCTCGCTGCCAAAATTTATGCTTATCTAATTTTCGATTTCGACAGAAAAGGCGTTGCTTTTGATGAATTTGTGGAAGTCTTTTCCGCAAGTAAAAGCTCGGTTTCTTCCAATTTAAATTTGCTCCTGAATCTCAATATTATCAGCGATTTTAACCGCATCGATGAACGAAAACGTTTTTTTGTGATGAACGAAAAATACATGCAGATCCGCTTTGCCGAAATTATTACGAAAATGGAAGATGAGCTTTTAATTTTGAACAAACTGAAAGATTTCCGCAACAGCAATGATGAGGCTTCTCTAAAGAAATTCGAGATCTATCAGAATCTTTTCCAAAACAGTATTTCTAATATCAAGAATAACCTGGACCAACTTTAATGTTAAATTTTTTAAATATTGCCCGCAGACCCAGCCAATCCTTAGATTATAAAAATTAAATTCATGAAAAATAAAATTATTCTTCTTTCGCTAACAGTGTTGTCTGTTATCAGTTGTAAAAAAGAAGCTCCGAAACAACAGGGCGCTTCTCCCTATCCTGTGGTCTCGGTAGAAACGAGAAATGTAACGGGTTACCAAACTTTTCCTGCATCTATTCAGGGAATTTTAAACAATGAGGTTCGCGCAAAAATTCAAGGTTACATCACTCAGGTTTTGGTGGACGAAGGACAGTACGTCACGAAAGGACAACCATTATTCCGCCTGGAGACAAATACATTAACGCAATCTGCCAATGCCGCAAAAGCGGGTGTTGGAGCTGCAAGATCCAATGTATCTGCTTCCGAAGCAAGTGTAAAAGCGGCGCAGGCCGCCGTAAATGCGGCACAGGTAGAAGTAAACAAACTGAAACCGCTGGTTGAAAAAAATATCATCAGCAACGTTCAGCTGCAAACTGCGCAGGCAAATCTTGCCCGTGCGCAGGCTCAGGTTTCTCAGGCAATTGCAGCAAAACAGCAGGCGAGCGCCGGAGTTGCAGAGGCACAGGCCAATTTTCAAGGGGTTCAGGCGAATATTGATTACTCCGTTATCCGCGCTCCGATTTCCGGCGTGGTGGGAAAATTACCGTTGAAAGTGGGTAGTTTAGTAGGACCAAGCGATCAAACTCCTTTAACCACGATTTCCGATACAAAAACGGTCTATGCCTATTTTTCGATGAATGAGAAAGAATATTTTGACTTTCTGAAAGATTCAGAAGGTGCAACAATGCCGGAAAAAATCAGAAATCTACCCATGGTCGAACTGGAATTGGCAAATGGCGATCTTTATGGCGAAAAAGGAAAGATTGAAGCCGTAACCGGCCAGATAAATCCCTCTACCGGAACCATTGAGTTTCGTGTGGGTTTCCCGAATGCGCAAAGATTACTCAGCAACGGAAACAGCGGAAATATCCGCTTCCCGCAATATTATGAGAATGTTTTGGTAATCCCCGAAAGTGCAACTTATGAGCAGCAGGGAATTGTTTACGCTTATAAAGTTGAAAAAGATACGGCGAGAAATACAATTATAGAACTGCAAACCAGAATTAATAATCTGGCCATAGTAACCTCCGGACTTAAAAAAGGAGATAAAATTGTGGCCGCCGGCATCGGCTCTGTGAAAGACAACAGCGCCATTATCCCCAAACCCATTAGTTTGGACAGTTTAGTAAAAACCATAAAACCGATTTTCTAATGATAAAGAATTTTATTAACAGACCGGTTTTATCCACCGTAATTTCTGTTATTATAGTAATACTGGGAATTTTAGGCCTTACAGCGCTTCCCGTAACACAGTATCCGGATATTGCGCCGCCAACGGTAAGTGTATCTGCCAATTATTCCGGCGCGAATGCGGAAACGGTGATGAAAAGTGTGGTGGTGCCTCTGGAAGAACAAATTAATGGGGTAGAAGGAATGGATTACATTACTTCCAGCGCCGGAAACGACGGTTCTGCACAGATTCAGATTTTTTTCAAACAGGGGATTAATCCGGATATTGCTGCCGTAAACGTACAGAACAGAGTTGCGAGAGCGACGCCCTTATTGCCTTCAGAAGTTACAAGAGCCGGTGTGGTGACGCAGAAACAGCAGACAAGCGCCCTGATGTACCTTACTTTTTTTTCGGAGAATAAAGATTTAAATGATGTTTTTATACAGAATTACGTCAATATTAATGTAATTCCGGCGGTAAAAAGAATCACCGGTGTTGGAGACGCAAGTGTTTTCGGCGGTAAAACCTATTCGATGCGGGTTTGGCTGGATCCGGTGAAAATGGCCGCCTACAGTTTATCACCTACCGACGTTTCTGCCGCAATTAATGACCAAAGTAGGGAAGCAGCCGCCGGATCTATCGGGCAAAACAGCGGAAATTCTTTTGAATACATCATTAAATATGTCGGAAAATACAGCAACAAAGAGCAATACGATAATATTGTTTTGAAATCGCTCGGCAACGGCCAAAATCTCTTACTGAAAGACGTCGCCACCATAGAGCTGGCTTCGTTATCGTACTCCGGTAAAGCAGAAAACGGCGATAATCCGGCGGTGAGTATGGGAATTTTTCAAACACCTGGTTCCAATGCGCAGGAAATTATTGTAAATATTCAAAAATATTTAGAGGACAATAAAAAAGATTTCCCGAAAGGAATCAAATATGTAATCAATTTCGATACAAATGAATTTTTAACGGCCTCCATCGATAAAGTTATTCACACCCTAATTGAGGCTTTTGTTTTGGTTTTCCTCGTGGTCTTTATTTTTTTACAAGATTTCCGGTCGACGCTAATTCCTGCGATCGCAGTTCCCGTGTCGATTGTCGGAACTTTTTTCTTCCTGAATTTATTTGGATATTCTCTAAATTTATTAACCCTTTTTGCCCTGGTTTTAGCCATCGGAATTGTGGTCGATGATGCCATTGTCGTCGTCGAGGCCGTTCACGCAAAAATGGAAGGCGGTATCGCTGATGCCAAAAAGGCAACCGTGGAAGCCATGGATGAAATTACCGGCGCAATTATCTCGATCACTTTGGTAATGGCAGCCGTATTTATTCCGGTAACTTTTATTACCGGACCAACGGGAGTCTTTTACAAACAGTTTGGGGTTACGTTAATTATCGCGATCTTAATTTCTGCGGTAAACGCTTTAACCTTAAGCCCTGTGTTGTGCTCTCTCTTTTTGAAACCTCAAAATCATGATCTTGAGTACGAAAAGAAAAATTTCTTTGAAAAATTCTTCCATAAATTCAATATTGGTTTCAAAGCCATGACCGCAAAATACGGACGCGCATTTTCTTATCTCATCAAACACAAATGGATCACGCTGGGTATTTTTGTAATTACCGCTGGACTTTTAGTCTGGTCGAATTCTTCCATGAAAAAAGGATTTGTGCCCAATGAAGATCGTGGGATTTTGTTTGCAAACATCGAACTTCCCGCCGGCGCTTCTCAGGAAAGAACGTTTAGTGCGATGAAAGAACTTCAGAAAAAAGTGCTGAAGGTTCCGGGTGTTCAGAACGTAACAATTTCTACAGGGAGATCTTTTCTTTCCGGAACGGGAAGTAATTATGGTTTGGCCTTTGTGAAATTAACGCCTTTTGCGGACCGCGGAAGTGGCGAATCTGCCGATGATATCACAAAGAAATTGTTTGGCGTAGGCTCCAGTATTGCGGACGCAAAAATTATCTTTTTTCAGCCACCCTCTGTTCCCGGGTTTGGAACGAGTGCAGGCTTCGAAATGGTGCTTTTAGATAAAGCCGGTGGTGAATATAAAGATCTGGATGTTACAACGCAGAATTTCATTGGAAAACTCATGCAGCGCCCGGAAATTCAGTTTTCCCAAACTTCATTTAATACCAAATATCCGCAGCTACAAATGAACATCAATGTGCCTCTGGCTGCACAGTCGGGTGTTTCTGTGTCGGATATTTTGAGCACGATGCAGGGATATATTGGTGGGATTTATGCCGCCGATTTTACGAAGTACGGAAAACAGTTCCGTGTAATGATTCAGGCTTTGCCTGATGATCGAAAAACGCCGCAGGATTTAAATGGAATGTATGTGAAAACAGGTTCCGGAGAAATGACGCCAATTTCGCAATTTGTTACTTTAGACAAAACGTACGGACCACAAAGTGTAAGCAGATATAATTTGTTTACTTCAGTGAAAATTACGGGAGCCAATAATGCCGGGTTCAGTACCGGTGATGCCATAGCCGCAGTTCAGGAGGTTGCAAGCGAAAATTTAGGTCCTAATTATGATGTTGAATTTACGGGACTTTCCCGGGAAGAACTGGCATCGGGCTCGCAGACATTGGTGATTTTTGCCCTGAGTTTGGTCTTTGTTTATTTTATTCTTGCTGCTCAGTATGAAAGTTATATTTTACCATTGTCGGTTATTTTATCGCTTCCGTTAGGCGTAATGGGCGCGTATCTCGGCCAGTGGATTTTCGGCCTGGAGAATAATATTTATTTCCAGATCGCCTTAATTATGCTCGTCGGATTACTGGCGAAAAATGCGATTTTAATTGTGGAGTTTGCCGTACAGAGAAGAGTTCATGGCGAAACAATTGTAGATGCCGCAATACATGCCGCAACAGCGAGGCTCCGGCCCATTTTAATGACCTCCTTCGCCTTTATCTGTGGAATGTTGCCTTTGGTTTTAGCGACAGGAATTGGTGCCACCGGAAACCGCTCCATTGCAACGGGAGCTGCCACGGGACTTTTAATTGGAACCATCTTAGGATTACTGGTAATCCCAATCCTGTTTATTATTTTCCAAACCTTACAGGAAAAAATATCACCTTTAAAGGACAAAAACATTAATCTTTCCGAATAATTAAAAGTTTCAAACTTTTGCGAAAAATTAAAAAAATGAAAAAATATTTCAATATAAAAATACTTGCAGTTCTCTTTTCAGCTTTTGTTCTGACGTCCTGTATGACGCGCCAAACCTACGAAAGACCAAAAGAAACTATTGATGAAAATCTTTTCCGCACCGATCTTTTGCCGAAAGATTCCACAAGTATGGCCACGGTTTCCTGGCGCGAGATCTTTACCGATCCAGTTCTGCAAAAACATATTGCGAAAGCTTTGGAGAATAACTTAGATGTAAGGGTAGCTTTGCAGAACATCAGCGCCGCAGATTCTTACTTAAAACAAAGCAGAGCGGCCTATCTGCCCACGCTTTCGGCGGGGCCGAATTATACGTTTCAAACCCAGTCTTTAAATACCCAGTCTGCGCAACTTTTAAACAGACGAACTTCCGGTGATCAGTTCGATATTTCCGCAAATGTAGGTTGGGAAGCCGATATTTGGGGCCGGCTGAAATCGCAGGAAAGAGCTGAATTCGCCAATTACTTAGGCACCGTTGCGGCGCATCAGGCCGTGAAAAGCGATTTGGTCGCTGCGGTCGCTTCGGCTTATTATCAGCTTCTTACGTTTGATGATCAGAAAAGAATCATCAACGAAACCATTAGTTTAAGAAAGAAAAATCTCGAAACCACGTCTGCGCTGAAAGATGCAGGTACGGTAACGGAAGTTGCCGTTCAGCAAAGTGAAGCGCTGGTTTTTAACGCACAGTCGATGCTCATCAGCATTGATATTCAGATTGCCCAACTCGAAAACACCATCAGTCTGCTTATGGGCGAACCTTCGCACGCGATCGAAAGAACCACAATCGCCGCACAGAAAATGCCCGTCAGTCTGCAGTTAGGTTATCCCGCAAATTTGCTCGCCAACCGACCGGACGTAAAAGCCGCAGAATACCGTTTGATGAACGCTTTTGAATTGACAAATGCCGCAAAAGCGAACTTTTACCCCACTTTGCGATTAAGCGGCAGCGGTGGAATTTCGGCGGGAGATTTAGATCGGCTTTTTAGTGTGAATTCTCTCTTTGCGAATGTTGTGGCAGGTTTAGCGCAACCCATTTTAAATCAGAGACAGATCAGAACGCAGTATGAAGTCAGTTTGGCCAACAAAGAAATTGCTTATCTGAATTTTCGGCGCGCTGTGTTAGCGGCGGGGAAAGAAGTTTCGGATGCGTTGAATGTGTACCAATCGCAGGATGGTTTCATCAGTTTGAAACGGCAGGAAATGGAAGCCTACCGAAAATCCGTGGATTATTCGCAGGAGCTCGTGAATTACGGTCTGGCCAATTATCTCGAAGTCATCAATGCCAGCGTCAATCAGCTGAATGCAGAACTGAATATTTCGAATGCAGAATATTCTAAACTGGATGCGGGAGTAGAATTGTACAGAGCGCTGGGCGGCGGCTGGAGATAATTCTGGCGGGATAATAATTATAATCCAAATTTGCGATGAGCCTGTATTTTATTGCCGTTGTTCTTCCCGAAGAACTTTGCGAAAAAGTAAAAGCTGTCAGCAAAGATTTTGCTGAAAGATTCGGTTCCGTGAAGGCTTTTAACAATTTTCCGCATATCACGTTAATAGCGCCTTTTCGTTTAGAGGAAAATCTGGAAGACAAGCTGGTGCAGGTTTTTGCAGAATTGCACCTGGGAAGCACTTCTTTTAAAGTCTTTTTAAAAAATTTCGGATGTTTCCCGAACAAAAAACGGCCCGTCATTTTTATTAGTCCTGAAAACACCACCGAGCTTTTACGTTTGCAAAAGGAGATTGAAGACAAAATGAAATTCGAGCCTTTCGGAAAATTTTCGCCGCATCTAACGGTGGCGTACAGAGATTTAAGCGTAGAAAATTTTCAAAAAGCCTGGAAGGAATATGAAAGAAAAACTTTTGAGGATTCTTTTTTAGCCGAACGCATCGGGCTCTTCAAACACGTGAACAAAAAATGGAATCTGCTTAAAACCATCCATTTAAATAAATGATTTGCCGCAGCGAATAGGCCATTTTTACCCGAAAATTCGTGCAGCCGTGAAATAATGGTTTAAAATTTTAAATATTATTTTAAATTTTTAAAAAATTCCCACATCACGATGCCGCCACAAACGGAGACGTTCAGGGAATGTTTCGTTCCCAACTGCGGTACTTCGAGAAAGGCGTCGTACGCAGAAAAGGCCTCGTCGCTCAAACCGTCTACCTCGTTTCCTAAGACCAGCGCGTATTTTTCGTCTCTAGTGATGGAATACTCCGTCAGCGCTTTCGAATCCGAGGTCTGCTCGATACCAATAATTTTATAGCTTTCTTTCTTTAAAGTTTGCAATGCTTCGGAAATATCTTTTTCATACACCCATTCCACACTTTCGGTAGCGCCCAACGCAGCTTTGTGAATCTCGCGGTGGGGCGGCTGCGGCGTTATTCCACATAAAATCACTTTTTCGATCAAGAACGCATCTGCCGTGCGGAAGATCGCACCCACGTTATGCATGCTCCGAACATTGTCTAAAACTACAACAAGCGGTGTTTTTTTTGTTTCTTTAAATGTTTCGACATCGATTCTTCCTAATTCCTCGAGTTTCAATTTTTTGGTGGATGACATTTTCGTATTTTTGGCAAAATTAAGGTTTTCAATCCTTATGTAATTTAAATCTTTTTTCTTGAAAATTAAAATTCCCGTGGCCAAAAAAGAAACCCCTCTAATGACGCAGTACAACACCATCAAGGCGAAATATCCTGATGCGCTTTTGCTGTTCCGCGTGGGAGATTTTTACGAAACTTTTGGCACCGATGCGATCCGTGCGTCCCAGATTTTAGGGATTGTTCTGACAAAAAGAGCCAACGGCGAAGGTCACATCGAGCTTGCCGGATTTCCGCATCATTCCGTAGATACTTATTTGCCAAAACTCGTGAGAGCCGGACTTCGCGTGGCGATTTGCGATCAGCTGGAAGACCCGAAGAAGGTAAAAGGAATCGTGAAACGCGGCGTCACAGAATTAATTACGCCCGGCGTTACTTTCGACGAACAGGTTTTGTCGTCCAAAAAAAACAACTTTCTACTTTCTATTCATAAAGTAAAAGAAAAATACGGTTTGGCTTTGGTGGATGTTTCGACGGGAGAATTTCTAACTTCAGAAGGAAATCTGGAACAGCTGCTGCACATCGTCGGCACTTTTGATCCGAGCGAAATTATTTATCAAAGAACGGCCGAACTTCCCACGCAGCTGAAAAACCGCAATTCTTTTAAACTAGAAGACTGGGCTTTTCAATATAACTATGCCTACGAAAAACTAACGAACCATTTCAAAACCAGTTCTCTAAAAGGTTTTGGCGTGGAGGACCGGAAATTGGGAATTACCGCTGCCGGCGCTATTTTCGCCTATTTGGTAGAGGATACGCATCACGCGCTTCTGCAGCATATTACAAAGATTAAACTCATTCCGAAAGATGACTATCTGATGATGGATCATTTTACCTTGCGAAATCTCGAAATCGTTTATTCTACACATCCGCAGGGAAAATCTTTGCTCGATATCATCGATAAAACCTCGACGCCGATGGGCGGAAGATTACTGCGCCGGAGGTTAATTTTGCCCTTAAAGTCCGTTACCGAAATTAATCGCAGGTTAGATTTAATTGAATTTTTTAATAAGAAGGAAAATCTGAAATACGAAATTTTACAGTTATTAAAAACCATCTCGGATCTGGACCGGTTGATGGGGAAATTAGCCTCGGAAAAAATATGCCCGAAGGAACTGGGTTATCTGCGGCAAAGTGCCATCAACATCCAGCATATTAAAGGGTTACTTCATCCACATGCGGGAGTTTTGGCGTGGCTCTCGCCTTTGGTTAATGTGGAGGAACTCATTAAATATCTGACGGATTATCTAAATGAAGACCTGCCGGTAAGTATTGCCAAGGGAAATGTTATTAAAACCGGGATTTCCGCGGAACTCGATCATTTGCGCGGACTGCAGAGCAAAGGCAAAAATTTCCTCGATGAAATGTGCGACCGCGAGGTAAAACGCACAGGAATTACGAGTTTGAAAATCAGTTTCAATAATGTTTTCGGTTATTTTATCGAAGTCCGGAATTCCCATAAAGATAAAGTCCCCGCGGACTGGATCCGGAAGCAGACTTTGGTCAACGCGGAACGGTACATCACCGAAGAACTGAAAGAGTACGAAGAACAAATCCTGGGCGCGGAAGAAAAGATATCCAAAATTGAGCAGCAATTGTATCGCGAAGTTTGCGAAAATGTGATGATCTACATCGATCAGATTCAGGAAAATTCCAAAATTATTGCAGAACTCGATTGTGGCGTCGGTTTATCTGAACTCGCTGTTTCTGAATCTTACACGAAACCGGTTTTGAATGAGGGTTTTGAAATTAATTTAAAAGAAGCGCGCCATCCGATCATAGAAAATGCTTTGCCTTTGGGCGAAAAATATATTCCGAACGATCTGTTTCTGTCCAAAGATTCGCAGCAGATTATTATGGTTACCGGTCCGAATATGGCGGGAAAATCGGCCATTCTGCGACAAACTGCGATCATCTGTCTGTTGGCGCAAATCGGCAGTTTTGTGCCCGCGAAACATGCGGAGATCGGAATTTTAGATAAAATTTTTACGCGGGTTGGCGCGTCGGATAATATTTCCTCCGGCGAATCGACTTTTATGGTCGAGATGAATGAAGCCGCCAATATCCTCAACAATATTTCGCAAAGAAGTTTGATTTTACTCGATGAAATTGGGCGCGGAACGTCCACTTACGACGGCGTTTCCATCGCCTGGGCCATCGCCGAATTTCTGCATCAGCATCCCACACAGGCGAAAACCTTATTTGCAACGCATTACCACGAACTCAATGAAATGACGGTAAATTTTGAAAGGATCAAAAACTTCCACGTTTCTATTCAGGAGCATAAAGGAAGCATTATTTTTCTTCGAAAACTGCTATCCGGCGGAAGCGAACACAGTTTCGGAATTCACGTCGCGAAGTTGGCGGGAATGCCCGCAAAAGTGGTCAACCGTGCGAATGAAGTTTTGAAAACTTTAGAAAAAAGCCGATCGCAAAGCGGTTCCAAAGATTCTGCAAAAGCCATTACGGAGGAAAGTCTGCAGCTTTCATTTTTCCAGTTGGATGATCCTGTTCTGGAAAATATCCGGGAGGAATTGATTAAAATCGATATCAATACCTTAACACCGATTGAAGCATTAATGAAATTGAATTCAATCAAGAAAATGATTGGGAGATAAATTTCTAAAGTTGAGAATTTATTCAAATGAGGAAATTTAGATAAAATCAAAGAACTTTGTGATTCAAAGTATATTTATATCTTTGCATAAGATTTAATGATACCGCCATGAATTACACTCACAATTCAAATATTTCAAAATGCCCGTTTTCTTCTGGAAGGACCGTTTTCAAAGAAAATCTCTCGCCAGATTCCCGTCAGAATTTTGCGGAAGAAAACTCCATCGTGCGCGAAATTTGGGGGAAAAGCGACACCATTCTTTTTATTTTCGCCGGAGCCGCTGCAGAATTTGCCGTAAACAAAGCGGTAGATTGGCTTTATTTTACAGGCAAATTACCAAATGATCCGATCGGGAGATTATTTTCCACGGTAGAGTATGCCCGAAAAATTGTTTTTGCAACAACCGAAAATGCGCATCATTCAATTGATACCATTCGAAAAATTCATACTGCAGTTGAAAAAAGCCGGGGTTTTCCTATTCCAGATTGGGCTTACCGCGATGTGCTTTTTATGTTGATCTATTATTCAATCGTTGCTTTTGAACTTTTAGAACGAAAACTCACGACTGCAGAAAAAGAAGAAGTGTACAATGTATTTTACCGCGTGGGCGAAAGAATGGGCGTGGAAAATTTGCCAAGGAATTACGCAGAATGGCTTCCTGTAAGAGAGACTCACGTTTACGAAAATTTAGCAAAAAGTAAATTTACCGTGGATTTGTTTCAACAATATGAAAAACATTTGGGAACAGTAAGATTTAAAATTTTAATTGAAGCTCAAAAACTAATGGTGCCAAAAAGAGTAGGGGAGTTGCTGTCTTTCCGAGATTTTTCACTGCTAACTCCTGCAGTTCCGGTTTACAGAATCGTAAAGTTGATGAAAATGGACTGGCTGGTGAAAAATTTATTACTGCCCGCAGATTACCGGGAGCAGATCAACCGTTTAAATGTTTTTCCGGCTTAATTTTTTTTTGCAGAATTTAAAAAAAATTTTTTGATGTCTCGCTTTCAGGGCTCCGCCCACCGCGCCTGTTTCCTGTTAAAACTACGAAAATTCGGTCTTAATTATTTTTTTTAGCCAAAATTCTGCAGATCTACCAGTCTTCTATACATGCCCTGTTTTGCATACAGTTCCTGATGGGTTCCCTGTTCCACGATAATTCCGCGCTCCATCACGACGATCCAATCGGCTTTCTGAATGGTCGAGAGGCGGTGAGCAATGACGAGTGAGGTTCGGTTTTCCATCATTTTTTCCAGCGCGTCCTGCACAAATCTTTCGCTTTCGGTGTCCAGCGCAGAAGTGGCTTCATCCAAAATCATGATTGGTGGATTCTTTAAAACAGCTCTGGCAATGGAAACGCGCTGCTTTTGGCCGCCCGAAAGTTTATTTCCGTCATCACCAATATTCGTATAATATTTATCAGGTAGATTTTCTATGAATTCATGGGCATTCGCAATTTTGGCCGCGGCCATCACTTCTTCTTCCGTCGCCTCGGGTTTTCCCATGAGAATGTTGTTGAAGACGGAATCATTAAACAAAACAGATTCCTGCGTTACCATTCCGAGTAAATTTCGGTAATCCGTAACTTTCAGGTTTTTCACATTTTCTCCATCTACCAAAATTGAGCCTTCGGAAACATCGTAAAACCGCGCCAAAAGATTCGCGATCGTCGTTTTTCCGGATCCGGACTGTCCCACCAATGCGATGGTCTTTCCTTTTGGAACCGTGAGGTTAAAATTCTTTAAAATCACATTGTCTTTATCGTAAAAGAAGCCAATATTTTTAAATTCAATTTGTGATTTTAAAGTGGAAATGGGCACCGGATTTTCAATTTCATCAATTTTTAAATCATAATCCAAAACTTCAGAAACCCGATCCAGACTCGCCATTCCGCCCTGAATGGAAGAAAAAGCGTTCGATAATTTTTTCGCCGGATCCAAAATTTGGAAGAAAACCCCTATAAATGCGAGGAATGTCACGGGATCCTTATTGGTGCCATTAATGATTTCTGTACCTGCAAACCAGGTGATGATGAGCAAGGTGACGGAACCCAAAAATTCGCTCATTGGCGAGGCGAGTTCGCGTCTGCGGCTCATGCCGATGGCGTATTTCTGCCAGTCGTTCGTGGTGCGGTTGAAGCGGTTTTTCAGAATTTTATCGGCATTAAAAATTTTGATGACTTTCGAAGATTTCAAAGTTTCATCGACGAGAGAAAATAAATTCCCCAGTTCTTCCTGCGCGGCCGTCGCCTGTCTTTTTAAGCTTTTCCCTACCCACGCGATAATGATTCCCATCACAGGAAAGACCAAAAGCGAGAACAAAGTTAGCTGCGGTGAAAGTATAAATAAAGTGATCAGCGAAGCGATAATCATAAACGGCGCGTTCAAAACATCAACCAAACTTCCCATAATTCCGCCTTCTACGGCACCGATATCGTTGGAGATCCGCGACATCATATCGCCTTTGCGCTGCTCCGTAAAAAAGGAAACGGGCAGTTTCAAAAATTTGTCGTACATCGCGGTCCGCAGATCTTTGGTGATGCCTACGCGGTAATTTACCAAAAGATAGGAGCCTAAATAGCGGAAAAGATTCCGCAACAAAAACGCCATGGCCGTGATGCCGCAAAGAACGGCCAAAACCTGAATGGCCCCGTATTCATTGATGTTTAACTGAATTTTGTAGTACGCCATATCTTTCATATACCCAAAATAATCCGCGAATTTGCCGCTGTACACCGGGACAATATTTGTGTCGACTTCCTTATCCAGTTTAAATAAGATCCGCAGGATCGGCAGCATAGTTACAATGGAAAAAATTTGGAGGACCGAATAAAGAAGGTTGAAAAAAATACTTCCGAAAAGGTATTTTTGATGCGGTTTTGCAATGGAAAGAATACGTTGTAATGGTTTCATTCAGGGAAATTAAAGCGCAAAATTACATAATTTTCAGTTGGGCGGTATTAATTGAAATCGACGGTGTTATTGTAGACAGGTTTAAAATTTTCCGGCGTCAGTTTTTCTATCGTTTTCCCCACATTATTAATGATTTGCGTAAGATTTTCGAAGTTTACCACGCTTACATCATCACTCAGCTGATGGTAATGTTTCGCCGTGTTCATATCCACGGTAGAAAATGAATGAGCAATGATTTTCTTTTTTACAAAACTCACGTTGTCCGACCGGTAAAAGAGCTGCTGACCCCTATAAGGATCCGGAAAAATGGTAAGACCGTTTGCTGCTTTGCCATTGAATAATTCATCGAGATCAGAAAATTCATCGCCCGTCATGTAAAGCGCGTTCGGACCAAATTTGGAAACCGTGGCGACCATTTCGAAATTAAATAAGGCTTTGATGTTTTGGTATTGAGCTTGTAAGTTTGCTAAACTGGAGATCGCTTTCGAACCTTTCATTCCTATTTCTTCGCCATTGAAAGCGATGAACATCATCGAAAAATGCGGCTCTTTGTTTTTAAAGAAATCGGCCAGGCCAATTACAGTTGTTACGCCGCTCGCGTTATCGTCAGCACCGTTGAAAACGTGATCGCTTTTTTTATTTGTAGACCCAATATGATCGAAATGTGCGGTGAAAGCTAAGGTTTCAGGGGATTTTCCTTTCCTGATTCCGCAAACGTTGTACACCGTTTTTCCTTTGTAATCAAAAGGGACGAGATAGGAATTCCCGGTACAGTAGTCCAGATTATTTTCTTCGAAAGTTTTGGCGATAAACACGGCGGCGGAATCATTTTCGGGCGTCCCGATTTCGCGACCTTTCATTTCGTCCGACGCAAGCGCAGAAAGCACTTTTGTGACGCTTTCTTTGGAAACTTCCTGAGCTGAAAACAGCGTAGAAAACATCAAAATAAATAAAAAAGAAATTTTGGTCATGGATTATTTTTGATAAAGATAAATATTTCCGCGCTTCGGCACTAAAAAAAACAGCTCCCGAAGGAACTGTCTCACTCAAAAAAAATCGTTGAAGTTTAGCGGAGTCTGTCTACAGATTTTACGAGCCTCTCGTCTTTTCGGATGTAGATGTTTGCGATAAACAAACAGATTACAGAAAGGAGCGGGAAAAACGGCTCAATACCTTTCTCAGGAAACTGAATTCCTCCAGGTAAATTGAGTAGCCAATACGCCAGTAAACCGAGCAACAAAGCGTTTATAAAAATGCCGATTTGGTTCAGCAGAATTTGTCTCTTTCGGTCTTTATAACTTAGAATACTGATGAAGCCTAACAAAACGAGGCCAACACAAACAACTGAAATGAACGGAACGGCTCCGAAGAGCGAAAAGTCCTGCGCCGTAACGAACAAAAAGATGGCGCCTAAAATCGCCAGAAAGATCCAGACAGTTTGTATTCTTTGCAACATGTTGATGAGGTTCAGGTGCAAAAATAGCGATAATTTTTTGCATTAATCGAAAATTAGTGTAGATTTGCAATACAAACGATCTGAAAAAGTACAAGTCGCCCGACTTAACTTTCTTACTTACACCTACTTATATAAAACTTTTTACATAACACTTTATGTTCAATATCGAAACGTTACAGTCGAAATCCGATGCGGACTTGGCTAAAATCACCAAAGATTTGGGCGTTAAACTTGCTAAAACCAGCACAGAAAACGACAAAATTTTTGCAATCCTTGATTTTCAGGCCTCTAATACCAGAGCTGCAAAAGATTACTTCAACGCCACCGAAACTCCTATGAATAAAGAAGAAGCTCCTGCTCCTGCCGTAAAAAAGCCGGCGAAAAAAACTGCACCGAAAAAGAAAGCCGAGAAAACGGCTGAGGCTGCAGCGGAAGTTCCTGCGGAAACGGAAAACGCAACGGCGATGATTGAGGAAGCAAATGCAGAAACCGTTAATCAAGACGAAACTCTTAAGAAAACGGACGAAACCAAAACGAACCGTCCCGAACAGCAAAGGAAAAAAAGACAGCGCACCTCTTCCTCCCAAGAAAATGCAGCGCCCCAAAATACAGAGCAGGCATCTGCCCCAGCGGCCGAATCTGCCACAGAGCAGCCGGCATCAGATTCAGGTCCGCAAAATACCAGACCGGCCCCAAATTCTACGGAGACCCGCAATTCCGAGACCCGCAATTCCACCGAAAACAAAAATGTCCGCGAAAAGCAAAACGGAAACGACAATCAGCGCAACAACGGCAATCCGAATTCACACGGAAATCAAAACCCGAACGGCAACACCAGCCAAAATGTAAATCAAACAAAGCCGCAGCACAAAAATCCGAACCAAAACAAAAATCCGAACCAGAATAAAAACCAAAACAACGACCAGCAGGAAGAGCAGTCCCGAAAAGAATTTAATTTCGACGGATTGGTAACTATTGAAGGCGTTTTGGAGATTTTGCCGGACAACTACGGATTTCTTCGCTCCTCCGATTTCTCTTATATTTCTTCGCCAGACGACGTTTATGTTTCAACAAATCAAATCCGTAACTACGCCTTAAAAACGGGCGATACCGTAAAAGGAATTGTGCGTTTGCCGAAAGAAGGCGAAAAATATTTTTCTTTGCTGAAGCCGACAGAAGTCAATGGCCGCGATATGGAATTCATTAAGGACAGGGTTTCTTTTGAATTTTTAACGCCTTTGTTCCCGGAGGAAAAATTTAATCTGACCGGAAAAAACTCGACGCTTTCCACAAGAATTGTCGATCTGTTTACGCCGATTGGTAAAGGTCAGCGTGCCATGATCGTCGCACAGCCGAAAACGGGTAAAACCATGTTGCTGAAAGATATTGCAAACTCAATTTCTGCCAACCATCCGGAAGCTTACATGATGATTTTGCTCATCGACGAAAGACCGGAAGAGGTAACCGATATGGAACGCAGCGTTAATGCCGAAGTAATCGCGTCGACGTTTGATGAGCCTGCGGACAAACACGTAAAAGTGGCGAATCTGGTGCTTTCGAAAGCGCAGAGAATGGTCGAATGTGGCCACGATGTGGTGATTTTGCTCGATTCCTTAACACGTTTGGCGAGAGCTTACAACACCGTAACACCCGCGTCAGGGAAAATTCTTTCCGGTGGGGTGGATGCGAATGCTTTGCACAAACCGAAAAGATTTTTCGGAGCGGCCCGAAATATTGAAGGCGGCGGTTCTTTAACCATCATCGCGACGGCGCTCATCGATACAGGTTCCAAAATGGACGAAGTAATTTTCGAAGAATTTAAAGGAACCGGAAATATGGAACTGCAGTTGGACCGAAAAATTGCGAACAAGCGAATTTATCCGGCGATTGATTTAACTTCTTCCAGTACAAGACGAGACGATTTGCTTCTGGATGAGACTACGCAACAGAGAATGTGGATCTTACGGAAATATTTGGCAGACATGAATCCCGTGGAAGCCATGGAATTTGTGAACAAGAGCATGAAAAGCACTTTAAACAACGAAGAGTTTTTGATGTCGATGAACAGATAAAAACCACATCGAGCTAGAAAATATAAACCGGTCATTTGATCGGTTTTTTTTATTTTGAATTTTTCGGAGTGCTTTGATGTTTATGAATTACCCGTTATTTCTTGCTTGGTATTTCCGTTTTTAAAAAATTTATTATTCAATTTTTGGAAGTAATACATATTTTGGTTTTTTAATTATAGAAGGTCTGGTTATTTTTTCGAAATTTAAATATTTAAAAAGGCGTGAAAATTGCATTTTAGGTTTTATCGGAAAATTCTATCCGAAATATCCACCCATAAGAAAGATTTACTATGAAAAGAGACGGTCAAAATAAAAGTTTGTGGCAAAATGTTGAAATGTCGGTTCCCAAAGAAAATTCCGGGAATAAAATTGATGTGATTATCGCCGGCGCCGGCATTACGGGTCTTACCGCCGCATATTTGCTGCAAAAAGCCGGTAAAAACTGCCTTGTCATCGAAGCTGAAAATATCGGTTTTGGCACAACGGGCGGCACCACCGCGCACATCAATACATTCTACGATGCGCAGTACGATCTGGTTATGGATAATTTCGGTGAAGAAAAAGCCCATCTTTTAGCGCAGACCGGCCCCGAAGTCATCAGTAAAATAAAATCGATCATCGCCGAGCATCAAATAGATTGCGGTTTTGAAGAGCGTGATTCCTACGTTTTTTCCGTAGATAAAGAGCAAACCAAACAACTCGACAAAATGTACGAGGCCACCAAAAAAGTTGGCATTCCTACGCAAAAAGTGGAGTCCAATCCGTTTCCTATTCCGTTCGATTCGATTATTAAAATTGAAGGTCAGGCGCAATTTCATCCCACAAAATACATTAAGGCGCTGAGCGAAGAGTTTTTGAAAATGGGCGGTACGATTCTGCAGGGAGAAAAAGTTACTGATATTGCCGAAAAAGGCGCCTCCGTTTCCGCAACCACGGACCGGTCTACATATGAAGCTTCAGATTTTATCTGGGCAACGCATGTGGTGCCGAACATGAACCGCATGAACTTTCTTGCCGCGCCGTACAGAAGTTATGTTCTGGCTTTCACGCTGCTCTCCGGCGAATATCCGCAGGCGCAGGCAGAAGATATGAGCGAACCTTACCATTATTACAGAACGCAGGAAATCGACGGAAAACAATATGTTATTGCGGGCGGCGAAGACCATAAAACTGGACATCAGGACGACCCCGAATCCTGTTTTGCCGCGTTGGAAGAATATGTGCGCCAATTTTTCGATGTTGAAGAAATTACGCACCGCTGGTCTTCTCAGTTTTACACGCCAACGGATCTGCTGCCCTTTATCGGAAAAAGTCCCGGCGACCAGCATATTTACTGGGCCACGGGTTTTGACGGCAATGGAATGACGTTCGGAACGCTTTCGGCAATGATGATTTTTGACCTCATCATAACGGGTCAAAACAAATACGAAAAACTTTTCGATCCTTCCCGACTGAATGTAACTGCCGGAATTACCGATGTCTTAAAGGAAAATGCGGATGCGGTCTTTCACTTAATTACAGATAAATTTACGGCGCAGAAAATTAAAAATTTAGCGGAAATTGAAAATGGTACAGGTAAAACGGTTTCTCTTGACGGCAAAACCATGTCGGTTTACCGCGATGATGAAGGGCAGCTGTTCGCGGTAAAAAGCGCCTGCACGCACATGGGCGGT
Source organism: Kaistella sp. 97-N-M2 (assembly GCF_021513235.1). Lineage (NCBI taxonomy): Bacteria > Pseudomonadati > Bacteroidota > Flavobacteriia > Flavobacteriales > Weeksellaceae > Kaistella > Kaistella sp. 97-N-M2. Next base: position 988,341 of record NZ_CP090976.1, on the reverse strand, counting down.
AATGTAGACTGGAATGATACGGAGAAATCCTGGGATTGTCCGTGTCACGGTGCGCGTTTCGATATTCATGGAAACGTGCTAAATGGACCGGCGACGAAACCATTAGAAAAAATAACAATTACCGATACCTTATAAATTCAACGCTCCGCAATTGGGATTTAGATTCGTGAGCGTATAATTGTAGGAAATTTAAATATTGATAAACGTTTTGTCAATGTTAAAGATTTATTAAAGTGATGCCACCTTTTTGCGATTGGCCGCCAGAATGACTAAATTTGAGATAATTAACATTTAATAAATAATATTATGGCATTCGAATTACCGAAATTAGGTTATGCTTACGACGCATTGGAACCTACGATTGATGCAAAAACAATGGAAATCCATTATACCAAACACCACCAGGGTTATGTAGATAATTTAAACAAAGCAGTTGCCGGAACGGAACTGGAAGGTAAAACTATTGAAGAAGTTTGCAAAACCGGAACAGATAAAGCAGCAGTTAGAAATAATGGTGGCGGACATTATAACCACTCGCTTTTCTGGGAAATTTTAACACCAGGAGGAAGCAAAGAACCTGTTGGAAACGTTAAATCTGCCCTCGAAAATTATGGCGGTTTCGAAAAATTTAAAACGGACTTTGCTGAAGCAGCGAAAACACGATTCGGTTCAGGTTGGGCTTGGTTGTGCAAAAAAGACGACGGTTCTGTAGCAGTTTGTTCAACTCCAAATCAGGATAATCCGTTGATGCCTGTCGCTGAGTGTGTAGGAACGCCGGTTTTGGGCCTTGATGTTTGGGAACATGCATACTACCTGAACTATCAGAATAAAAGACCTGATTATGTAACCGCGTTTTTCGATGTGATTAATTGGGATAAAGTAGAAGAAAAATTCAATAAATAGGATTTTTTCACCGTCATAAAAAAGGTTCAGAATTTTATCTGAACCTTTTTTGTGTCTGTTATCGAACGTCGGTTTGGCTTAGGCCGCGCATCTTCAAGCCGTATTTCCATTGCACATAGGCAAAAACCTGATAAAGTCTGTATTCGAATTTTAAACCGTAATTTTCGTTGGGATCATAATCGATGGAAGATTCGATTACATTACGATACCGGCCCGAAAAATAGTAAGAGTTCCATTCGGTGACAAGAAAGGAGTTTCGCGTCTTAAGATAACTTTCAGTATACATACTCATTGGTTTTGCAACGGCATTCAGGAAGTAATTGTACTGAGAGTCTAAAACGTCGAGCTCCCATTCACCTTCATCGTTTTTTGCGGGTTTTATTTCGGAATTTTCTTTATGGTTGGCAATTTTATTTTGCGGCGAACAACTCAAAATAAAGAAGCAAACAAGAAGAAATGAGATTATTTTTTTCATAATGTAATTTTAAGTTAAAGGTATAAAAAAATAAAACCGGAGCGCCAACTCCGGTTTCTATATTAATTTAAAATTTTACTTGCCAGGTTTGTATACTTTCTGGACGACGGAAACCGCCGGGAAGTGATCACTGTAACCACCTGTAAAACGGTCGCCATCCCAGGATCTGAGGGGATAGCCTTTCCATTGTCCTGCATTATTTACCAAATAGGATGGGGCATAAATTTCCGCTTTGTAAATGGTATAAGTTGGCGTTAATTTTTCGTTTGAATAAAGATTTTTGGAAACGATAATCTGGTCGAAAAGATTCGGTGCGTCGCGGTAAGCCAAAGAAGCGACGCCTGCTTTATAGAGTTTCGCCATCAAATTATAATACGGCGATTTTTCCGAAAGCTGAGAAGGATCGCCCACCGCACCCAGAATTTTCCGAACGCTTGCGCTTACAGGATCATCGTTGAAATCTCCCATGGCGAAGAGTTTTGTGGCGGGATCTTCGGCTCTTATTTTGTCCATTTCGTCTTTCAAAACCTTTGCGGCGGCAGCCCGTTTTGGTAAAGAACGCGCTTCGCCACCACTTCTGGAGGGCCAGTGATTCATAAAAACGGCTACTTTTTCTCCATCCAGAACTCCTTTTACCACCAGCACGCCGCGGGTGTAGGTTCTGTAGCCGTCGTCATTAAAAATAACGATGTCTTTTACGTAAGATTCGGTGACTTTGAACCTGTTTTTTTGATAAATGATGGCGATATCGATTCCTCTCGCATCGTAAGAATTGTAATGTACGATCCCGTAATTGCTTTTAACCAAAGCCGGCTGCGAGATGAGATCCTGAATAACCTGACGGTTTTCCACTTCAATTAGCCCTACAATAACCGGATTGTCGTTGGTGTACTGCCGGCCGAGTTCGGAAATTACTTTCGATTCGTTGGCTAATTTTTGATTGTATTTCTCTTTATTCCAGTTCTTGGCGCTGTTTTCGGTGAAGTCGTCGGCAAGGATCTGATGACGGATTACTTTTTTACCCAACAGCAGGGAATCGCTCCAGATGCCTTTGTATTCTTCCGTCGTCTCCAGATATTGCAGAGAATCGATCGGAACGCTTCTGTGAAAGGCGGGATTGTGAACATCTTTTGTTCCATCGATATAATCGGCGGAAGGCACCGTATCCCAAAAATTTTCTACGTTTAGGAAAGCGATGGTCGCCCTTTGTACTTGTTTCTGCTGAGAAAACATAAAGCTGAAACTAACCACGCCAAATAATATAAAGATTCTTTTCATAATAGCACATAAAATTTAGGCGATAAAATTACATATAATTTTTCAATGCAGGGACTTAAAAAGGGAGCCGGCTGCCGCTGGTAAATAAATTCGAATGATCTAAAAGGATGATGATATTAATAATGATTAACACCGATTTAAGAGAATAAACTGTTAAATATGTTTAACTTAACAAAATTAAGTTTAAATTTGTTGCCCCTAAAAAAGTGTTATTAGAAGGGAATTAAATAATTAGTTATGATAAAAAAATTATCCTTAATCTCATTGTTTACGTTGCTTCCGGCCTCATATTATTTTGCACAGACTACGGTTTACGCTTATGTGAAAGATATGGAAGGAAAAACCGTTGAGAATGCAGAGATTGATCTTGGAGAATATACAGATGATGTAAAGACGGACAAGATTGGCTACTTTCAGTTTGTCGATATGCAGCCGGGTCACTACGTGATTACCGTTTACAAACAAAGCTTTGAAGCGAAGATCATCGAGTTTGATGTAACCGCCGCTGAAAAAAGAAAAGATTTGGGCGTAATCAGTTTAAATGTGGCCGCAAATCCTGTTGCGGGCGTAATGGTAATTGATGATGCGTCTGCGGATAACGATGAGGGCGGTTCTTCCATGCAGCCTACCGTTGGGCTTTTAAGTGCCGGCAGGGATACTTTTCAAAATATTACTGCCTTTGAATTGGGCGCGTACTGGTTTCGACCAAGAGGTGTAGAAAACCGGTATGAAGACGTTCTTTTCAACGGTATTTCCATGTCTAAAAATGACGATGGAAAAGTTGATTTCAGTAACTGGGGCGGTTTAAACGACGTTACAAGATACCCTTACGAATCGGTAGACAATATTACACCTTCAGAATATTCTTTCGGAAATTTAGGCGGTGTGGTTTATTATAACACAAGAGCTTCTACCTACAGAAAACAAACTTCTTTGGCGTATTCCTTTACAAACAGAAGTTATTTTCACCGGGCCATGGCAACATATTCCAGCGGTTTGTCTAAAAAAGGTTGGGCGTTCACTTTTTCCGGAAGCAGAAGATGGGCGGACGACGGCGTAATCGACGGAACATACCAGGATTCATACGCATACTTCGGCGCCATCGAAAAGCAGTTTAACTCCAGACACTCTATTAATCTAACCGCATTCGGATCGCCTACCTACAGAGCCAATAACTCTCCAAATACACAGGAAACTTACGATATCCTGGGGAAAGATTATAATGCGTACTGGGGTTGGCAGGATGGCGAAAAAAGAAATTCCAGAATTCGAAAAGTTTTCGAACCGGTGTTCATGCTAACTGATTACTTAAAATTAGGAAAAACAAGCAACTGGATAAATACGGTTTCCTATCAGTTCGGGAGAGACGGAAGAAGCCGTTTAGACTGGTTCCACGCGGCGGATCCGAATCCAACTTACTATAGAAAATTACCCAGCTACGGCATTTTGTCTGAAGACGAGTTTAAAGCACAGTCCCAAATCGATTGGGAAAGTCTTTACCAGGCCAATTACATCAACCGATATGATATGGATGGCAATGAGCACGGCGCCGTATACTCCATAGTGGAAGATGTTAACAAGGATAAAACCTTAAATTTTGCCTCTCACTTTGATACAAAACTGCAGGACAACTGGAAACTGAATCTAAACTTTAACTATCAAAATCTGCAGTCCGATAATTTCCGCGAGGTTAAAGATCTTTTGGGCGCTTTATATGCGAATAACCTGAATGCATTTGGTAACGACAGTCCTTATGATACCGATAACCCCGATACAAAAGTGTACGTGGGAGACAGAACACAATATTCCTATGATCTTTTGAGAAACCAATACAGTTTAAATGCTTCTTCGGAGATCGACTTTGCAAAATGGAATGTAATGGCTTCCGTATTTACGTCCTACTCCGAGTCACAGAGAGACGGCAAATTCCGTCATGCCATGTATGCAGACAGTAAAGGAAAAAGCAGTCTTTTCAATTCCTTTGATGCAGGTATGAAAGGAAGAGTTACTTACAAAGTAAACGGCAAAAACTTTATCGTATATAATGGAGCCTTCTTTAGTTTAGCACCTACATTAAATGAAATCTTTATTAGTCCCCGCGTAACCAATTTAATTACGGCCAATATCGAAAACCAGATCATTAATTCTAATGATTTGAGTTATATCGTACGTGGACAAATTTTAAAGTTAAGATTGAGTGGTTATTACACCAGCATTAATAACGCAACAGAAATTTCCCGGTATTACGCGGATATTACAAACGGTGTGGGAGACAGCGGAAATGCTTTGGTAGCTGAAGTTTTGAGCGGCATTAACAAGTCGTACAAAGGCCTGGAACTCGGCACTGAAGTAAAAATTACACCAACCCTTAGTGCAACCGGTGTAGCCAGTTATGGCGATTACACCATTACCAACAATCCAAAAGTTAGAACTTTCGATGATGATTACGGCTTAAGAAACTATGGAACAGCTTATCTCAAAAATTATAAAGTAGCGGGGACACCACAAAAAGCCTACTCGTTCGGTTTGCGGTACAACTCCCCGAAATACTGGTGGTTAGGCGCAACAGCGAATTATTTGCAGGATCAGTACTTAGATTTTTCTGCGCTTAACAAAACAGCGGCACTGTTTACCGATCCGGTTACGGGTGATAACTATCCCGGCGCAACGCCTGAGGCTATTGCCGCAATTACCGCACAGAAAAAATTTGATGATCAGTTTATGTTGAATGCCAACGCCGGAAAATCTTTCCTGCTTGGCAAATACCGAATGGGACTGAGTTTGAGTGTAAATAATATTTTGAATAACAGAGATTACGTAACCGGCGGTTTTGAACAGGGCAGAGCCGTAAACTTTCCCGAAGCTTTGGCAGAATCCCAAAGAGACAAACCTTACTTCGGCCCGAAATTATGGTATGACCGCGGAACAACCTTCTTCGCAAACGTTTATTTAAGGTTTTAATTAATTACAATATATCCAAATGAAAAAATACAGTTCATTTTTTAAGATTTTATTCCTTGCTTTCGCAGCACTTTTTATGACGGGTTGCGTTCACGATGATAAATATGATGAGCCAAACCTCGACAACAGCCAATGTCAGGATCTCACGGCAACGCTTACGATTGCGCAGGTAAAAGCGTTTTATACGGGTACAACCTACGTTTTCCCCAGCACTTCCACAGACGTCATGGAAGGTTATGTTTCTTCAACCGACGAAACAGGAAATATCTATAAAACCATTTATATTCAGGATGCCCCTGTAAATCCTACGCAGGGATTCGTCATCAGTGTAGATGCGGTAAGCACGTACACTAAATTTCCGCAGGGCTCGAAGATTTATATTAAATTAAATGACCTCGCTTTAGGAACTTACGGCGGCTTGGTTCAGTTAGGCGTAAAAGATGAATTGGTAACCACGACAAACGGAGTTTCCAGAATTCCGGAGAAAGCAGTTGCGGCACATATTTTCAGATCCTGCAGTATTCGCGAACAAATAGTCCCGAAAGTTCTTACTTTGCAGGAAATGGCGGGTAACGACAAGCTGTTGGGTGCTTTGGTTCAGGTAAATGATGCCGAATTCGACAAAAAAACCCTTTGCAGTACTTTTGCACCAGACGGTTTTACGGTTGACAAGCAACTGAACGATCCTACTGCCTCGCTTACCACAAGAGTTGTTAGAAACAGCGGTTTTGCCTCTTTCGCCAACCAGCAGTTGCCCGCGGGTAAAGGCGCGTTTATCGGGATTTTTAGTAAATTCAATTCCAGTTATCAGCTCTACATCAACAAAGTTGAAGATTTAGCCGATATGACTCACTTTCCACGAAAAGATGGACTTACCGCTAATCCTTGTATTTACGACCCCGCTAATTTGGCACCGAAAACCGTTGCAGAAGTGAAGCAGCTTTTCAGCGGCTCATTAACTACAATAACGGGAGATTTTGTTTTAAAAGGAAAAGTGACGGCAAATGACGAAACCGGAAACCTTTTCAAATACATTTATGTCGAAGATGAAACGGGTGGAATTCGCGTAAACATCAATAAAACGGGTCTTTATCAGGATGCCAGATTCAAAGTTGGAAAAGAGATCTATATCAAACTTAAAAATCTTTATATCGGAAATGTAAGCGGAGAGCTGCAGTTGGGCGCCTTATTTAACGGCAATGTGGGACAGATAGAAGAAGCTGATGTTTACAAAGTTTTCTTCGATACCAACAAACCTGCAACTCCGGTGATACCTACTGAAAGAACAATTGGCGACCTTTCAACGGCAGATGTTGGCCGATGGATCAAAATCAAAAACGTGCAGTTTAAGAGTTCTGAGATTGGGAATTCTTATGCCACCACTTTACCAAGCAACAGAACACTGGAAGACTGCAGCGGAAAAACAATTGTTGTCAGAACCAGCAACAGAGCCACGTTCGCGGGCGAAGAAATCGATGATGGCAAGGGTGACGTGTATGCAATTCTAAGTATTTTCAATGGTCAATATCAGTTATGGCTTCCGAAACAGATAAATGCTGATTTCGATAACAACAGATGCGACGGGTCCAGTCCGGCAAGCATCATTTTTAAAGATGATTTCCAAAGCGGACTCGATACGAACTGGAAGATATTCAATATCGCGGGACCGCAAACCTGGACGACTTCAAATCAGGGCGCCGGAAATAATTTTTACGGGGTGATGAATGGGAGCGGAGTTGCCAATGAAGATTGGTTGGTTTCTAAAGAAATCTCGTTATCCGGATTTAATAAGTATTCGGTTTCTTATTTAACAGATGGAAACGGAAGCAACGCGAATCCGATTCAGGTTTTAATCACCGATGCTTATTCAGGCGATCCTGCCACTACAACGTGGACACCTTTAACAGGAAAAATAGATACTGTTTTGAATGGATTTGGCTTCGAAACCTCCGGAAGAGTTAATATTACTTCCTACGCCGGTAAGAAAATTCGGGTAGCGTTTAAATATATCAGTACTCCAACAGGTTCTGCAACGTGGGAGATCGATAATGTACAGGTAAAAGGGATGAACTAAATTAATCCTTGTGATTAAGATTTAGAAGAAGGGCTGCAATTATTTGCAGCCTTCTTTTTTTGGAAAAGCTTTGAAGATCGGATATTGCGTTAATGATGGAAGCGACGCAACATCCCAAAAAATGATTGTTAAACAATTTCATCCATCGTACGACCCGGTAACATTCACTATTAAACAAATAAGAACCTCAGCTGATGCTGAGGTTCTTATTTGTTACGAAGAGTGTGGTTTTAAAAACTTACTTCGTTAACTTCCTTGCCACGTTGGAAATTCATTGTTTTCTGATTTCCTTTGTAAGCAATATTCACAAGATTAAACTGTTTTGGAAAGGTTCCCAGCATTATCGTGTTCTTTATTTTGAGTGTTTTAATGTCGGAAACGCCGCCTGCTTCAAAATAAACCCAAACAGACTCGCCGTTAATCTGGCTTCCTGTGAAGGTTAAGGTTTTCGCACCACCGTTCACATAAAGATCGAAATTGTTATTCACATATTTTTTAACTTCAGCTTCAAATCCGGCCGTAGCAGGATCGATTTTGATGGCATCGGAAATATGAGACTTGTTCATTTTCGTAGTAAATTTTAAGGTTTTACTGCCCTCTACATAATCGACTTTGGTCATGGATGAGTAGAAATCTGCACCTGCAAAACTCATCATCATCAATACTGCCAAAATCCCTGTAATATGTAAAAACTTTTTCATTTTATTGTTTGTATGGTTCTATCCGCTCAAATATAATGCCAACTAAAAGTTAACGTTAACCGTGTATTTATCGTAAAATGCCTTAATATGGGCTACGGCATCGTCGGCAGTATCTACCACGCGGTAAAGGTTCAGATCTTCCTCGGAAATCATCCCGTTTTCCAAAAGAGTGCCTTTAAACCAATCCAACAATCCGCCCCAGTATTTTGAGCCCACCATCACGATCGGGAACTTCCCGATTTTGTTGGTTTGAATGAGCGTGATGGCTTCCATCAGTTCATCCAACGTCCCAAAGCCACCCGGCATGACGACAAACCCCTGAGAATATTTCACAAACATCACTTTCCGCACAAAAAAATAATCGAAGTCGATATTGTATCCTTTGTCGATGTAGGGATTAAAGTGCTGCTCAAAAGGCAGATCGATATTCAGTCCAATGGATTTTCCACCGCCTTCGCGTGCGCCTTTGTTGCCCGCTTCCATGATGCCGGGACCTCCACCGGTAATAACGCCAAAACCGATATCGGTTATTTTTTGGGCGATTTCTGCGGCCAGATTATAATATTCGCTGTCGGGCGCCAGGCGCGCAGACCCGAAAATTGAAACGCAAGGGCCTATTTTCGCCAGTTTTTCGTAGCCGTCCACAAACTCTGCCATAATTTTGAAAACCATCCAGCTGTCTTTGGTAATGGTTTCATCCCAGGTTTTCTCGCTGAAAGAACTTTGAACTTTTTGATCGATCTCAAATGCCGGACCAGCAGCTTCTTTCGTCATTCCTTTGCCTCTGTTTATCTTACTCATTCTGTTTATTTAAAAATTTTTTCGGCCGCTAAAATAGATTCCGGCCTTCCGACATCAATTAAATTTGCATGATGTTCAAAACCATGAATTTCTTCCGTATGTATCAAATCCAGATATTCTTCCATGATAGAAAATTTACCTTTTCGTTTGATCTTCTTAAAAATTCGGGGATTAATGCAGTGTATGCCACTAAAAGCCAGGGGTTTAAATCCTTTGTTGAATTCTGCCAGGCGTTGCTCACCGGTTTGTACGTTCAGCCAACCGCGCAGAATCATCGCTTCATTGAAAAGCAATTTTCGCGAGCTCACTCTATCGGAGACGGCTAATGTAGCGAAATCTTTCTTTTCCTGATGATATTTAATAAAACTGTTTAAATCCAGATCCGTTAAAATATCCGCGTTCATGATTAAAAAATCTTCGTCGAAGTCCAGAAATTTCCGCGCAAAAACCAGTCCGCCACCCGTTTCCAAAAGTTCAGCCTTCTCATCGGAGAACTCTATTTTGGCACCGAAATTACTGTTTTTCTTCACAAAATCTACAATTTGATTCCCAAAATGGTACACGTTGATTACGAAATCATTAATGCCGTAACTTTGCAGATACTTGATGTTTCTTTCGAGCAACGGAACGCCATTAACAACCGCCAGCGCTTTTGGATGATGATCTGTAAAGGGTTTCAGGCGGGTGCCCTTACCGGCCGCGAATATAAGTGCTTTCATTTTGTTTGATGCTTGATTACCGATAACTGATTTTATTTGCAAAAAATATCAATGATCTTTCAGTGCTGATGAATTGAGCTGAGGTTGCTCATCGTGCTGAACCGTCACCTGTGTCTGCGGATATTTTTCCTTCACAAAAACAGCAATTTTTTCGGCGCAGTAAACTGAACGGTGCTGCCCGCCCGTACATCCAAAATTGATCTGCAAATGTTCGAAGCCGCGCGACAAATAATTATCGATGTTGATGGAAACCATCTTTTTTGCGAGGTCCAGAAAACCGGGCATTTCCGTTTTGGTTTCCAAATAATCTTGAACGCCGCTGTCGCAACCGGTCTGTTGTTTATACTCCTCAATCCGTCCCGGATTCAAAATTCCGCGGCAGTCAAACGTGAAACCGCCACCATTACCGCTGGTATCTTTTGGTATTCCGCCTTTTTTGTAGGAAAAACTGTGTATTTCGATTTTTAAACTCATTGTTATTTTTAAATGTATTTTATGATGACCATTGAATTAATAGTAACGGCGTCACGTAATATTTGCTGTTTATATTTTTAACATTAAGGCATTAAGTCTCATTAAGATTAATCTGGTAACGATGTAAAATATTCGTTAACCAGAGGTTTTAAAGATTTGGTAATATTTTCTGTATAGAAATTAATCAGTAAGCCCTGTGGCTTTTCGAGCAATTTCATGTAGGTTAAAAGTTGTGCCTGATGAACAGGTTTTAATTCTTCTACCGTTTTTAATTCTACGACCACCAGATCGTTAACCAGCAAATCGATTTTTAAACTTGTTTCAATCAGCAAACCATCATAAACAACATTGGCCGTTACTTGCTGCTTAACGGAGTAGCCATTTCTTTCAAGTTCGAACCTCAGGCAGGTTTCATAAATACTTTCCAGTAATCCTGGCCCAAGATTTTTATGAACTTTTATCGCAAAACCAGTAATGTCGTAAGACAGTTGCGTTACCTGCTTTTTTGTTGCTGCCATTTCATCTTAATTTTTCTTAATACCTTAATGGTCCAAAGTCATTTCCTTAATTTTATGTTTAATGGTTTCGGATTGCAGCGCTGCAATTATTTTCCGCAGTTCCGGATAATCTTCCATTTCCGTCCACGACTCGGAGAATTCTGAAAGGTTTTGGATGCCCAAACCAATGCTGGAGATGAAATGCGCTTTTCTTTGAATGAGGCCACGGAAACCATAAGCGCCCAAAACTTGCAGAAAGCGGATCAGTTTAATGGGTTCCAGTGCCTTTTTTAAATGCGCAACTTTAACTTCATCCTTCCAAAGGGAAAAATAATAATCCAGCATTTCATTTTTAAAATCTTCGGGAAAATTGGCTTTTGCCTGAAATAAGAAGGAAACAACATCATACATCAATGGACCTTTCATAGCAGATTGATAGTCGATAAAGTGAACGTTTTCCGTGTTATCCACCATAATATTGCGCGCCTGAAAATCGCGGATCATCAAACCCGTCGGTTCCAGATTTTCGATAAGTGCCACGAGGGCTTTAAATTCCCGCAGCAACGAGGCTTTGTGATACGGAATTTCTAAAACGTCGGCGATGAAACTTTTAAAATAAAATAAATCGTTCAGGACCGGAAGTTCATCATACTTTTCATATTCAAACGTTTTTGAATAATCGATAAGCCCGGCAGTTTCAGTTTGAAGAGTATATAATTTTGCGAGCGTCTGTTTTACGAGGAATTTCGTGCGGTCGGAAAGTCCGTCGGTTGAAATGATCTCAGACAAAGTATGTTCGCCCAAAAATTCCTGAATGTAGAATTGCCGGTCTGCAGAAATCTTTAAAACCTTGGGTGTATTTAAATATAAACGGGAAAAAAGCTGCGAAAAGTAGTAGAAACTCTCGTTTTCCGCCAAATTCGTGTTCAAGGTGATGATGTATTTTGTGGTGGAATTTTTGCCGACAAAATTAATTCGTGCAGAGCCGCTTTGTGCTAAGGTAAAAAATTCGGCGGCCTTTTCACCTAGAAATTCTTCGAAAAAAAGTTGGGCCTTTTCGTTGGTCATACTTTTACAAATATAGGGAAATTACAATTTTAGAAAAGATTATATTTGTCTTAATGTTTAGCGATTTCAAACCGGTTCTCAAGATTCTCCTGCGTTTTATCCTCATTTATGTGGTGATGGTTTTGGCGTATCAGTTTTACTTGAACGAATTTAAAAATACGGGTCTGGATCCTTTTTCCCGTTGGGTAATGGAGCAAACGACGTTTGTACAGAACTTTCTGGGTTATCCGTCGAAGATGATTCCGGGAAAACCGCAGCAGGAAACAACGTGGTTTTTTGTAAGCGGAAAATATGTGTCGCGAATGGTAGAAGGCTGTAACGCCGTGTCCGTAATGATTTTATTCCTCTCCTTTATTTTCGCTTTTTACAAAGGCTTCAAAACTTTTCTTTTCGTCGGCGCGGGTGTTCTGTGCCTGCACGTGATGAATGTTTTGCGGATTGCCGGCCTGAATGTGCTGCTCGTCGAATTGCCGCAATATTCCCGGATCGGACACGACTATCTTTTTCCGGCGATTATTTATGGGAGTGTGGTGGTGCTTTGGCTGCTTTGGATTAAATTATTTGCTTTAAAAGAACCGGAAAATGAAAATTCTTAGGTGGTTTTTGGTGATATCCGCAATTTTTGGTCTCATCGCGGTGCGGATGCTCGAAGATAAAATCTTTTACGATCCTTTTCTGTATTACTTTCACGAGGCAAACAAAAATGCTGACTTCCCCGAGTTTGCATGGCTGAAGCTCGTTGTTAACCATCTTTTTCGCTTTCTCCTAAACCTGATATTCTCTTGTGCCGCGGTTTTTTTTATTTTTAAAAATAAAAAATGGACCATACAGGCGGGCGTTTTAATGCTGATTGTTTTTGCGATTACCTTACCGATCTACCTCTACTGCATCCACACGAAATTTGAAATCGGCTATCTCTTCTCTTTTTATATGCGTAGATTCGTCATTCAACCCTTAATTTTGTTGCTCATCATTCCGTTGTTTTATTACCGAAAACAAATGGCGGGCAAAATTTAGAATTTTGTATTCACGTCGTGTTTATTTTCCTGAGCAATATTTTTGTAGTTCCATCCGATTTTTTTGACGAAAGGTCTTTCCCGAACAGGACATCCAAAAAGTTGGCAAATCTCGCAGGATAAAGGTTTACAATCATCTAAATGGAAATTGAATTCGATCTCGCGATCGGTATTTTCGCCAATCAGTTTATAAAGCTCTTCCATGGAGTTATGTGCTTTTCGCAGTTCAAAATACCACGGAATCGTTAAATGCGCGTCGATATGAAGACCGCTGCCGTGCTGCTGGATTCGCATGTTGTGAATGTCGATCCACTCAGGTTTCCGGTTGTCATTCAGAAAACTTGAGAGACGCGAGAGCATGTCGAGATCAGCTTCATCCATAATTCCACTTAAAGCTTTTCGGATGATCTTGTAACCCACAAACATAATATAACCTCCAAAAAGCAGTGCCACCACGCCGTCGATCCAGTAGATTTTCGTAAAATAAACCAAAACCAAACTGAGTACAACGCCCAAAGTGGTAAACGTATCACTCTGCAGATGTTTCCCGGAGCTTTGAAGCACAAGGGAATTCTCCTTAACGCCTTTTTTATAAGAAATGTAACCGATCAAATAATTAATTCCGGCTGTAACCGCGATAATGAGAATTCCCCAGTCCAGTTTTTGCGGAATATTGCCTTCCAACAACGAATTGACAGATTGCACAATGATGATGACGCCGGCGAAAATAATAAGCGCGCCTTCAATTCCGGACGTTACGAATTCCACTTTGCCATGACCGTACGGATGTTCGCGGTCTTTCGGTTTCGCCGCCAGATACAGCGAATACAGACCCATAAAAGCGGCAATGATGTTCACAATACTTTCCATCGCATCGGAAAAAACCGCGTCGGAATTGGTTAAATGCCAGGCGATGAGTTTCGCAATGAAAAGGGCAATTCCGATGATGGCCACCCATCGCTGAAAGGTGAAACTGGTGGTGGTGGAATCAGCGTTTTCTGTCATTACAGTTCTATTACAGTTATCATAAATGTTTGAGGCGTCTAATTAAAAATGCTCACCTTCGTGAGCATTTGTTTAAACCAATTTGTTTTCGAGCAGATACTCCGCGATCTGCACGGCGTTTGTTGCGGCGCCTTTGCGGAGATTATCGGCGACGATCCACATGTTGAGTGTCTTCGGTTGGGAAATGTCCCGTCGGATTCTTCCGACGAAAACCTCATCTTTTCCTTCCGCGTACAGCGGCATCGGGTAAATTTTATTTTTAACGTCGTCGAGAACAACTACGCCGGGCGTATTGGAAAGAATGTTTCGGATCTCCGCAAGGTCAAATTCATTTTCAAATTCGATATTCACACTTTCGGAATGTCCGCCCTGTACGGGAACCCGAACTGCTGTGGCGGTAATATTGAAGGTGTTGTCGCCTAAAATCTTTTTGGGTTCCGTCATGAGTTTAATTTCCTCTTTCGTGTAATCATCATCAGAAAAAACATCGCACTGTGGCAAAGCATTTTTAAAGATTTCGTACGGATACACTTTTCCGGCCTCTTTATTTCCGGCGATTTCTGCGTTGAGCTGATCGACGGCATTTTTCCCGGTGCCCGTCACCGATTGATAGGTGGAAACGATAACGCGTTTCAGGTTATATTTTAAATTTAAAGGATGCAAAACCATCACCAGCTGAATGGTGGAACAGTTTGGGTTGGCGATGATCTTATCGTCTTTCGTCAATTCTGTTGCATTGATTTCGGGAACAACGAGTTTTTTGTCGGCTTCCATTCGCCACGCAGAAGAATTGTCGATGACCGTAGTTCCCACGGCGGCGAACTGAGGCGCAAACTCCAGAGAAGTTGTTCCGCCGGCGGAAAACAGGGCGATTTCGGGCATCATGTCGATCGCCGTTTGCATGGACACAACTTGAAAGTCTTTTCCTTTAAAAGTAACAACTTTGCCCACCGATTTTTCGGACGCCACGGGAATCAGTTCGGTAAGAGGAAAATTTCTTTCCTCTAAAACTTTTAACATCACCTGGCCCACCATTCCGGTTGCGCCTACAAGTGCTACTTTCATTTTATAAGTAATTATTGATAATTTTAAAAAGAATGAACAGGTATAAGCTGCCTCTTTTTACACGAAGTTATAACTATGCGCCGAAAACTCTTGTCCACGGGAAGGCATAGGCAAACAGCAAGACTGCGACAACGCCCATAATTACAATTCCGAAGTTGAGTTTTTCGTTGGTTTTTAATTTTTTGTTGATGATGGTCATCAAAACTGCACCTACAACCATAGAGAAAGGGTGTTCTACAAATGTTTGTCTGTTGTACGAGTCGCTCATTAATGTTCCACCGTCTAAAGCGGCTTTAAAACCGGGAGAAAAGATGAATAACAAAACAATCCCAATCAGGGCCTGAATATGGAACATAATCATCGTAAATAACGTGGATTTTTTGAGCAGTTTGGAAATCTTTCCGGAGTAGCCAAACATGCAGACGAGCAGTGATACAAGGAAAACTGCCACAAGAAGCAGAACGAGGTAACCGAATCCTTTGTGTGCCTGAAGAAAAATGTTGTAAAAATCCATAATGTTATTTTTAAGTTAAGCGCAAAGATAAAAAAAATCCCGACGAATGCCGGGATTAAAGTTGATAATGAGGTTGCTATTTACTAGAAAGTAAATGTTACCGAAGCGTTCCATGTTCTTCCGAATCCGAAATATACCTGGTTGCCATCTGCAATACCATCATAGATTCTACCAGCTTCCTGATAAGTCTGTGCATTTGCAGCAGAACTTACTTTATCTGTAGGTAAAATACTTGTTCTTGATTCTGCGATATAAGTTTCATCCAGCACATTGTTTACGTTAACTCTGAATCTGAAACCTTGGTCTTTGTTCAATTTAAATTTAAAAGAAGCTCCGGCATCAAGAAGTCCGAAAGAAGGCAGTTCAATCGCCTCTCTTCTGGTGTCTATACTTGCGGCAGGATCGTAGCTGGAATAAAGTTTATCGGCATAACGGTAACTTGCATCAAGAGAGAACCAGTTAGTTACGTCTAAATCTGCTCCTAAAGATGCGGTAAGTTGAGCGGCGTCGCCTACTTTTACGTCTTTAATTAAAAGTTGACCTGCTTTAATAACTTCTCTTGTTTCATCGTCAACGAAAGAAGCGGTAACGTCTTTGTTGTAATACCAGTCACCCACAGATAACATACCGTTGATTCTTAATTTGTTGATCGCTTTCACAACAAAATCAAGTTCCACCCCCTGGTGAATTTCGTTGATTCCTAAAACGCTTGCATAATAGGTTTTATTTGCAACAGCATCACGGTAAGAGATTCTTTTGTAGATATCATCCCAAGATGTTCTGTACACGTTTACGTTTGCATCTAAAATAGGTGATCTGTACCCGTAACCGATTTCTGCCGAGAAAATCTTCTCGTTCGTCAGGTTTTCGTTGATGTCGTTTCTATTATTTAAAAATACAGCACCAAAGAAAGGTTGTCTTTCGTAGTAACCAATGTTACCAAAAATGTTACTTGTGGAAGAGATATTGAAGTTTGCACCCCCTTTAACGTTATAACCGGTAAGGCTTTGGTTTTTGGTTTTTTGTTCGTTCGGAGCGTACAGGAAGTAATCTACTCTTTGGAAACCCTGGTTGGAAACAGATCCCTGAACAAATGCAGAAATTAGATCGTTCGAGTATTCTAACTGACCGAAACCTCCTAACCATTTTACAATCCCATCATTATAATAAACGATTTTCTCTTCGTTGGTTTTGCTTCCGAATGGATTCCAGTTTGGCGTCGCACTATAAGTGTTGGTTAACTGTCTGTTTGGATTGTTAATGTCGGTATTGTCTACAATATATTTCGCGCCTAAAAGATCTGAAGATACTCTGTAGTGAATTCCTTTGTAATATCTGGCATCCACACCTACGGAGAAGTTTAAATTCTCGTTGATTTTGTGATTGAAACTGGAGATTGCTCCAATCCAGTTATGAGAGTTGATGGATGATCTTCTGGTGAAAACAGCATTAGCACCAGTTCCTGGAGCAGCAATTGCTTGGTTTGCCTCCACGATTGCGTCGAAATCGATATATCCTTCAGAGGTTCTGAAACCATTTTCGGTTTTGTTGTTCACTTTTCCTAAAGTTCCAGTTCCACCACCTCTACCAAATGAAGCATAAACCACAGTTGATAATTTAGAAGCAGGAGAAATGGTCCAGTCCCAGTTTAAGGACATTACCGGTTTGTGATAATAATTTCTGGCAAAAGAATATTCTCTTCTTACACCTGTCTCATCACTTTTGTAACCCCAGTTAAGGTTATATCTTCTGTCGATCTCCCCGTTTTCGCTGTATTTTTGATATTCTGCAATTGTGGGTGAAAAAGATCTTTGGTTGTGCCATTGCGGCGCGCCCGTAATCGTAAATTGTAAATCGTGTTTTTCAGAAGGGTTAAATCCTAAAGCAAAATAGTAGTTGTACCCTTCGAATTCAGTTCCGTCTGCGTACATTGAACCTGCTGTTCTGCTCACTAAGAATGAAGAAGACCAACCTTTTTCGGATTTTCCTGTGTTGTAAGAAAATAAGGATTTGTAATAACCATCATTACCCACACCTAAAGTAACATTCGCCTGTCTTTTTTTATCTGCTGATCTGGTTAAAATGTTAATGGTTCCACCAACAGAAGCAATAGCCAGTTTTGAAGAACCTAAACCTCTCTGAACCTGCATTGCAGAAGTTACATCCGCAAGTCCGGCCCAGTTCGACCAGTATACAGAACCGTTTTCCATGTCATTAATCGGAACCCCGTTGATCAATACGGCAGTATTTACCTGATCAAATCCACGAACATTCACTCTGGAGTCTCCAAAACCACCGCCTCCTTTCGTTGCGTAAACGGAAGGTGTTGTGTTTAGAATTTCCGGAAATTCCTGGTTACCCAGTTTTTTAATGATCTGCTCTTCTTTGATGGTAGAGACTGCTACGGGAGTTTTTCTGTCTTTCGCAAGATCGGCAACACCGGTTAATACCACCTGCTCAATGTCTGCTTCTCTGTTCAAAGTATCTTTCACAGACTGCGCATAATATACGCTTGCCGTTGAAAGAGTGATAACCACCGTTAACATCGATTTTTTTAACAAAATACTTTTCATAAATTTTAGACTTATTTTTAGTTCTAATTAATTTTTTGCAAAACTATTTAAAAAAAACGGAACATTTATTAATAAATTGTTAAATTTTAAAGTTTTGTTAATTTTTATATTAAATTATTGATTTTAAATCCGTTGGAGCCGCAATTATTCAAAAAAAAAAATTATGCGCATTGCATAATTTTCGGATTTGTTAGATTATAATTACTATTTCAATAAATTATTTCACCGCTTTTAAACTTAGGTCAATGTTCGAGGCAGAGTGCGTTAAGGCGCCCGCAGAAATGTAATCCACCCCTGTATTTGCAATGTTTTTCAACATGTCGCGCGTTATGCCGCCCGAGGCTTCGCTTTCGCATTTCCCGTTGATGAGGTGTACGGCTTTTTTCATGGTTTGGGTGTCCATATTATCCAGCATAATTCGGTCTGCACCGGCTTTTATAGCTTCTTCAACTTCCAGAAGCGTGCGCGTCTCAACTTCGATCTTCAGTTTCTTTTTATTTTTTTTGATGTATTCCTGCGCCATTTTTACCGCATTCGTAATACTTCCGTTGTAATCGATGTGGTTGTCCTTCAGCATAATCATATCGTACAAACCATATCGGTGATTTGTTCCGCCGCCAATAGCGACGGCCCATTTCTCGCAAATCCGGAAATTGGGTGTTGTTTTTCTGGTATCCAAAAGTTTCGTTTTCGTGCCCAGCAACCGCGAATCCCAGTCGTGCGTTAGCGTCGCAATTCCGCTCATTCTCTGCATGCAGTTTAGGATAAACCGTTCCGTGGAGAGGATCGACCGCGCATTTCCGGTAACAAAAAAAGCCACATCGCCCGCTTTTGCCATTTCTCCGTCTTTAATGAAAACTTCGACTTTCAAATTTTTATCGAAAGTGTTGAAAATAATTTCAGCCAGTTCCACACCCGCCAAAATACAGTCTTCTTTTACCAGCAATCTTGCTTTCTGCTGCAGATCTTTCGGAATCGTGGCTAAAGTAGAGTGGTCGCCTTCGCGAATGTCTTCTTCCAAAGCATTTTTAATAAAAGTTTTTAAGGCATCTTTCGTTACGTAGGCGGGTCTTTTCATTCTTTATTTTTTTGAAAACTTTCGAAGGTTTAAATTTAATCAATATTTTTTGCAACCGGTTTGTCGTTTCGCGACCATTCGCTCCAGGAACCGACGTAGAGACTGGGGATTTCGAAGCCGGCATAATCCAAAGCCAGCAAAGTATGACAGGCTGTTACGCCCGAACCGCAATGGACTGCGATTTTCGTGGAGTTTGTGTTTTTTAAGATCTTATCATATTTTTTCCGAAGAATATCCGGATTTTTAAAAGTTCCGTCTTCGTTCAGGTTTTCTTTAAAGGGAATATTGACCGCACCCGGAATATGTCCCGCAATTTCATCGATAGGTTCAGATTTGCCGTCGTAACGGTCTTTCTCGCGAACATCAATCACGGTAAATTCGGGATTTTCTGAGTTCTTTTCGATGAAATCCATATCAACTTTCGGCAGTTTCCACTTTTTTAGCGTAAGTTTTTCCACTTTTCCCGCTTCTGCAATTTCTGAATTGATTGGAAACCCCTGCGCTTTCGCCGCTTGAAAACCACCGTTTAAAACCTGCACGTTTTCTATTCCTACGGATCTTAACATCCACCAAAATCTCGCCGCCGCGTTGGCTGCATTTTTATCATCGTATACAATAATGTGCGAATTTTCATCGATACCAAGTGTTGCTAAAAGTTCTGCAAATTTTTCCAAATCGGGCAAGGGATGTCGCCCGCCGTCCTTCGCGTTTTCTGGAATTTGCGCTAAATCTTTATTCAAATCAACATACAGAGCCCCGTCGATATGCTCCGAAAGGTAATGTTCAGAAGCAGCATCGCCACTTCCCGCATCTACAATAACCAAATTGCCTTTGCTTAAATTACGTAATTCTGCTGCGTTGATAATGGGAGATATTTTCATTAGACTAAATCTTTATTAAAAAATGCGCCTTTGTTTTTTTTCATTTTCATGGACTGTTTGATGATCAGATAAGAAATGTTCACCAGATTCCGCAGTTCAGAAAGTTGCGGCGAAATGATGGAATAATTGTAAAGTTCCGTTACCGCTTCGAAAATTTCCTGCTGTTTTTTCTTTGCCAGCAACAGTCTTTCGTTGCTTCGTACGATGCTTACAAGATCGCTCATCATTTCCTGAAGCTGTCGCCGAAAATAGGAAACCATCACCATTTCGTCCATCATTTTCATTCCTTCCTCGTTCCATTCGGGGACCGCCTTTAAATCTTCAAAATTAAAATCATTAATTTCCAAAAGTTCGACGGTTTTTAGCGCGGCATTGTGACCGAAAACCAAACCTTCCAGCAAAGAGTTGGAGGCCAGCCGGTTAGCACCGTGCAAACCCGAGTTCGTACATTCGCCCACGGCAAATAAATTTTTAATGGAACTCTGTCCGCTCATATCGGTTTCGATGCCGCCCATCAGATAATGACACGCCGGAACGACGGGAATTAGCTGTTTGAAAGGATCAATACCTTCTTCCAGGCATTTCTGATAGATGTTAGGGAAATGATCCATGAATTTTTCGTGGTTCATATTGCGGCAGTCCAGACCAACATAATCGGCGCCGGAAATTTTCAATTCACTGTCAATCGCGCGGGCTACGATATCGCGGGACGCCAGTTCTTCGCGTTCATCGTATTTATGCATGAATTTTTCGCCGTCTTTTGTTCGGAGTTTCGCGCCGTCACCCCGAACCGCTTCCGAAATCAGAAACAGCATGCCGTCTCTTTTCGAATACAACGCCGTGGGATGAAACTGATAATACTGCATATTGGAGACCTTGCCGCGCGCGCGGTGTACGAAGGCAATTCCGTCGCCTGTTGCGATAAGCGGATTTGTTGTGTTTTTATAAACATGACCGGCGCCGCCTGTGGCAACCAAAGTAATTTTGGCCGTAATCTTTTTGATTTTTTTGTTTTTCTCGTCCAAAATATAGGCGCCGTAGCAGTCGATTTTATTCAGGTCGAAAATTTTGTTTGGAACGTGGTGCTGCGTGATCAGATCGATGACGTAATGATGCGCCATGATTTCGATATTCGGCGATTTATTTACGGTCGCGAGCAAAGCGCGTTCAATTTCTTTCCCCGTGATATCTTTGTGATGCACAATGCGGTTCTCCGTGTGGCCGCCTTCTCGACCAAGCATGAGATGCCCATCTTTCTGATCGAAATTGGTGCCCCATTCTACGAGTTCTTTAAACCGTTCGGGACCTTCTTCGATCACCATTTTCACGACATCCAGATTATTTTCGCCGTCGCCCGCGCGCATGGTATCGTCGATGTGTTTCTGGAAATTATCGTTGTCGAAATTGGTCACCACGGCTAAACCGCCCTGGGCGTATTTGGTGTTGCTTTCGTCTTCATCGGCTTTTGTAACGATGATGATTTTGGCTTCGGGCATTTTCTCGGAAATTTTTATCGCGTAAGAAAGTCCGGAGATTCCGGATCCGATGACGAGTACGTCTGCTTTTATCATTGAGGTGGTCGGGGGTTTTATATTTTGGGATAATTTTCAGGGTTTTGTTTTGTAAAACGGACCCCATGAACAATTACGGTTTCTTTTGAAGCAATAATGAAATGCAATAAAACCGGGAATTTCTTGATCTCCGGATCCGCATTTCATCATATCTGATTTGAAAAAAAGGATTGGTTTCCAGTTGCAAAGAAGTCTCATCAAAGTTTTGAATAAATTTCTTTCCTAATTCCACGGAAATATTGTTGTAAAAACCAACAGCGATCTCCAGATCTTCCATTGCTTTCTCGCAAAATAGAACGGTAAACATTACAA
This sequence comes from Kaistella sp. 97-N-M2, assembly GCF_021513235.1. Lineage (NCBI taxonomy): Bacteria > Pseudomonadati > Bacteroidota > Flavobacteriia > Flavobacteriales > Weeksellaceae > Kaistella > Kaistella sp. 97-N-M2. The sequence goes on along the minus strand of NZ_CP090976.1, from coordinate 966,375 downwards.
ATACTTTTCCCGCAGCTTACGCCAGTCTTCAAATTTCGATGGGTCCGTATTTTTCAACCTTTCCCGCATCAGTCCTTTCTCTTCTTCCGAAAAATCGTAAACCTCTTCTTCCTCAACCGGAAAAATGATAATTTCGACTTTATCGGTCGTAAAAGTGTCGGGTATTTCTATATTGATTTGGTGATCTTTCACCGCCACAATTTTTCTTATTGCATTCATTTATAGTGATTTTGCTTCTCAAATTTACACAATTTAAATAAACTTAAACAGTTTGTCATTGGGCTTCCGCACTTTTTTTAATTTTTGAAACTGATCTTCTTCGGAACGGTAACCGAGCGCCAAAGTAACGGCAACTTTTTCTGTGGACGCATCAATTTCCAGGACCTGGGAGATTTTTTCCGGACTGAAACCTTCCATCGGACAAGTGTCCACGTTTTCCAGAGCTGCGGCGAACATGAGATTTCCCAGGACGATATAGCATTGTTTATCGGCCCACGCCATTACTTCTTCGGGACTTAATTTTTCGATGTGGCTGCTGATGCTTTGTTTAAAAGGGTTTAAACTTTCCAAAGGAATTTCCCGGGTTTGAGAGATATGCGAGAAATATTTACCGATATATTCTTCGCCGATCGTGTTTTTGGACACGAGGACAATTAAATGCGAACACGTAGAAATCTGGGAAGGATTGTAAAAAGCGGGAACGAGTTTTTCCTTCATTTCCGCGCTTTGAACGATGATGATCTCGTATGGTTGAAGTCCCAGGGAACTAGCAGAAAGTTTTGCCGCTTCCAGAATATTGGCGATCAAATCGGAAGAAACTGTTTTGTCTTTGTCAAATTTTTTCACAGAATAGCGGTTGCGCAAAGATTCGAGATAATTCATAATTCAAAGATAGAAAAACGAGGCGAAAGATTGAAAGGAAGTGCCGCGTGAATTTTTATCAGAGCGGATTTCCAAAGGTGAATTTCTTCGCGTCGGTTTTTCGCTAGTAAATCCAAAACAAATTTTTATTTGTCAAAAACAACTTCATGTTCTTTGTTCTTCCTGAATATTAAGGGTTTATCAAACTTTCTTTAAAAGCCTGTTTTCCCCACGTTTATTTATCGAAAAGTCCGCCGTCCTTTTGCTTCTCGAAAAATTCATCGATTAAAAGCGGTTCTTTCTGCGCGGCTTTTACGGCCAGTTCGTCGCAGATCTCATTTTCCGGATGTCCGGCATGGCCTTTAACCCAGTGAAAAGTAGTTTGGTGCGTTTTCAGAAGAGGAATCATTCGCTTCCACAGGTCGGGATTTTTTACGTTTTTAAAACCTTTTTTTATCCAGCCGAAAATCCATTTCTGATTAATGGCGTCCGAAACATATTTGCTGTCCGTATAAATATGGATGTCGTTTTCTGTGGATTTAAGTTTTTCCAAAGCAGTGATCACCGCCAGTAATTCCATGCGGTTATTGGTGGTTAACCGGTAACCCTGAGCATATCTTTTTTCGTAATTTTTCTCGGGAACTTTCATCACGATTCCATAACCGCCTCTGCCGGGATTTCCGCTGCAGGCACCGTCGGTATAGATTTCAATTCTTAAACTCATGCCTAAAAATCAAACTCGTCGTCATCATCCAGATCATTCATCGAGGAGCCGGAAAGATTTTGTTTGCTTGGCAGATCGAAAGCTGCTCCCGGATCGATGGTGGTTTTAATTTTCTCGAAACCGCTTGGCGCGTCCAACTGTGCAAAATTGGAAGGCTGATAACCCGTTCCGTATTGGTTTCCGAAAAGATCGAGATCCGCAAATTTTGCAATATTTTTGTAGAAAGACATCCGCACATCGGCGGTCGCACCGTTACGGTGTTTTGCGATGATGAGTTCTGCCTGATTTTCGGTGGAAGATTCTGCGCCGTCTTCATCGTTGTCCCACGTGGCAATTTTATAATATTCCGGACGGAAAATAAAAGAAACGATATCCGCATCCTGCTCAATCGCACCGGATTCCCGCAAATCCGAAAGCATCGGGCGTTTGCCGGGACGCGTTTCCACACTTCGGGAAAGCTGAGAAAGCGCGATTACAGGAACGTTCAATTCTTTGGCAATGGCTTTTAAGGATCGGGAGATCATGGCGATTTCCTGCTCCCGGTTTCCTGCGCCGCCTTTGCCGGAATTGGCCGTCATCAGCTGAAGATAATCCACCATGATGATCTTTACGCCGTGCTGCATGACGAGGCGTCGGCATTTTGCACGGAAATCGAAAACGGAAAGCGACGGCGTTTCGTCGATAAACAAGGGTGCATTTTCCAAAGCCGAAACGTTGGAGAAAAGCCGCTGCCATTCTTCATCGCTCATTTGTCCTTTTCGTAATTTCTCCGAAGAAATTCCGGTTTCGGAGGCGATCATCCGTGTAATTAACTGAACTGAAGCCATCTCCAGAGAGAATAAGGCCAAAGGTATTTTATGTTCAACGGCAATATTTCGGGCCATGGAAAGAAGGAAAGCTGTTTTTCCCATCGCCGGACGCGCCGCGATGATGATTAAATCTGAATTTTGCCAGCCACCGGTTTCTTTGTCGATGTCTTTGAAACCGGACGGAATTCCGGAAATCCCTTCTTTGTCTTTTAGAGATTTGATGGTTTCGATGGCCTGTTTTACCAACGTATTTGCGGTGTCGAAACCTTTTTTAATGGTTCCGTTCGTGATTTCGAAAAAGGATTGTTCGGCTTTGTCGAGGAGTTCGAAAACATCGGTGGATTCTTTGTAAGAACTGTCGATCACGTTGGCGGAAACATTGATCAAACTTCGCAGGATAAATTTCTCCAGTATCACCCGAACATGATATTCGATATGCGCACTGGAAGAAACGCCCATGGTAAGATCGATGATATAATGATCGCTGCCCGCAAAACCGAGTTTTTCGGTTTTTTTGAGTTCCTGAATTACCGTCATTAAATCGACGGGATGGTTTCCTTCAAAAAGTTTTAAGATGGCCCGAAATATTTCCTGATGCCGTGGATCGTAGAAAACTTCGGGCGTTAATAAATCGATGGAATAATCGAGGCCTTTTTTATCAATGAGAAAAGTTCCGATGACGAGTTTCTCGAAATCAACAGCATTGGGCGGCATTTTGCCGTCGGAAATAGAGAGTTCTTTCGCAAAATTGCCGTGAATGAGAGATGATAAAGTTTCCTTTTGAGTCATTTGACAAAGATAGTTGTTTTATGTTTTTTTCCTAAATTTTTAACCAACAATTGCGGCGGGAAGATACTTAAAATATTGGCAGTCAAATATTTTTGATGTTGGTAAGTCGGCAAAAAGACGGCTTTTTATTCTAACCCGGATTGCAATGAAAATCCTTTTTTTGGCCTCGGACAAAGGTAGGGCGAAAAAAAGATTGTAATGGAAAGCCGGCACTTGTTGCGCAGGAAGATCCCCTTTTTGTGTTCCTCAAAAATCAATAGTTCATTTTTCGGAGTTTCGGTACTTTGGCGGCGACCAAAAGCGCGATGAGGACCGTCATTGTTCCGCCGAAAATGACGGAGCGCACCACGCCGAGAAGTTTTGCCGCGAGACCGCTTTCGAACTGGCCCATTTCGTTGCTGGACATGATGAAGATGGAATTGACGCTTAAAACGCGGCCGCGAATATAATCCGGTGTTTTTAGCTGAACGATGGTGCCGCGGATCACAACGGAAATCCCGTCCAGCATGCCGCTGAAAGCGAGCAGCACAAAGGAAAGCCAATACCATGTGGAAAGTCCGAAACCGATAATACACAGTCCGAAGCCGGCAACGGCGACGAGCAGTATTTTTCCCTGATTTTTTCGCAGCGGAACGAAAGCCAGAAAGGCAATAACGCACATAGAACCGATGTCGGAAGCGGCGTTGAGCAGACCAAAACCTTCCGCACCCACTTTTAAAATGTCGGTTGCGAAGACGGGAATCATGGCGACAGCGCCGCCGAAAAGTACAGCAAACATATCGAGGCACAGCGCGCCCAAAATTTCTTTGGTTTTATAAATGTAAGCGATTCCCTCGCGCATGCTTTGTACGACGCCAACTTCGCTGCCCGTGTTTTCCGAATGATGTTGGTTGAGGAACCAGAAGAAAACCGAAGAGAAAATCATAAGACCGACAACGACTAAAATAGTTCCGGAAATACCGATCCAGTGAATAAGAAAGCCGCCTAAAGCGTGGCCGCACACGGAAGCGATCAAAAAAGTGGCCTGGTTTAAAGTGATGGCGTTGGGCAGGGTTTCGCGGGAAACGATTTTTGGAATCATGGACGGAATGATGGGTCCGATAAAGGCGCGGCAAAATCCGGTGAAAAAGATTACAGCGTAGATAAAATAAGAAATCTGAAGGTTGCTGAAATGCAATAATTTATGGCCGAAAAAGGCAGGAATTACGAGCAAACTGATGAGGAAAACGTACGCGTAATTGCAGATCAAAAGAAGTTTTTTCTTTTCGGAATTATCGATCACGTGGCCGGCATACAGTGCCGTGGAAACTGCGGGAATCACTTCGGAAAGCCCAATGAGGCCAATGGCGAAAGGATCTTTCGTCAGCTGATAAATCCACCAACCCATCAACGTTGCCAACATCCGGAAAGACAAAACCAGAAAGAATCTTCCGGTCATTAAATTTCGAAACTCAGGAATTCTGAGGGTCTGAATGGGTTGCAGTGAAATCATTTTGCAAAAGTAAATTTTCGAAACGGAAAATCATTTAATTATTTGCCGCTATTCGCGAATTATTTAGTGGTGGTGGGTTTAATGGTCTGCCGGTATTTTTGGTGAATTTTGCCTTTTGAGGTTTGCCAGCAATGCAGGAATGCTCAGCCTGGATTTTTTAAGGAGCTTTTAAAGAATGCTAAGAAATCGCGTTATTGAATTCGTGACTTTGAATCTTCCCAAAAAAAATTATCTTTGAAACATGAACTGGATTTTACTCATTATTGGCGGCCTCTTCGAAACGGGATTTGCCACGTGCCTTGGAAAAGCGCAGGAAACGACCGGCAGAGAAAGTTATTTGTGGTGGGCCGGTTTTGTGGTGTCGTTATTTCTGAGCATGTTTTTGCTGTACAAAGCCATTTCTGTGGGCGCGCAACCAATTCCGATCGGCACTGCATATGCGGTCTGGACGGGGATTGGCGCAGTCGGCGCCGCGCTGATGGGCGTTTTCGTGTTTAACGAACCGGCGACGTTTTGGCGCATGTTCTTTGTTTTTACGTTGATCGCGTCGGTAGTTGGGTTGAAAGTGGTTTCGAATTAATTATTGTCCGGCGGCCGTATGTCCGAAAGCCCTGCCAATTTGGGCAACTGCACTAAATATTACCGCTGTAACAACGATGAATCCCGCAGAAGTTCCCACAAGGATTACAGTACCTGCTGTATTGTCTTTCCGCACCTTCCAAATCGTTTTTTTTGACAGAGCAATCCGAGATTTATGATGAAGTCCAATAATGCTGTCTTTTTCAACGGAGGTAATTTCCATGTTGGTTTTTAAATCGTTTTCATGAAAAAAGACATATTTTGTTCCGGCCTGCAGTTTTTCGAAATTTCCCGAATCTTCATCGGCGCTGTATTTATTTGATGAACAGCAGTGAAAAGCAAGAAGGGACATTAGAATCAGCAGATATTTCATAGAAATTATTTAAACTAAAGTATGAATTTAATCTCTTATATATTGCTCAAAAAAATCCGCGATCTTTCGGTCATTGGCCAAACGCGGGATTTTATTTTGTCCGCCTAATTTTCCTTCGGATTTCGCGTATTCCTGAAACGCGTTTTTCACCAACGAAGAAATTTTTAAAGGCTGTAGAATTTTTCCGGAGATGAGATCATCATAATAGGAATTTCTTTGCCGCATTTCTTCGTCTAAATTTTTCCGGAAGGCTTCCAAATTTTCCGGCTCTTTTTCAAACTCGATAAACCATTCGTGGTAAGGCAAACCTTCCGCAGGATTAACCTGTGGGGCGAGATGAAACTCGGTGATCTGCGCCGGAAATGCTTCAACTGTGGCTTTCATGGCTTCTTCCACTTCAAACGCGATAACGTGTTCGCCAAAAGCGGAAGTGAAGTGTTTTGTCCGCCCCGAAACCAAAAGCCGGTACGGATTTTTCGAAATAAATCTCACCACATCGCCGATGGAATACGCCCAAAGTCCGGAATTGGTGGTTAAAATTAAAGCGTAATCTTTATTCAATTCCACGTCTTTTAAAGTCAGTCTTTTCGCCCCGGGTTGTCCGAATTCTTCCAGCGGAACAAATTCATAGAAAATTCCGTGATCCGTTAGCAGCAGCAAACCCTCTTTCTCGTAATCATCCTGAAAGGCAAAAAATCCTTCGCTTGCCGGAAAAGTTTGAATGATATCGACCTTTCCGCCCAAAAGTTCTTCCATTTTTTCACGGTACGGTTCGTAATTCACGCCGCCCGTGATGATGAGCTGCAAATTCGGGAATAAGTGCGTAATCTTTTTGCCGTTTCGCTCGATCAGTTTTTCAAAATACATGATCAGCCAGGGCGGAATGCCGGAAATTAAAGTCATGTTTTCGTTTTCGGTTTCCTTTACGATTTCGTCCACCTTGGTTTCCCAGTCTTCGATGAGGTTCGTTTTTAAGCTGGGCAAACGGTTTTTCTGCAAATATTTCGGGATGTGATGTGCGACGATGCCCGAAAGTCGGCCCGTCTTTATGCCGTTGACTTCTTCCAGTTCCGGGCTGCCCTGCAGGAAAATCATTTTTCCGCCCACGAATCCGGCGTTATTTTTTTGGGCGATATAGTGAAAAAGCGCGCTGCGTGCGGCATTAATATGAAAAGGCATTCCTTCTGTGGAAATAGGAATGTATTTGGAACCGGACGTAGTCCCGGAGGTTTTCGCAAAATATTCTGGCGTTTCCGTCCAGAGAATATTGCGCTGGCCTTTTTTTACTTTTTCGATGTAGGGTTTTAGATCTTCGTAATCCGCAATCGCCACGTGCTTTTGAAAATCCTGAATATTTTTAATGTTTTCGAACTGATGTTCGCGGCCGAACAACGTTTTTTCTGCCGTTTGGATTAATGAAAGCAGGAGTTTTTCCTGATCTCCGACGGCGTTTTGTTTGAAGGACTTGGTTTCTTTAACGTGATTTTTGGCCCAAATTAAAGCGATATTTTTCTTAATGAAATTCAGCATAGCGCAAATTTAGAAGATTTTGGAAATAAAACGGTGGAAGTGCCGATTTCAAAAGTTGTAGCGGTAGCCCAAACTTAAACGCAAAAAAGCGGAATGATTAAAATATTTTTGAATGTCGGCGTTTTCATTATAAATATTGGTGGAATAATAATTGAATTTTCCCGCCACGAAAACCGCCTGATAGCCTTCCGGATCTAAAATATAAATCGCTTTTCCACCCAGATTAAAACCCATTCCGGAATTTTTAAGTTTTTCGTCAGTCAAAGCGATAAACGAGCTGGAATGGTTATAATAACTGAAACCTGCCATTTCTTCCACGAGGAATTCCTCCGAAATATTTTCGCGGTGCGTCAGAAAAACATCGATCACCGTCATTTTTGGGGAACCGATATTGCCGTAAATGTTTTGGCGGTCATATCGCACGTTGGAAAAAAGCATATTATAATCGACGCCGAGGCCAAAGTTAATAGGCGTCATTAAATTTCCGCTGAAACCGAAACCGTAAAATGGCTGCAGGTCTTTGGCGAGCGAATTATTCCCGAGCGCTTTCATCATAATAGCTTTCGCTTCGATGTTTGAAACGACGTCGAGTTTGTATTTCTTTTTCTGGCCGAAAAGAAAAGTGCTGAAACCAAAAAAGCACAGAAGTAGGATTCTCATTCTTTTACTTTTATTTCGTCGAATGTTACATAAGTATTTCCGGCGGGAACAATGATCTGCAGGGAATCGGCGGACAACGTGCAGCCTTGCTTTGAAGCGGTAAAAGATTCGATCTTTTTATTCATAACCACCGAAAAATCCTCTGAAATTAGCGGTCCCGACAAGGTGAAATCCCCGGAATTCGCCGGTACGGTTTCGGCGATATTGGTATCGTCGCTTTCGAGAGCGACGGATATTTTGTCGAACTTCAAATTGTTTCCGGTTATTTTTCCCTGTACGTAAGCGCGGGGATTGTCGCGGCTGTCGGACTGACAGGCCAGGAAAACAGAAAAGATCAGAAAAGCGTAAAAAAGCTTCATCAATTTTTTTTTAAAGATATAAAAAAATGCAAAACTTTTTTTTCCTTATTCAGAATAAAAAAAACCGCTTCAAATGAATGAAACGGTTTCGTTAGTTCTTCTAAAAATTATCTTGTACAGTTTGCCGTCCAGGTTTTACCATCAGCAATATAAAGAATTTTTAAATCGTCGTTATCGATTCTGATGTACGAAGTTGCAGAAGATCCAATGCTGATCAAAGAATTATCGCCTTCTTTTTTAAATTCAATTCCGTTCAGATCCGAAATGCCGTCGGAAAAACTGAAGTTGTACTTGTTTCCGCTGCCTACTTTGGTTACAAAAACCTTCCCGTTGTCCTGAGAATTGGTGGTGGAACCATCGTAATAGGAAATACTTCCGTTGTAAGTTCCCGCGAAAAAATCGTTGTCTGCAGGATCGTCATCGCGGCTGCAGGACGCCAGGGAAATTACAGAGAACAATAGGATAAATAATCCTAAGAATCGCCATGTAGACTTTTTCGAGTTTTTCAAAATTGCTAATTTCATACTGTTTTATTTTTAAATTAAGTTTCAGAGTTTTTCAAACCGTATGCCACGTCCACGTAATACCATTTGGTTTTATGCTTTATTAGGAAGATTTATGAAAAATTAAAAAAGACTTGCATATTATTTCCAGTTTTCTGCATCGCAGCGTTGAAAGAGGTTCTAAAAAATAAATTCATAAATTTGTGTTTTCAAACGGTTTCGGAATTTTCCCGAAATCGCTTTTGTCGTTTTTATTTGGAACGGCTTTAAATTTTACTTTAAGAATGCAATTAAAACACATCCACGAAACTTTTCTGCCCAATTTGCTGAAAAACGAATTTGGCGCTACAATTTTCAAAAATCTGGAAGATTACCAACATCTTTCTGTGCGCGGTTTTGCGGGTTCCTCGCCTTCCGTTTTTACCGCCGAACTTTTTTTGACCTACAAAAAGACCATCCTTTTTTTAATTGAAGACCGCGAAGAAGCACTTTACGTTACGGCTGAAATGGAAGATCTGCTGGGCAAAGAAAACGTTCTCTATTATCCGGCGACGCACGTAGATCCTTATCAGATCGAGAAAACCCAAAATGCGAATCTGGTTTTAAGAACCGAAGTTTTAAATAAACTGAATTCAGGAAAAAAACCGAAAGTCATTGTGGCGGGATTTTCTGCGCTGGCGGAAAAAGTTCTGAAGAAAGAAGATTTCAAAGCCATTTCTCACCTCATTAAAACGGGCGAAAGTTTAGATTTCAACTTTACGGAAGAACTTCTGCACCAGTTCAATTTTAATCTGACGGATTTTGTGTCGGAGCCCGGCGAGTTCTCCGTGCGCGGCGGAATTGTGGATGTTTTCTCTTACTCCAATGAACAGCCGTACCGCATTACTTTTTTCGGAAAC